>DASXTK010000034.1:0-2853 GCA_036505485.1 Acidimicrobiales bacterium
CAACGCGATGGAACATCGAAGTCGGGAGTAGCCAGTGGTCCACGACCAGCCGCAACGTCATAGCCTTCGACACGGTTGATGGTCGTGTCGAAGGCACACGCGGGCTGGAAGGTGATCTCCCCGGAGATCCGCCAACGTGCCCATCGGGAGGAGGTTGGCGAACAACGCCACGAGCGTTGCAAGCGCTAGCGGGAGTTTCCCCCTTTTCATGATCGGCGGGCCGTGAATCGGGGTTTGTGCTGGACTTTCGCATCAAGATCTTGTATTACCCATATATGCCGTCGATCGTGGGGAAGCGCCGCGGGAACCAGACCTACTACTACCTGGTCGAGTCCGCCCGGGTGGACGGCAAGCCGCGGATCGTCTCGCAGCAGTATCTGGGCAGCGCCGAGGAGGTGATGGCCAGGCTGGCCGGCGGTCCGGGCGGTCAGCCGGTGCGCAGCCAGCATAAGCGGTTCGGTGATGTGGCCGCGGTGTGGTCCATCTTGGAGGCCCTGGACGTGGTGGGGCTCGTTGATGATGTCGTGCCCCGCCATGCTCACGCGGGCGCATCGGTGGGCACCTACCTGGCCCTGGCCACGCTCAACCGGGTGGTCGATCCGTGCTCGAAGCGGGCCCTCGCCGACTGGTGGGCCGCCACCTCGGGGCCACGGTGGGTGAAGGTGGATGCCCAGGCGCTGGACCACCGCCGGTTCTGGGACGCGATGGACCTGCTCGGCGAGGATGACCTGCGGATCGTCGAGACCCAGATCTACGGCGGCATGATCGACCGGTACGGGCTGGATCTGGCAAGCGTCGCCCTGGATATGACCAACTTCGCCACCTACATCGATTCCACCAATGATCGGGCGCCGATCGCGCAGCGGGGTAAGGCAAAGCAGAAACGCACCGATCTGCGGCTGGTCGGCTTGGCGCTGGTGGTCACCCGCGACGGCGGCATCCCGATCGTCTCGCACGCCTACCCCGGCGACCGGCCCGACGTCACTCAGTTCTCCATCGTGCTCGACGAGCTGGTCGCCCGGTACCGGCTGCTGGTCGACTCAATCGAGTCGCTGACCGTGGTCTACGACGCCGGGCAGAACTCCGGCCATAACCACGAACAGGTCGAAGCCGCCGGGATCGGGTTCGTCGGGTCGCTGCCGCCCAGTGACCACCCCGACCTACTGGACATCCCGCGCAGCCGCTACCAGCCCGTCGATGCCGACCGGTTCGCCGATCTGACCGCGGTGGACACCACGGTCACCGCCTTGGGGGTGACTCGCCGGGCGGTACTGACTCACTCACCCACGCTGCACGCCGGTCAGTCGCGCGGCCTGGGCCAGACCCTGGCCACGGCCCGCGCGAAGCTGGCCGAGTTGCAAGCCCGGCTCCACCGTGGCAACACCCGCCGCCCCCGCGGCAAGGTCGAGGCCGACATCGCCACCATCCTCAAGCCCCGCTGGGTCGACCAGATCATCAAAGTCACCCTCACCGGCGAGGACCCGGCCACCTTCCGGCTGTCCTGGCGCACCGACACCCGCGCCCGCACCCGGCTGGAAGACCGCCTGTTCGGCAAGCGGATCCTGTTCACCAACCGCGACCACTGGCCGGTCGCCGACGTGGTCGCCGCTTACCGCTCCCAGTCCGACGCGGAGTTCGGGTTCCGGCAGTTGAAGGACCCGCAGGTGGTGTCGTTCAGCCCCATGCACCACTGGACCGATCAGAAGATCCGGGTGCACGTGTTCACCTGCGTGCTCGCCCTGGCTATGGCGCACCTCATGCGCCGCACCGCCACCCAGGCCGGCCTGAACCTATCGGTCCGCGAGCTGCTGGAACAGCTGGAAGCCATCGGAGAGACCGTGCTGCTGCACCACGACGGCGGCAAAGGCCGCCCCCGCGCCCAGCGCCTGCTCACCGACATGAGCGACACCCAACGTCGCCTGTTCGACCTGTTCGGACTCCAGCGCTACGCCCCGACCCGCTGACCAGCGCCGCCACCCGGCTTGGGTAATACACCCAAGCCCTCGCCAAACAAGCCTCTACCAGCACAAACACAAGAGTCGATCATGAAAAGGGGGAAACTCCCGCTAGGCAACGTCGATCATGGACGCCCTCGCGTCTGCGTATTGACTCGCATCCCTTGGAATCGATCATCTAGGTCAAACCCCGGCGGTGCACGAGGAGCGATCGAGATGGCTGAGCAGCGCTTCGTTGTAGAGGTCGAACGGCTGGACGGCGAGGTCCTCATGCTCGACGGGCTGGACCTCGCCGGAACCTTCTTCCAGGAACATCAGCGCCCAACCTGGCGGCTACGACTCAATGGTCGGCTCAGAAAGCCCAGACAAGATCCTCGACGTGGACATCACCACGGTAAACACGACCATGCGCGCCCGTAGCAGCCACGCGCCGGCGCCGATGAGAATCTCCGGTCACCCTGGTCAGTCTCCCCAGAACCGATTGCAAAGGAATCACCAATCGAGGAGCGCGCGGATGTCACTCACACGGATCCACAACCTGTCCATCTCCCTCGACGGCTTCGCCACCGGCGAGCCGCAGTCCGCCGATGCACCGTTCGGCCATGCGGGCGAGCGTCTACACGAGTGGATGTTCGGAACCCGGTTCTGGGACGCGGGCGGAACCGCCGGAGTCGACGACGCCTTCGCTGAGCGCCACAGTCACGGCATCGGCGCCGAGATCATGGGCGCCAACAAGTTCGGCCCGCCCGGCTGGCATGACGACCCGGACTGGAAGGGCTGGTGGGGCCCGAACCCGCCGTTCCACACACCGACCTTCGTGCTCACGCACCGCCCGCGGCCCTCGATCGAGATGGAGGGCGGCACCACGTTCCACTTCCTCGACGCCGCCCCGGCCGAG
>DASXTK010000035.1:0-4001 GCA_036505485.1 Acidimicrobiales bacterium
TCCGGGAGCTCTTTGAACGTTTTTGGTTGGTAGGCAACCAAAAACGTTCAAAGAGCGATGGAACAAGCCGCTCCGCCACCATCCCTCGGAGCGTCGTGTCGCTGAAAGCTCAGTCGTTGACTTCAAAGCTCTCGCAGCGGCGGGTGGGCCAGAACTCCCAATCGTCGACCAGCTCCCTCACCACCTCCGCCGGCCCGGCAACGCCGAGTCGCCGGAAGGATCCGTCCTCGGGGACGGTGACCCCCACATGGTCATGGGGGACATCGCTCTCGCTGCAGTGAGCGCACAGCAGCCGCGTGTTGCGTGACCAGTCCTCGATCATGTGCCCAGCCCTGTTGATCAGGCCGACCAGGTCGTCGATCTGTTGAGCACCGTCGGGCCCGTCGGAGCTGATGGTCATCACGATGGTGGGCATGTCCGACGGCGCCCAGCGCACCAGCTCGTTGAACACCGGACGCTGGGCCCCCTCGAACTCGCGGGAGCCCCGGGGTTCCCCGTCGTGGAGCACGACGTCGGCCCAGCGATGGCCCGACTCCGGGAACGGGATGCTGGTGAGCCGGACCCGCGCCGGGTCGATCCGATGGCCCCACACCACCTCGGCCCCGGCGTCGGGGTTGATCCGGACCGGGGTGTAGCCGAGGTCGGCCTCGATCGGCCCGTCACCGTCGGGGAGCACGACCCCGTAGGCCCGCCACGCCCGGCGGGCCACGTCCCAGCGGTGCAGCGCGGTGGCGGCGATGCCGAGGTTCCACCACGCCGGCTCCTCGGGCCGCTCGCCCACCAGCTCAGCGGCCTGCAGGTTGCAGTCGAACGACTCGAGCCAGCGCCGGGACCACTTGTAGATGAGACCCAGGTCGAACCAGGCCGGGTACAGCTCGGGGTCGAGCCGGATGGCATCCCAGTAGCACGCCTCGGCGCCCGCCGGATCCGTGTGCAACAGCTCGGCGCCTCGAGCGGTCAGGTGCTGGGCGTGGCGTTTCTCCGAGTCCCCGAACACGCCTTGCACGGTAGCCAAGCCCGCCCCACCCTCAGTCCGCGTTCAGGGGATCGGCGAGTTCCCACCCGAGGCCCGGATGGCGGCCTCCATCAGCTCGTCCCGGAAGTCCGGGTGGGCGATGGCGGCCAGGGCCTCGCCCCGCTGGTGGGCGGTCTTGCCCTGCAGCTCGGCCACGCCGTGCTCGGTGACGATGGTGTCGACCTGGTGGCGGGGCGTGGTGATCACGGTGCCGGCCTCGAACCACGGGACGATGCGCGACCGCAGCTCGCCTCGCACCGAAATGGTGGCCGGCAGGCACAGGATCGACCGGGCGTCGAACGACAGCGCCGGGCCGGACACGAAATCCTCGTGGCCGCCAACGCCGGAGTACTGCCGTCCGCCGATGGTGTCGGCCACGACCTGGCCGTGGATGTCGATGGACATGGCGCCGTTGATCGTCACCATCGAGCGGTTGTGGCGGATGGCGGCCGGCGAGTTGACCAACTCCACCGGCAGGAACGCCACCTCGCCGTTGCCGTCGAGCCAGTCGTACAGCTCCGAGCTGCCGCCGGCGAAGGTGGCCACCGACACCCCGTCGAACTGGCCCTTGCAGTTCGTGACCTTGCCCGACTGGTGGAGGTGCATCAGCCCGGTGGTGAACATCTCGGAGTGGATGCCGTAGTCGCCGCCGTCCCCCTTGGCCAGCTGGGTCACGATGGCGGTGGGGATGGTGCCGATGCCGGTCTGCAGCGTCGCCCCATCGGGGATCAGGGCCACCACGTTGGCGGCGATGAGATCGTCGACCCCGCTCTTGGGGGTGTCGGGCAGCGGAAGCGGCGCCGCGTCGCTCTCGACCAGCAGATCGACCTCATCGACGTGCACGGCGTGGCGATGCTCGGGCGGCAGGCCGCGGGTCCGGGGGAACCCCGAGCTCACCTCGACCACCAGCACCCGGTCGGGATCGGCGCCGGCCTCGTGCAGCTCGGCGATGGTGTGACCGGCGTGGAGGGACAGGCTGCACCAGCCGTCACGGTCGGGCGGAGCGGCGGCGGTGGCCACCACCCGGGGACGGAGGTCGTGGAGCATGCGGGTGAAGCGCCGGTAGTCCGCCGGAGCGAATCCCACGTTGGCGCCGGCGTCGCGCAGGATCCGTTCCAGCGGACCGAAGAACCAGCTCAGATAGTGGACGTTCGGGTGCATGAAGAGGTCGGTCAGCACCGCCAGGAACGCCCCCGAGACCCGTAACTCCTCCCAGTCGGTGCGCCGACCCAGCGCCTGCAGGAACCCCGGAGGCTGCCCGGTCGCCAAGCCGAGCCCCAGCGTGTCGGTGGGGTGGAGCCGGGCCGCGGCTTCGTCGGGCGACAGGGGAGCGGTCACGACCAGTGTTCTAGCGCCCGTCACGCCGACCTACCGTCGGGGCCGGTGGATCCCACGACCCAGCGCCAGCGACTGAGAGACGCCCGCGTCGGTCGTCTCGCGACGATCGGTCCGGAGGGTGGCCCGCACTTGGTGCCGTGTTGCTTCGTCCTCGTCGAGGACACGATCTACTCGGCGGTGGATGCCAAGCCGAAGTCGACCCTGGCCTTGCGCCGCCTCGCCAACCTGGCCGCCAACCCCGCGGCCAGCCTGCTGGTGGACCACTACGACGACGAGGACTGGTCGGCCCTGTGGTGGATCCGAGTCGACGGACAAGGCCGCGTCACCACCTCGAAAACCGAGCACGACCAAGCGATAACGGCCCTCCAAACCAAGTACGCCCAGTACCGCCGCACCCCGCCTCCAGGCCCAGTGATAGCCCTTCGGATCACCCGCTGGCGCGCCTGGCCGTAGAAGCTGATGACGCCCGCGGCGCGTGAAGTGGGCTGTGACGCTGTACGGTGTCGCTCAGCCGGTCACAGGGACCGGCTGTCTTAGTGAAGAGGGTCGATCTTGGCCACAGGTACCGTGAAGTTCTTCAATGCCGAGAAGGGCTTCGGCTTCATCTCGCGTGAGCAGGGTGACGACGTGTTCGTCCACTACTCCAACATCCAGGGCAGCGGCTTCAAGTCGCTCGAAGAGGGCCAGCAGGTCGAGTTCGACATCGCCCCAGGCCGAAAGGGCGAGGAAGCTCAGAACGTCCGAGTCGTCTAGCCCCCCGCCCTCCCGGCCGAGACAGCGTCGTCTCAGTCGGTGATGGCCAGGAACTGGTCTTGCAGTGGCTTGAGGTCAGTGCTCTGCAGCTGTGTCTGCAGACCCATGACCTTGGCCACGTCACCCTCGACCTTGAGCTGACCGGCCATGAACGCCGCCATGGCGGCCTGGGTGTCGCCGGCCACCAGGATCGCCTTGGCGGTGTCGTAGGCCAAGGTCAGGGTGGCATCCACCGTGTCGAGATGGCCGAGCTCGAGATCGATCCCTGCGGTCGTGTCGACGTAGGCCTTGACCTCGCCGTCACCGAAGGGGACCTCCGTCACCAGCAGGTTGATGCGGGCGGGAGTGTTGGCTGCCGGCAACTCGCCGATCTCTTCGCGGATCTTGCGGGCTGACGCCACCCACTCGTCGCTCAGGAACTGAGGCACGGGAACTCTCCTTGTCTTGATCTGAGGCCTTGGCTCTCAGGCGCGGTACATGGTCACGACCGCGGCACCGCCGAGGCCGAGGTTGTGTTGCAGGGCCACCCGGACCCCGTCGACCTGGCGGGCTTCCGCCTCCCCCCGGAGCTGCCACACCAGCTCGGCGCATTGCGCCAGCCCGGTGGCGCCGAGCGGATGGCCCTTGGAGATCAGACCGCCGGACGGGTTCACGACCCACTGGCCGCCGTAGGTGACCGCACCGTCGTCGATCAGCGTCCCGGCCTTGCCCTCGTCGCACAGGCCCAGCGCCTCGTAGGTCACCAGCTCGTTGGCGGAGAAGCAGTCGTGCAGCTCGATGAC
Source organism: Acidimicrobiales bacterium (assembly GCA_036505485.1). Taxonomy (GTDB): domain Bacteria; phylum Actinomycetota; class Acidimicrobiia; order Acidimicrobiales; family VFJN01; genus DASXTK01. Next base: position 3,889 of record DASXTK010000035.1, read on the forward strand.
CTGCACGTCCTCGGGCCCAAGCCCCGACTCCTCATAGGCCTTCTGTGAGGCCTGCCGGGTCATGCCCGCGCCGGCGAGGCTGATGGAGCTGCGGTCGGTGAGCGCGGCATCCC
>DASXTK010000036.1:0-6605 GCA_036505485.1 Acidimicrobiales bacterium
TGCCCTGGAGGTCACGGTCAACGTGGCCGGCATCGACACCGGCGACGAGGGCCGCGACACCCACCTGAGCTCCCCGGACTTCTTCGACGTGGAGAAGTACCCCACCATGACCTACCGCAGCACCAGCATCACCCCACTGGGCGGCGACAAGTTCCGGGTCGAAGGCGATCTGACCGTCCGCGACATCACCCGGCCGGTGGTGCTGGACGCCACCTTCGACGGCGTAGTGCCCGATCCCTGGGGTCACCAGCGCATCGGTTTCGCCGCCACCGCTGAGATCGATCGCGACGACTTCGGCCTCACTTGGAACCAGACCATGGAGACCGGCGGAGTCCTGATCGGCAAGCAGGTCAAGCTCGAGATCGAAGCCGAGTTCGTCCGCCAATAGGTCGAGCGCGGGCGGAACGGTGTCGGCCGACTAGACCAGGCGCCATGGTCTCCGCCCTGTTCGACAGCTCAGCGTGGAACCCGGTGCCCGGGTTCGACTTCAGCGACATCACCTACCACCGCGCCGTGGATGTCGGTGCGGTGCGGGTGGCGTTCGACCGGCCGGAGGTCCGCAACGCCTTCCGCCCCCACACCGTCGACGAGCTCTACCGGGCCCTGGACCACGCCCGGCAGTCCTCGGATGTGGGCTGCGTGCTGCTCACCGGCAACGGACCGTCGCCCAAGGACGGCGGCTGGGCCTTCTGTTCCGGCGGCGACCAGCGCATCCGGGGCCGCGACGGGTACCGATACGCGGACGGCGACGATGCCGCCAGCGTCGACCCGGCCCGCACTGGGCGGCTGCACATCCTGGAGGTGCAGCGGCTGATCCGCCACATGCCCAAGGTGGTGATCTGCCTGGTGCCGGGATGGGCCGCCGGAGGCGGACACAGCCTGCACGTGGTCAGCGACCTCACTGTGGCCAGCCGGGAGCACGCCCGGTTCAAGCAGACCGACACCGCGGTGGCCAGCTTCGACGGCGGGTTCGGCTCCGCCTACCTGGCCCGTCAGGTCGGCCAGAAGTTCGCCCGGGAGATCTTCTTCCTCGGCGACGAGTACACGGCCGAGGACGCCCACCGCATGGGGATGGTCAACGCAGTCGTCTCCCACGACGAGCTCGAGAAGGTCGGTCTGGACTGGGCCCGCAAGGTCATGGCCAACAGCCCCACGGCCCAGCGCATGGCCAAGTTCGCCCTCAACCTCATCGACGACGGTCTGGTGGGCCAGCAGGTGTTCGCGGGAGAGGCCACCCGGCTCGCCTACATGACCGATGAGGCCGCCGAGGGCCGCGACGCCTTCCTGGCCAAGCGGGAACCCGACTGGTCCGCCTTCCCCTGGCACTACTGAACCGGAAAGGTCATTTGCGGCTCTCCTCCCGGCTGCTGGCTTTGCGGCGGCTACAACGAGGAACCGAGGCGCCCAAGCCAGCCCTGAGGGGCTGGCTCGTTCCAGTGTGTTCCCGGCGATGCCCGGGCAGTCAAGGGCGCAGCCCGAGAGCCCCGTCGCTGCGCTCCGTGACCTCGACCTGACCCTTGACTGCCCTCGGTGGTTCCGCGGCGGTGTAGTCGAGGCAATGGTGCCCACCGTGTCGAGGCTGAGGCGATAGTGCCCGTAAACGGCCACTATCGCCTCAGCCTGTCGATCGTGGGCACCATTGCCTCGTCAAGAGACCAGCCGACTTCGGCACATCTCGTAAGGAACTGCCTTATTTGCCGCCGTAGCGATTCTTGTGGATGACCTCGTCGAGCGGTTTGCGGGCCTTGGGTCCGTAGCGGCCCTTGGCCCAGCCGATGGGGATCATGGCGCACGGCTCCACCGTCAGCGGCATGCCCAGGATGCGCCGGGCGACGGTGTGCGACCACAGCGGCAGGGTGGTCAGCGAAGCTCCGAGTCCTACGGCCCGGGCCGCCAGCAGGAGGTTCTGCACCGCGGGGTAGATCGACCCGTAGTGGGAGCTGGCGATCATGGGCGGGTTGGGTACGAACGGGATCTTCGATCCCGGTCCCAGACAGGCCACCACCAGCACCGGGATGTCGGCGAAGTGGTCCACCTGCCACTGCACCGAGCGCAGGATCCGGGCGGTCTGGGGATCCCCGCCCCGGAACCGCTCGCCCAGACCGCCGTAGAACGACCAGGACCGGCGGTACTGGGCGCGGAAGCGCTCCTTGATGGCCCGATCGGTGACCACGATGAACTCCCAGTTCTGGCCGTTGGAGCCAGAGGGCGCCTCCAGCGCCACCTCGATGCAGCGCAGCACGATGCGCTCGTCCACCGGATCGAACAGCACCCGGCGCACCGCTCGCTGGGTCGTCGCCGCATCGACGAAGGGCATGGCCAAGCGCCGCTCGATCTCGGCCATGTCGTCGGTCGGCGGCAGCAGGTTGGTGGACGTGTCCGCGGAGTCCATGGCCACAGCCTCGCGGCCCGTCAGCTGCCGCGCACGGTGACCTCGGAGAGGGCGGTGAAGTCCCGCTCCGGGCTGCTGGTGACCCCGTCGATCCGCAGCACCACGTTGGTGGTGGTGACGTTGACCGCGGTCGTCTGCATCGTCGGCGTGTCGACCAGCGGCTGGGTGACCGAGCTGCCATCGTCGAACAACCAGGTCGCGGTGGTCACCCGGCGGTTCTGCACGAACCGGTCGGCGCCATCGCAGGGGTCGATCTTGGCGTAGCCCGGCACGATCCCGACCTCCGACAGATGGTGCGACCCGTCGAGGCTGAAGGTCAGCGATTGGCCGGTTCCGTCTCCGTCCATCCGCCACGCGCTCTCGTTCACCTGGTCGACCAGGTTCTCCGCGGCATAGCTGATGGGGTTGCTGCACCGGTCCAGACCGTCGGCCGCGGTGGCGGGAACCGAGACGACCCCGAGCCTGAGCAACATCGTGGGACGAGCCGGATCAGCCGTGGTTGTCGTGGTGGATCCGGCTTCTCCGAGGGCCTCGCCCAGGTCCTCGCCATTGACCGACGACGACGCTCCCCGACCGCTGTGGTTGGTGGTGCTGCTGCTGCCGCTGTCCTCGTCACCGCACCCGGTCAGGAGCAGTGCCACGACCACGCCAATGCCGATCCCGGCTCGCAGGGCGTACGCCTTCGCCCACGCCGCCGGCATCACGTGATGACGTCGTTGATTCGGTTCATGGTCTCGTCGTCGAGCCGCTCCAGGACCTCCAGGGCGCCCAGGTTCTCGTGGACCTGCTCGACCCGGCTGGCTCCGGTGATCACGGTGGATACGTGGGGGTTCTTGGCGCACCAGGCGATGGACAGCTGGGCCAGGGTGGCGCCGAGCTCGTCGGCGATGGCGCTGAGGGCCCGGACCTGGTTGTTGCGCGCCGGGTTGGTGAGGATGTCCCGCAGCCACTCGTAGCCGGGCAGGCTGGCCCGGCTGCCCTCGGGCACCCCGTCGAGGTACTTGCCGGTGAGCAGGCCCGAGGCCAGCGGGCTCCAGGTGGTCAGCCCCAGCCCGATCTCGTCGTACAGGCGCCGGTACTGGCGCTCGACCTTGCGCCGCTCGAACAGGTTGTACTGCGGCTGCTCCATGACCGGCTTGTGCAGGTGGTGGCGCTCGGCGATCTCCCAGGCGGCCCGGATGTCGTCGGCCGGCCACTCCGAGGTCCCCCAGTAGTGCGCCTTGCCCGACGACACGATGTCCGAGCAGGCCCAGACCGTCTCCTCGATCGGGGTCTCGGGGTCGGGCCGGTGGCAGAAGATCAGATCGACATAGTCCAGCCCGAGCCGTTCCAGCGACCCGTCGATGGCCTGGAGCAGGTACTTGCGGTTCAGCGTGTGCTGGGTGTTGACGCCGGGGTCGAGTCCCCAGAAGAACTTGGTAGAGATCACGTAGGAGGGCCGGGCCCAGCCCAGCTCGGCGACGGCCGCACCCATGATCCGCTCGGACTCCCCGGCGGCGTAGGACTCGGCGTTGTCGAAGAAGTTGACGCCTCCCTCATAGGCCGCGGCCAGGCAGTCTCGGGCCCGTCCGGTGTCGAGCTGGCTGCCGAAGGAGACCCAGGAGCCGAACGACAACGTGCTGAGCTTGAGGCCGGTGGGACCCAGCTGGCGGTAGGACATCTCCATACAGAGCACCCTAGGCGCTCACCTTTCGTGGTCGGGCGCGTCGCCACCGCGGTGCACGCGGTCGGGTTCCACTGGCCCCCAAAAGCTCTGACAAACTGACGCAGCGATGTCCCTGAGGGTGCGACCAGCAAAGCGAGCCGTGCAGTGCGAGCAGTTGTGATCTACGAGAGCCTGACCGGCAACACCGCACGCGCCGCCGAGCTGATAGCGGACTCGGCCCGGGTCGATGGCGTCGACATCAGCGTGTTCTCGATCGACGCCATCGGTTTGAAGGAGCTGGCCGACGCCGACGTGGTGTTCCTGGGCACCTGGGTCGACGGGCTCATCCTGTTCGGGCATCGGCCGGGACGGAAGGCCAAGCTGCGGCGCATGCCGGTGATCGATGGCAAGCGCACTGCGCTGTTCATGACCTATGCAGTGCATCCCGGCAAAGCCCTCGAGCGGTTCGCCCGGGTGGCCGAGGAGCGGGGCGCGGTGGTGGTCAGCCGCCAGCTGTTCCGGCGGGATCGGCTGGAGGTCGGCATCGACGACTTCGTCCAGGTCACGCTGGCCGCCGTACCTGTGTAAGGCTTGCTGAACTGGGGATTCGGGGTGGTGGCGTGCTAGCCACTCTGCGGGGGTAGGACAGGACGGACAGGGTGCTGGGGCGTCACGGGTCCCGTGGCGTAGGCACAGGCTGGAGGGCTCATGCGGGCAGGCAGAGGGGGAGTGACTGCGCTGGCGGGGCTGGTCGCGGTCGTCCTGCTGGGGATGAGCAGCTGCGGACTGCTCAACAGCGGGGGAGACGACGACGGCGCCGCCACCGACGGCGCCCCGCTGGGTCAGATCGGTTTTCCCGACGTCAAGGTCGATACCGGCTGCGGTGCGACCGGCTCCACCGACGAGGCCGACCTGGCCGCCGACCGGAAGGTGGCCCGCTGCGCACCGGACGCCCCGACCGCGCTTCCCCTGGCTCAACCGGTGACCTTGAAGGTCGGGGTCCGGGGCCGCACCGAGGACCTGGCGCCGATCCTTCTGGCCGACCACTTCGAGCAGTTCAAGGCCGAGAACCTGACCGTGGAGATCACCGAGTACGACAGTGCCGCCGAGCTCTACGACGCCCTGGAGACCGGAGCGGTCGACGTCGTGGCGGGCGACCTCGATGGCCCGTTCTTCGACGCCGTGTTCCGCACCGGCACGGGCGCCGGCCCACGGGTGGTGCTGGGGGGTCCGATCGCGGCGCATGCCCAGGACACCAAGACCCCGCAGACCGGGCTGTGGCTGCGGACCGATCTGCTGGACGAGCCCGACAACTTCATCGACCTGGAGGACATCAAGCAACCGGTCGCGGTGCAGGACAGCATCGCCGACGTCGTGACCTATCCGATCGACTTCGTGCTGCAACAGGACGACATCTCGCTCAACGAGGTCCAGACCTCGACCACCAGCGGCGAGGAAGCGGCCAAGATGCTGCTGTCGGAGGAGCTGTCGGGCGCGTGGCTGACCGATCCGTGGTGGCGCGAGGTGGTCGACAGCGACCTTCAGATCGAGCTGGTGGCCACGTTGCCGGTGTCTGAGTCGTTGGGGGGCGTGGTGTTCGCACCCCGTCTGCTGGACCCGCAGCGCGACCGGATCGCGGGCCTGGCCTTCGCCCGGGCGGTGGTCCGCACCATCAACACCTACCTGGGCCAGGACTACCAGGAGGACGATGACGTGGTGGACGCCCTGGTCGAGGTGACCGGGGAGACCAAGGACGACATCGTCCACACCCCGGCATGGGTGTTCGACTGGGAGCTCCGGCTGGACACCACGTCCCGCATCCAGGAGGGGATGATCCTGCTGGGCGGCGTGGTCTACGAGGACGATCTACCCGAGCCACGCCTCGTCGACCGCACCATCTACAAAGAGGTCGTCGCCCAGGCCGACCAATGACCGCCGAAATTGAGGCGTTTCTCGCGCTTATAGCGCGCCAAACGCCTCAATTTCCGGGTTTGGACCACGACCACGGGTAGTCGGGGTCGACGCAGGCTCGGGCGCCGTCTCCGAGCAGCAGCGGACGGAACGTGTCGATCATCACCGCCAGCTCGTCGGTCGTCTCGCGGCCCAGGCTGGCCTCGACGCTGCCGGGCTGGGGGCCGTGGGTGAAGCCTGACGGGTGCAGGGTGATCGACCCGGTCTCGATGCCGGCCCCCTTGCGGCTCGTGAAGTCGCCGTCGCAGTAGTAGAGGACTTCGTCGGAGTCCACGTTGGCGTGGTTGTACGGCGACGGTACGGCGAGGGGGTGGTAGTCCAGCTTGCGTGGCACGAAGCTGCAGACCACGAACCGGGGGCCGGCGAAGGTCTGGTGCACCGGGGGCGGCTGGTGGACCCGGCCGGTCAGCGGCTCGAAGTCGCCGATGGCGAACCGGTAGGGGTACAGACCGCCGTCCCAGCCGACCACGTCGAAGGGATGGTGGACGTAGCGGTAGCGGGTGAGCCCGTGGAGATGCCGGACGAGGACCTCCACCGGCTCGTCGGCGGGATCCTCGGCGAGCAGGGGTTCAGTCGGACCGTGCACGTCACGTTCGC
>DASXTK010000037.1:0-16279 GCA_036505485.1 Acidimicrobiales bacterium
GCCGCGCCCTGGCGCGGCATACAGGTCACAGAACGACGGGGTGTCGGTAGCGTGACCCGCGGCACACCAACACCAGGGGGATGGCGATGGTCACGATGGCCGAGATCAAGGCCCAGCTCACCGGTCCCGGCGGCATGTTCGAGGTCGTCACCGAGGACGTCATGGGACGTCCGCTCCAGGTCTACAAGAACCGCATGCGCTCGCTGCGAGAGGTCGCCCAAGCGGCCATGGCCCGGGGCGACGAGAAGACGTTCATCGCGTACGGCGACCGCACCTACGGGTTCGAGACCTTCAACAAGATCGCCAATGGCGTGGCCCAGGTCCTGGCCGACCAGTACGGCATCAGCCACGGCGACCGGGTGGCGGTGCTGGCGCAGAACAACCCCGAGTGGTGCCTGGCCTTCTGGGCCACCGTCTCGTCCGGCGGTGTGCTCGTCGGACTGAACGGCTGGTGGAAGGCCGACGAGATCCTCTACGGCCTGGTGGACTCCGGGTCCACGCTGCTGGTGGCCGACAGCAAGCGGTTCGAGCGCATCGCCGATCGGCTGGACGAGGCCCCGGAGCTGGCCCATGTGTTTCTGGTCGACGCCGGACCCGAGGACTTCCCGCAGCTGGACGGGTCCAAGGTCACCCTGCACCGCTTCGACGAGCTGACCACCACGCCGACCGCCGAGTTCCCCACGACCCCCATCGCCGAGGACGACAACGCGGTCATCTTCTACACGTCGGGCACCACCGGGAAGCCCAAGGGAGCCATCTCGACCCACCGGTCGATGGTGGCCAACCTGCAGAACACCCTGTACCTCGCCGTCGGCAGCTCGATGTTGGCCGCAGCTGACGGCGGCGGTGACACCGGACTGGCCGGCACCGAGACGGTGTCGCTGCTGACCTCGCCACTGTTCCACGTCTCGGGCTGCCACTCCGGGCTGGTCGTGGGCATGCTCGCCGGGGTCAAGCTGGTCATCCCGGTGGGCCGGTTCGACCCCACAGAGGTGCTGACCCTGATCGCCCAGCACGGCGTGACGGTGTGGGCCACGGTGCCCACGATGGTGTGGCGCGTGTGCGAGTTCCCCGGCCGCCACGACTACGACACGTCCTCGGTGACCAGCGTGGCCTTCGGCGGATCCCCGTCGGCCGACGAGCTGCAGCGCAAGATCCGGGCGACCTTCCCGAACGTGCGCTCAACCTCCAACGCCTATGGCCTGACCGAGACGTCGTCGGTGGCCACGGTCATCACCGGATCCGATGCGGTGCGCAAGCCCACCTCGGTCGGACCACCGGTGGCCACGGTCGAGCTGCGCATCGAGGCCGCCGATGGCACCGAGGCACCCCAGGGCCAGTCGGGCGAGGTGTGCATCCGCGGTCCGATCCTCATGAAGGGGTACTGGGGCAAGCCGGAAGCCACGGCCGAGGCCATCGATCGGGACGGCTGGTTGCACTCCGGCGACATCGGGCTGGTGGACGACGAGGGCTACCTGACCATCACCGACCGGCTGAAGGACATGATCATCCGGGGCGGCGAGAACATCTACTGCGTCGAGATCGAGAACCGGCTGGTGGCGCATCCGGCCATCGCCGATGCCGCGGTGATCGGGGTCCCCCACGCCGAGCTGGGCGAGGAGGTCAAGGCCGTCGTACAGATCGAGCCGGACCAGACGCTCACCGAGAGCGAGGTCCAGCAGTGGGTGGCCGACGCGCTGGCGGCGTTCAAGGTGCCGGTGTACGTCGAGCTGCGCTCGGACCCGCTGCCCCGCAACGCCTCGGGCAAGCTGCTCAAGAACGTGCTCCGTGGTGAGGGCGAGGTCAGCTTCGCCGAGACCATGTGAGCTTCCCGTCCGTTCTGTGACCTGTGTGCCGCGCCAGGGCGCGGCATACAGGTCACAGAACGAGTGGGGGCGTCCGGGACAGCGGTAATTACCGCGGGTATTGTCACCCAGTGAGTTCATAGGGGGACAACAAATGGCCGTGCACGTGCCTGACCGGCCGCCGGGGATCAGCCGGCGGCAGCTGCTGACCTACATGGTCGCCGCACCAACGCTCACCGTGGCGGTCCGAGCTGCCGCTCCCGGGGAGGTGATCGGCGGTCTCCTCGGCATGGAACCGGCCGGCGCCAGCCCGCAGAGTCCCGGACTGCCCGACATCGTCGACATGACCGACGTCCTGACGTTGGCCGCCGCGCCGACCCAACACCTGCTGGTGGTCGAGGTGACCACCGCCAACCGGGTGGTGGTGCACCTGCCCCGGGCCGAGGTGGGCCAGGGCATCAGCACCGCCGTCGCCATCCTGGCCGCGGAGGAGCTGGACGCCCGCCTGGCCGACGTCGATGTGGTGCTGGAGGATGCCCGACCCGAGCTGGTCTGGAACCAGTTCACCGGCGGATCCAACTCCGTCCACGCCCTGTACGGACCGATGCGCGCCGCGGCCGCGGCGGCCCGGGCCCGACTGGTCACCGCCGCGGCCCAGCGCTGGGGTGTCCCGGCGTCGCAGCTGCACACTGCCGACACCGCGGTCACCGGGCCGGGCGGACGGTCCGCGTCCTACGGATCGTTGTCCGAGGCCGCGGCTGGGGTGATGATCCCGGCCGTTCCGCCCACCCCGAAGACGCCGGACCAGTTCGCCAAGATCGGCCAGCCCACCACCCGGATCGACGCTCGGGACATCGTCACCGGCCGGGCCAAGTACACCCTCGACCTGGACATCCCCGGGGCGCTGCCGACCGTCGTAGCTCGACCGCCCACCATCAACGGGACCGTGGCCAGCGTCGACGACAGCGCCGCCCGGGCCATGCCGGGTGTCGTCGCGGTCGCCCAGATCCCGACCGGCGTGGCGGTCACGGCCCAGACCTTCGACCAGGCCCAACGGGCCCGCGATGCCCTCCACATCACCTGGAACCCGGACCGAGCGACCACCTGTCCGACGCCGACATCCGCTCGCAGCTCAGGAACGCGGTCCCCGGGTTCCTCCCGGCGCTGGGCGTCCGCACCGTGGACCGGAGCTTCGACTTCGCCTTCGTGCCCCACGCTCCGCTCGAGGTCCTGAACTGCGTGGCCGATGTCCGGTCCGACCGGGCCGAGCTGTGGTTCGCCTGCAAGAGCCCCATCGTGGCCAGCCAGAAGGTGGCGCTGGCCCTGGGGCTGCCGCTCGGCAAGGTCAAGGTCCACGTGATCCGGGCCGGCGGATCGTTCGGGCGCCGGCTGTTCTTCGACCCGGCAATCGAGGCCGCCCAGATCTCCCAGGCCATCGGCCGACCGGTCAAGCTGATGTGGACCCGGATCGACGACATGAAGCACGGCCGGATGCGTCCGGCCAGCCACCACAAGGTCCGGGCCACCCATCTGCTCGGGGCCATGCTCGGCTACGAGCACCGCATGGGCTGCGTGCGCTTCGACGGCGGACACGGCCTCGGCGAGATCCTGACCGCGGTGGGCGTGGAGCTGACCGGCACGTCCGGACAGGCCCTGTTCAACCTGACCCAGAAGGTGCCCTACAACTTCGGCATCGCCGCCCAGACCCTCACCGAGGTGTCGCTGGAGTTCCACACCGCCAGCTGGCGCTCGGTGTTCTCGGGCCAGACGTCGGTGGTCAACGAGATCATGGTGGACGAGATCGCCCGGTCCCTGGGCCGCGATCCCGTGGACTTCCGGCGACGGACGCTCAGCTCAGCCCGGGCCAAGGCAGTGCTCAACCGGGTCGCGTCAACGGGGAATTGGGGCCGCTCGATGCCCGCCGGCACCGCCCAGGGCATCGCGGTCCACGACGAGTTCAAGAGCGTGTGCGCCTACCTGGTCGAGATCGACTGCCGGAACGCCGCCAACCCCCGGGTCACCAAGGCCACCGCCGCGGTGGACGTCGGGCGGGCCATCAACCCTCGCGGCCTCGAGGCCCAGGCCCAGGGTGTGGTGCTCGACGGGCTGTCGGTCATGCTCCGGGCCGGCGTGCACATCGACCACGGAGCGGTGCGGGAGAGCAGCTACACCGACTTCCGCTACGGACGGATGAATGACAGCCCGTTGGACGTCGCCGTCCACGTCATGGACCCGACGGGCGAGCCGGGTGGCGCCGGCGAGCTGGGGTTCCCCGCCGCGGCGGCCGCCGTCGCCAACGCCTATGCCCGAGCCACCGGCACCCTGCCGACGAGCTTCCCGATCGCAGGTTGAGGAGGAGCCGACCATGCCCAGTTTCACCTTCGACCTCAACGGCGAAGCCACCACCGTCGACGTCCCTGCCGACACTCCCCTGCTGTGGGTGCTGCGAGACGTGCTCGGGGTCACCGGCCCGAAGTACGGCTGCGGCGTCGGCGTGTGCCGGGCTTGTACCAGCCATCTCGATGGCAACGCCTTCCAGCCATGTACTACGCCTATGGCGGACTGCGCCGGACGTGAGGTCACGACGATCGAGGGCCTGGCCGACGGGGAGACGCTGCATCCGGTCCAGCAGGCCTGGATCGAGGAGGACGTGGCCCAGTGCGGCTTCTGCCAGCCCGGCCAGATCATGGCCGCGGCCGCGCTCCTGGCCTCGAACCCGAGCCCCACCGACGCCGACATCGACGCCATCGAGAACGTGTGCCGCTGCGGCACCTACTGCCGGATACGCAAGGCCATCCACCGCGCCGCCGGCGCCTAACGACCCGAAATTGAGGCGTTTCTCGCGCTTATGGCGCGGGAAACGCCTCAATTTCGTCGTTTTCAGCCGCCGGAGATGTCTTGGACCCGCTGCTTGCCGGCGGAGATCCAGGGCATCATGGCCCGGAGCTCGGCGCCGACCTGCTCGATCTGGTGCTCCTGGCCCCGCTTCTTGAGCTCGTTGTAGACTGGACGCCCGGCCTCGGACTCGGCCACCCACTCGTCGGCGAACTTGCCGGACTGGATCTCGTCGAGGATCGTGCGCATCTCGGCCCGCACCGCGTCATTGATGACCCGCGGTCCCCGGGTCAGGTCGCCGTACTCGGCGGTGTCGCTGATCGAGTAGCGCATCCCGGCGATGCCCTGCTCGTACATCAGGTCGACGATCAGCTTCAGCTCGTGCAGGCACTCGAAGTAGGCCGACTCCGGCTGGTAGCCGGCATCCACCAGGGTCTCGAACCCGGCCTGCACCAGGGCGGTGAGCCCACCGCACAGCACCACCTGCTCGCCGAACAGATCGGTCTCGGTCTCCTCCTCGAAGGTGGTCTCCAGGACTCCGGCCCGGGCCCCGCCGATGGCGTCGGCGTAGGCCAGCGCCAGCTCCTTGGCCTTGCCCGAAGCATCCTGGGCCACGGCGATGAGACACGGGGTCCCGCCGCCCTCCACGTAGGTGCGCCGGACCAGGTGGCCGGGGCCCTTGGGCGCCACCATGGCCACGTCCACGCCGTCGGGCCCGGTGATCCGGCCGAAGCGCACGTTGAAGCCGTGGGCGAAGAACAGGGCGTCGCCGGCCTTGAGGTTGGGGGCGATGGACTCGTCGTAGACCCGCTTCTGCTCGGTATCCGGGAGCAGGATCATGATCACGTGGGCTTCGGCCGCGGCTTGGTCGATGGGCACCACCGACAGACCGGCGTCCTCGGCCATGGCCTTGGACGACGAGCCGTCGCGCAGCCCGACCCGCACGTCGATCCCCGAGTCCTTGAGGTTGAGGGCGTGGGCATGGCCCTGGGAGCCGTAGCCGATGATCGCCACCTTGCGGCCCTGGATGACCGACCGGTCGGCGTCCTTCTCGTAGTACACGTTTGCCATTGCAGGTCCTTCTGGTTGAGAGGGGTGGAGAACGGGAGAGAGGAGTTACGCCGTGCGCCGGACGCTGCGCAGCGGGGGCGCGCTCCGCTCCAGCTTGGGCAGGGCGACGCGGCCTGTGCGCTGCAGCTCGACGATGCCGTACGGGCGCAGCAGGTCTTCCAGGTCGTCGAGCCGCTCGGGGTCGCCGTCGAGCGACACGGTCAGCTCGTCGTGGCCCACGTCGACGATGCGCCCACCGAACAGGCCGACCAGCTCGATCACCTGGCTGCGGTTGGAGGCGTCGGCCCGGATCGTGGCCAGCATCAGCTCGCGCTCCACCGCGTCCCGCGGGTCGAGCTCACTGATCTTCACGACGTTGATGAGCTTGTACAGCTGCTTGGTGATCTGCTCGAGGGGGTTGGACTCCACGTCGACCACGATGGTGATGCGGCTGAAGCGGTCGTCCTCGGTCGGCGCCACGGCCAGCGAGTAGATGTTGAACCCGCGCCGGGCGAACAGGCCCGAAACGCGGGCCAACACGCCGGCCTTGTTCTCCACGAGCACCACCAGCGTGTGGTGATGGATATCGACTCCGGGCACGTTCACCGACCTACCTCCCGCCTTCGCCTTGGCTGGGATCCACGATGATCGCGTCATTCCCCTTGCCTGCCGGCACCATCGGATACACCTTTTCGCGACTGTCCGTCCTGAAGTCGATGACCACCGGGCGGTCGTCGATCTCGTTGGCCTTCTGGATGGCGGCGTCGACGTCGTCGGGCGACTCGACCCGCATCCCGACACAGCCCATGGCCTCGGCCCACAGCTTGTAGTCGGGCAGGTCGGGCGACAGGTACACCTCGCTGTAGCGCTCCTCGTAGAACATCTCCTGCCATTGGCGGACCATGCCGAGGTAGGCGTTGTTGAGGATCGCCACCTTCACCGGGATGCGCTCGCTGGCCGCGGTGACCAGCTCCTGGGCCGTCATCTGGAAGCAGCCGTCGCCGTCGACCGCCCACACCATCCGGTCGGGCCGGCCCACCTTGGCCCCGATGGCGGCCGGAACCGCGAAGCCCATCGTGCCCAGCCCACCGGAGTTGACCCAGGTGTACGGATGGTTGAACCGCCAGTACTGCGAGGTCCACATCTGGTGCTGGCCGACGCCCGACGCCACGATCGTGTCTTCGGGGGTGCTGTCCCGCAGCCGCTCCAGCACGAACTGGGGCTTGAGCGCCTCGCCCGGCTCGGACTGCTCGTAGGTGAGCGGGTAGGTCTCCTGCCAGCCCGAGATGGTGGACTTCCAGGCCGACCGGTCGGGGAAGGCGATGCCACCGTTGAGCAGGTCGCGCACCGCGGTCACCAGCTCCTCGATGACCAGCCGGCAGTCCCCCACGATGGGGACGTCGGGTCGGCGCACCTTGCCCAGCTCGGCCGGGTCGATGTCGACGTGGATGATCTTGGCCCCGGGGGCGAACTCGTCGACCTTGCCGGTGACCCGGTCGTCGAAGCGGGAACCGAGGGCGATCAGCAGGTCGCTCTCCTGCATCGAGGTGACGGCGGTGTAGTTGCCGTGCATCCCCGGCATCCCCAGGCACAGCGGATGACCGTCGGGGAAGGCGCCCCGGGCCATCAGCGTGGTGACCACGTGGATCTCACACAGCTCGGCCAGCTCCCGCAGGGCCTCGGCGGCCCGGGCCTTGAGGATCCCGCCGCCGGCGTAGATCACCGGGCGCTTGGCCGCAACGATCAGCTCGGCGGCCTGGCGGATCATCTTGGGATGGCCCTTGGTGTTGGGGCGGTAGCCGGGCAGGCTCTCCCGCACCTCCTCGTCGGTGGGCCACCACCACTCCATGGCCGAGCGGGGGTTCTTGGGGTCGACGATGTCCTTGGGGACGTCGAGCAGCACCGGACCCGGTCGACCCGTCGAGGCCAGGTGGAAGGCCTGGCGCACCGCCAGCGGGATGTCCTGGGCCTTGGTCACGAGCTCGTTGTGCTTGGTCACCGAGCGGGTGATGCCGATGGTGTCGCACTCCTGGAAGGCGTCGGTGCCGATAGCGGGGAACGGCACCTGCCCGGTGATGCAGACCATGGGCACGGAGTCCATGAAGGCATCGCACAGCGGGGTGACCACGTTGGTGGCGGCGGGTCCGGAGGTGACCATGCACACGCCGGGACGCCCGGTGGCGTGGGCGTAACCCTCGGCCATGTGGCCCGCGCCCTGCTCATGGCGCACCAGGATGTGCCGGATCGGGCTGTCGATGATGGGGTCGTAGACGGGAAGGATCGCCCCACCGGGAAGGCCGAACATCACTTCTACGCCCTCCATCTCGAGGGCTTTGATCAGCGCATGGCCTCCGGAAAGCTGCATCGCTTTCCCTCCTTCAGTCGAAAACCACAACGACCTCCCGTTGGGGAGGTCGTGTAAGCGCACGCGGAGAACCGACGTGCGCTAGGCAAGTACTACGAGCTGGGTGCGGGGTCGTTCGCTCCACATCTTGCCGGTGAGCATCGCGCACCGGGTCACGGAGGGGCAAGGCGGTTACGGTCAACCGCTTCGAATACCTGGGGCAGGACCCACTCGGCCAGCTTGTCCGCGCCGTCGAACGTGTAGTGGACCCCGTCGCCACGGAAGTCCGGGTTGAACTCGCCGCCGGGGATGCTCTCGAGCCAGGTACCCGTGTCGAGGATCTGGAAGCTGGGGTTGGCGGCCTCGGCGATGGTGTCAGCGACGATCCGATTGAGCTTGTCGACCCGATTGGGGTTGTTGTCGGTGTCGGCCCAGTTCGCCCACGTGGTGGTGGGGTCCTCGAACCGGTTGATGCGGACGTGGGTGAGCGACGACCACAGCACCGGCCCATCCTCCGCGGCCAGGATGTCGATCCACTCGGCGATCTCCCCGGCGATGAACTCGTCGAACACCGGGTCGCCGACGGCCCGCCACTTGTCCTCGAGCTTGTGCTGGCCCAGATCCTTGTGGCCGATGGTGACCACGATGGCGTCGTAGTCCTGCTTGGCCAGGATGTCGGTGGTCCTCTTGCGCAACCGGCCGCAGGGGGTGGTCGTCTTCATCCACTCCCCCAGCTGGAGCGTCTCCTTCACGTCAGCCAGGGAACAGCCGAGCGCCATGATGCTGTCCACCTGGAGCGGCTGGTCGGGATGCTGCTCGTTCCACTTCACGTAGCCGTCCCAGGTGCTCCAGGTCACCGAGTCGCCCACCAGCAGGATGCGGGCCGCGGGCGTCACGCCGGGCGGAGGCACCGTCACGTTGGGGGCGTAGGGGTCGTCCGGCAGCTCGATCCCCAGGTTCTGGCTGTCGCCCCGGTGGACCGGCACCCCCTGGATCAGCGGCACCAGCAGCACGGTCGGCACGGCCAGGACTCCGGCCAACGCTCGTCGGGACACCTTGAGCTTGAACCGGAACGGCGACTCCAGCAGGTGGTACATCAGGATCGCTACGCCGATCGAGGCGGCCAGGCGGATCACGAACAGGCGGTTGGGGTGGCCCACCAGATGGGTGCGTTCGTCGTCGAGGAGGATGAACAGCGGCCAGTGGACCAGGTAGACGCCGTAGCTGATCCGGCCCAGGTTGCGGAGCGGCCAGATGCCCAGGCTCTTCGCTACCGGACCGGGGGCGGCGCTGATGCAGGCCAGGATCACCAGGCAGGTCATGGTGGCGTTGAACATGGTGCCACCGCGGAACACGAAGCGGCTGGTGAGACCGATGTTGGTCCAGAGCCAGGCCAAGCCGAGGAGGCCGAGGATCCCGCCGATGCCGACGGCCCGTTTACCCAGCGGGCTGGCCAGGGCTTTGCGGACCGGCACGGTCAGCACCAGGAAGGCCAGGGCCACCCCGACCAGGATCTCGCTGGCCCGGGTGTAGGTGGCGTAATAGGCCAGGCCGCTGTTGCGGTTCTGGGCCGCCGCGGTCAGCCAGGCCGCGGCGAACGAGGCCGCGGCACCGAGTCCGAACACCGTGCCGACGATCTTCCACCGGCCCTTGGTCAGGGCCATCAGGCCTACGAAGAGCAGCGGGAAGGCGACGTAGAACTGCTCCTCCACCGCTAGCGACCAGAAGTGCTGGACCGGCGATTCGATCCGGAAGATACGGCCGTAGTCGCCACCGGAGAACGCCATCCGCCAGTTGGCGACATAACCGAGCGCGCCCAGGACATCGCCCCGGAAGCGGGACTGGTCGGATCCGACCTCGAAGAAGTACTGGAGGGCGATGACGCCGGCGATGGTCAGCAGCGCCGCCGGGAGGAGTCGCTTGGCCCGGCGCTCCCAGAAGCGGGCCAGCGAGACGCGGTCGTGCTTGGACCACTCGACCAGGGTCAACGTGGCGATCAGGTAGCCCGAGAGGGTGAAGAACATCGACACGGTGAAGATGCCGCCGGCGGCCCACGACTGGCCGCTGTGATAGCCGAGCATCAGCAGCAGGCCCAGGGCCCGGAGCCCGTCGAAGCCGGGGGTGTATCCCAGCGAGACGTCGGGCTTGTCGGGCTTCTGTTCCGGCTTCGGCGGCTGCGGTGGCGCGTCGAGTACCGCGATGTCGGCAGCTACGTCGATCGCCACTATCCCCCCATCGGTCCCCCAACTGCGTTACCAACGTTATTACTTGAAGTAACGTCACGCTAGGCGCGCGTCAGGGACCGCGAGGGTTGGCGTCGGCCATGCCGCAGATTGGCCATGTTCATGGCGAATCAGCAGCAATTCCGTGCTCAGGCTGTGGGGGGCGACCGGCGAGCGAGCACGGTGCGGCTTGCGGCTCTTGCCCGGCGGAGCCGGGGGTGTCGTTCGTGGTGGGCTCACCAGCCCGGCGGAGCCGGGAGTGTCGTTCGCGGTGGGCTCAAGCCTCCGTTATGGCGCCGCGTTCGGCGCCGGAGGCGAGCTTGGCGTACTTGGCTAGGACGCCGGTGGTGTAGCGGGGTTCGGGGAGCTTCCACTCGGCCTTGCGGCGGGCTAGCTCGGGTTCGTCGACCTGGAGGTCGACGCTCTTGGCTGCGACGTCGACCACGATGGTGTCGCCGTCGCGGACGGAGGCGATGGGGCCGCCGTCGACGGCCTCGGGGGCGACGTGGCCGATGCAAAACCCGTGGGTTCCGCCGGAGAAGCGTCCGTCGGTGACCAGGGCGCAGTCGCCGCCGCGGCCGGCGCCCTTCATCGCGCCGGTGACCGCCAGCATCTCCCGCATGCCCGGTCCGCCCTTGGGGCCCTCGTAGCGGATCACCACCACGGTGCCCGGCTCGATCGACCCGGCCAGGATGGCCTCCATGGCGTCGGCCTCGCCGTCGAACACCCGGGCCGTGCCCTGGAACTGGTCGACGGAGATCCCGGCCACCTTCACCACTGCGCCCTTGGGGGCCAGCGAGCCGGTGAGGACGGCGATGCCGCCGATGGCGTGGATCGGCTGGTCCAGCCGATGGATGACCTCACCGTCGGGCGCCGGCGGGTCGAGGGCGGCGAGGTTCTCGGCCATGGTCTTGCCGGTCACGGTCAGGCAGTCGCCGTGAAGCAGCCCGGCCTCCAGCAGGTGGCGCAGGACCACCGGGACCCCGCCCACCCGGTCGATGTCGACCATGTGGTACTTCCCGGCCGGCTTGGTGTCGGCGATGTGGGGGACCCGGGCGGCGACGCGGTTGAAGTCGTCGAGGGCCAGCTCGACCCGGGCCTCGGCCGCTATGGCCAGCAGGTGAAGGACGGCGTTGGTCGATCCTCCGAGGGCCATGACCACGGCGATGGCGTTCTCGAAGGCTTCCTTGGTCAGGATCTGCCGGGGCCGGATGCCTGCTCGCAAGAGCGCCACCACGGCTCGGCCGGCCTCGTAGGCCTCGTCGTCACGGCGCCGGTCGACCGCCGGGGGCGAGGCCGAGCCGGGCAACGACATGCCGAGGGCCTCGGCCACCGAAGCCATGGTGTTGGCGGTGAACATCCCGGCGCAGGAGCCCTCGGTGGGGCAGGCGTTGCGCTCGATGTTGTCCAGATCGGAGTCGCTGATGGTGCCGGCGGCGTGGGCCCCGACCGCCTCGAACACGCTGACCACGTCGAGGGCCTGGCCGTTCCAGTGGCCAGGAAGGATCGACCCGCCGTAGACGAACACCGAGGGAACGTTGAGCCGGGCCGCGGCCATGATCATGCCGGGCAGGGACTTGTCGCAGCCGGCGAAGGTGACCAGGGCGTCGAGCCGCTCGGCGTGCATGACCGTCTCGACCGAGTCGGCGATGACCTCCCGGGACACCAGCGAGGCCCGCATGCCCTCGTGGCCCATGGAGATGCCGTCGGACACCGCGATGGTGGTGAACTCGATGGGGAACCCGCCGGCGGCCCGCACGCCCTGCTTGGACCGCTTGGCCAACCGGGCCAGCGGCATGTTGCACGGCGTGACCTCGTTCCACGATGAGCACACCCCGACCTGGGGCTTGTCCCAGTCGTCGTCGGTCATGCCGATGGCCCGCAACATCGCCCGGGCCGGAGCCCGCTCGGCCCCCTCGGTCACCTCATACGACCGAGGCTTGATGTTCACGGAACTCTCGCTACCAACCGACTCAACCATGGCCGGCCACCCTACGCCCCACCCCGGCCCCACTCAGCACGAAATCCGGGCCTACCGACGGTCACCCCGCCGGCAGCCCGAAGGCATGGATGCCAGTAGACGTGGAGCGGCCACGATCGTCGAGGGGGTGCCGTCGCCGAGCCCGGTCCACAGAGGATCGCAAACGGCACCTCCACAATCGCCGAAGGTGCGAGTCGCCCGCATGCCAAAACCATGCGCGGTTGGGTGGGTGGTGGGTCGCAGAATCTCGGGGTGACTGAGGCCGCTACTGCTGTTCCTTCTCGGCCTGCATGGCGGCGGAGTCCTCATGACCGGGAGATCTTGCGGCTGGCGGTGCCGGCGTTCGGGGCTTTGATCGCCGAGCCGATCTACTTGTTGACCGACACCGCCGTCGTAGGACATCTGGGGACGCCTCAGCTCGCGGGCCTGGCCGTGGCCAACGCGGTGCTGCTGGCCCTGTACACGATCTTCATCTTCCTGGCCTACGGGACGACGGCCGCGGTGAGCCGGCTGCTCGGCGCCGGCGACCAGCGTGAGGCGGCCCACCAGGCCGTGCAGTCGATGTGGCTCGCTCTTTTCCTGGGACTCGGGGTCATGGTCCTCGGGTTCCTGGTGGCCGACCCGGTGATCGGGCTGATCGGCGGAGCCGAGGGCGCGGTGCGGACCAACGCTCTGGTGTACCTGCGGATCAGCCTCGTCGGAGTCCCCTCGATGCTGGTCGTCCTGGCCGGCACCGGCTATGTCCGCGGCCTCCAGGACACCCGCACGCCGCTGGCCGTGGCCGTCGGCACCGCGGTGCTCAACCTGGTCGTCGAGGTCGTCTTGATCTACGGCTTCGACCAGGGGATCGGGGCCTCGGCGCTGGCCACCGTCCTGGCCCAGTCGGTCGCCGCGCTCATCTACGTGCAACGGCTGGGACGAGCGGCGCGGGCCCGCGGCGCCGAGCTCCGACCCCACCCGGCCAGCGTCGGAGCCTTGGCCAAGGTCGGTGGTCAGCTGTTGATCCGCACCGCCGCACTCCGAGCCGCCCTGGCGGTCGCCACCGCCGTCGCCGCCCGCATCGGCACCGTCGACCTGGCCGCCCACGAGGTGGCGTACGCGGTCTGGACCTTCCTGGCCTTCGGGCTCGACGCGGTAGCCATCGCCGGGCAGGCCATCGTCGGCCGGGCCTTGGGGGCCGGCGAGGCCGGTGCTGCCCGTGGAGCCGGCCGCCGCATGATCGAGTGGGGCCTAGGCCTCGGGTTCGTCTGCACCGGCCTCGTGTTGGCCACCCGAACCGTCCTCCCCCACCTGTTCACCAGCGACCCGGAGGTCGTCCAGCTGACCGCGTTCCTGCTGCTGTGGGTAGCGGTGGTGCAGCCGGCCAGCGGCGTGGCGTTCGTGCTCGATGGACTGCTGATCGGAGCGGGAGACCTGCGCTGGCTGGCGTGGGCCATGATCGGTGCCACCGCGGTGTTCGTCAGCGCCGCCAGCCTGGTGATGGTCCTCGGGTTGGGGATCGGCTGGCTCTGGGCCTCGCTCGCTCTGCTGGTGACCAGCCGCGCCGTGTCCATGCTGGTCCGCTTCCACAGCGACCGCTGGGTCGTCCTCGGCGCCACCCGCTGACGGGTTTCTAGGCGCTCTTGATCCAGACCCCGCAGTCGTGGGTGGAGAACCCCTCGCCGGCCGCGACGTCCACGGTCAGCGTGCCGTTGTGGAAGGCCCGAGGGAGGCTGTCGATCACGACCTGGGCCGTGTGCTCGAAGTTGACCACCCGCTCCCAGCTGCAGAAGGTGCCCGTCTCGGTGTGGTAAATGCCGGGCTCTACCTGCTCGCCGACGATCCAGTCACCTTCCTCGATCGTGGTCGAGGGTGCAGCGCTGTGCGGCTGGTAGATCTCCCAGACCCCGCAGCCGTTGGAACGGAACGTCTTGTCCGTCGGGAGGATGTCGACGATCACCTGGCTGGTGCGACCCTGCTGGGAGATGATCACGTTGTCGCCCCGCGTGTCGGAGTACCGCGCCCAGTCGCAGAACGACGACTGCGGGCGAGTGATGTAGCGACCGGGTTGGATCTCGGAGCCCACGACCCAGAACCCGTCCTCGAAGTTCCCCCGCTGTCGCGCATCGGTGTCCTCGGTGGTCGAGGAACGGTCGGTCGTCGTCGACGTGGTGGCGCGGCCGTTGTCCGACGTCGACGTGGTGGTGTCCTGGGCGTTGTCGCCGTCGTCGTTCCCGCCAGTGAGGACCGCCGTCACCAGGGCCACCGAGGCGGCCGTCACCGCGACGAGAGCGACATCACGCCGCCATCGACTCCCGCCGCCTCGGCCCGGAACTCCCGCCGGCTCTGGCGCCGACGAGGTCGGGTCATCCGTTCCCGCCATGGACCCCCCTGTTCGCGCGGCGATCGCTCCTCTTGGTAGTACCAGCCGCTCAGGGGCGAGGCAAGGGGTGCTGTGGGCTCAGAACCCGGTGCCGCAGAACGGGGCGCGGTCGGGACGGAAGGCCGCGTCGAGGCGATCGAGCGTGCCAGGCGTGCGTTCCTCGAGGAGACCGGCGCGGTGCAACGTGGCCCACGTGACTCCGCCGAGCATGAGCGCCCCCAGTTCGGCCGTCTGCAGCACGACATCGGGATCACCGGTGGCTCGTCCGCATTCGGAGCCGTCGGGGCCGGTCTCCAATCGGAAGCGGCCACCCAACTCGGGGCGATAGTCGTCGAGCACCTCGAGCACCGCACTGCCCTCGGCGGCGTAGGTGCGGGCGGTGAGACAGGCGGGGACGTCCAACGGCCGGAGCCACAGGTGGTCGTGCTCCCGGGTGACCAGGACCTGCCGGGAATCCCGCAGTCGCCAGCGCAGCGCCAGGTCGAGGGGCGCGGCGCGCCACTGGATGTGGCCGATCAGGTCGACGTCCAGGAGATAGCGCAGGAGCGTGGCCTCGATCCGATCGTCGACCGCGATGATGTCCTCGACCAGCAGCTCGCCGTAGATGCCGTCTACGGCGCCGCCTTCCTTGACGCGGTAGATCGCCGCGCCATCGACCTGGCCGTCGGTGTCCTCGTGGACCACGATGAACCGGGGACCCGCGCCATGCCGGTCCGGCTCCGGGTCCAAGGCCAATGCCTTCCAGTAACCGGTGTTGCGATCTATCTCGCCAGGCCGACGCCGCCAATGCTTCGCCCAGACCTCCGGCAGCAGTGTCTCGGCCTCGCCCTCGGTGATGAGACGGAGCCGGCCGGGGCTCGACGGGTCCACCACCTCGGCGGAGCGAGCGGAGTTGACGGTGACGCGCTGAGTCCGGGCGGCGACGCCGTACCCGAAGCGGCGGTAGATGCCGCCCTCACTGGCGGTCAGCCCGGCGACCGGTTCGCCGCGTTCGATGGCCTGGTCCAGGATCGTGGCCATGAGCGAGGTCAACATGCCCCGGCGCCGGTGGGTCGGCAGGACACCGACCTCGGTCACCCCACACATCGGGATGTCGTTGCCTCCCGGGACGGCCACCTCCATGGTGAACGCCCCGGCAGTGCCGGCCAGGGTCGGACCGTCGTCGATGACGAAGATGCGGTCGACCTCGGCCATCAGCTTCAACATCTCGGGATACGGATCCGGGAACGAAGGTCCGTAAGCGAACATGACCGCGCTCAGGTTCACGACGGCGTCGATCTCCTGAGGTTCGATCTGGCGGGGTTTCCAGGTCACGTCCGAGAGCCTGCCAGCCAGCCACTCGAATTCCGAGTCTTTATCCGCCGCCGAGTGGGGGGTCAGACTCGGTGGATGAAGGCGGCAACGTCGTACGACGAGATCGGACAGGGATACGCCCAGCTGAGGCGCCCGGATCCCCGGATCGCCGCGGCGATCGAGGCGGCCCTCGGCGACGCGGCGAGCGTGGTCAACGTGGGAGCGAGGACCGGGTCTAACGCCGAGATTGAGGCTCTTGTGACCTGTCCGTGGGTCGAGTTTCGCGGCTCGGTGACGCCATGGGCTGCTCTCGGTGGCTAAATGACGCTTCGAGGGAAGGGCGGCGGCCAAACGAGCTGGCCCCGAACGGTCTTTGTGGCTCAACCC
>DASXTK010000038.1:0-1877 GCA_036505485.1 Acidimicrobiales bacterium
TGAAGGTCCGCACCACCGGGAGCAATCGAGACACGAACACCGCAGCCTCGCCATGCTCGCCGAACCAGGCCTCGGCCCGGTCCAGCTCGTGCTCCCGGAGGAAGACGTAGCGGCCCCACCGTTCGATCAGCGGCCGCCCTCCGGCCCTCCCCACGCCGTAGGCAATCCACGACCCGACCAGGTTCCCCACCGTTCCGAGCAACCCGACCACCAGGAAGTTCAGGTGATCGGCCCCCACGCTGGCGGCGAACGTGGCGTTGGCCGCCGCTCCCCCGAACAGCATGGTGACTTCGCTGGGGATGGGGATGCACGCCGACTCCAGCACCATCAGCACGAACACGGCTAGATAGCCGTAGTTCTCGATGGTTGTCCTGACCAGGTCCTCCACAGCGCCGGAGCGTATCAGCCGGCTCGCGGGCCGTGGAGGAGGCACTGTCGCGTTCGCCACCGATCAATAGGGAGTCTCCTATACCCGCTCCCCGGTAGGGTTGCGGTCATCCGATCAGGCTGACATCCCCTGGGTCCTGACGGCTTCTGGCCGATCGTCCCATCAAGGGGCGAGGGGCTCGCCGCCGACCCTGTAGGTATGCGCGTCGGACCGTCGCGGCGCCGAAAGGCGGCCTCGATCCTCAGGTGCCCCACCTCCCGCCTGGCGATCCGGCGCCGGCTGTGCGGCGCACTCGTCACGGCCCTGGTGGCCTCGGGTGTCGTCCTTGCCCGGCCCCCAGCCACAGCTCTGGCCAACTCCGATCGTCCCCACAGAGCATCGTCGTCCGGCGCGGCGACCCGGGACCGGTCCCGCGATGTCGCAGACTTGCGGGCCCTCACCGCCCGGTTGTACGGCGCGGCCGGCGCGATCGCGGCCTCCCCGAGTCGCGGTCCCCTCCTCAGGGCGAAGCTCGCCTCCGTCGCTGTTCGGCGCATCGTCCTGCTTCTGTCCCTCACCGACGGCGACCCCCAGGCCGTCGCCGACGGGTTGCTCTCCGCCGCAGATCAGGCCACCCTGACCGCGGCCGGCATCCCCACCGAACACCGGCGCACCATGACCGGCCTGGTCCGCATCACTCACCGCGACGACCTGGCCCACCACACCGGCTGGTTCCGGCAGGCGCTGGTCGGCAGCCACGGCCGGGCGCTGGCGACCCTGAAGTCAAACCACCCGCTGCCTGCCAGCAACGGCCACCCCGTCACCGTCAGCGGCGACCTCATCGGCAACACGCTGTTCGTCGCCGGGGCGCCGGGCTCGTCGATGGCGCAGATGCAAGTTCAGACCGATCAGCCCGGATCGCCGCCCTCGGTCGGCAGCGTGACGATGGCGGTGATCGTGGTGGACTTCTCGGACACCGGGACCCCGTACCCGGTCAGCTCACTCCAGTCGATGTACACGGAGAGC
This sequence comes from Acidimicrobiales bacterium, assembly GCA_036505485.1. Classification (GTDB taxonomy): domain Bacteria; phylum Actinomycetota; class Acidimicrobiia; order Acidimicrobiales; family VFJN01; genus DASXTK01. The sequence goes on from DASXTK010000038.1 coordinate 1,394, forward strand.
GGCGGGATCATCGACTACTTCACGGAGTCGTCCTATGGGGCCATGACGCTGGCACCGAGCTTCTTCGGCCCCTACACGATGGTCGAAGACACCAGCACGGGGTGCGCGAACGAGACGGCGACCCGGGCTGAGGCGGTGGCGGCCTCGGGCATCGCCGTGGCCGGCTACAGCCGGGTGAGCGTGGTCCTCAATTGCGGCTGGACCGCCCCCGCCGGTCTGGCCATCGGACCCTGCCCGCTCGTGCCGAGCATCTACAACTACTGCGGCTACATCATCGACGGCAATCTCGACTTCTCGGTGAACGGCCTGCAGGCGGAGACGCACCGCCACGAGATCTCGCACACGTTGGGGAACTTCAACTGGCATTCCAGCGCCGACCTGTGTTACCCGGAAGTCTTCGTGGCACCGCCCACGGGGTGCCCGGTCGACGAATACCGCGATGCCACCGATGTGCTTGGCGCCAGCCGGGAAGGGTTCTTGGTGC
>DASXTK010000039.1:0-5429 GCA_036505485.1 Acidimicrobiales bacterium
GCAGTTCCAGACCTTCCTGGACATCTTCGCCAACCCCGATTCCCACTACAAGGACGTGACCGTTCTCGGGGCGACCGACCAGGAGTTGGTGGACGATTTCGGCCAGCGCTGGCAGTCCGGGGAGATCGACGACCTGCAAGCGGGGCTGGAGGCGCTGGCCGAACAGATCGACGCGGAGCTGGCCCAAGTCGACTGACCGACACCCGTTCTTTGGTGCGGAAAGGGGTGACCAGATCGCAGCCACCAAGCTGACCCCGAAGCGGCGGGCCCGCCGGCGCGCCGCCCGCCGCTACCGGACGGCCACCACGTTCATGGCGCCGTGGATCATCGGCTTCTCGGTCTTCATCCTCTATCCGATGGTGGCCAGCCTCTACTACTCGTTCACCAACTACGACCTGCTGTCCGACCCCAAGTGGGTGGGGTTGGACAACTACCGCTTCATGTTCACCGAGGACCCGCGGTACTGGCAGGCCATGCGCAACACCCTGTGGATCATCGCGATCGGCGTTCCCTTGCAGGCCCTGGTGGCGCTGGGGACCGCCATGCTGCTGACCCGCCCCAAGCGGGGCGGCAAGGTCTACCGGACGTTCTTCTTCCTGCCGAGGATGGCCCCGCCGGTGGCCGCGGCGCTGGCGTTCGTCTTCGTGTTCAACCCGGTCACCGGGCCGGTCAACCAGGGACTCACAACCGCCGGCCTCCACGACCCGCCGCTGTGGTTCTTCAGCCCGGCGTGGTCGAAGTGGGGGCTGGTGTTCCTGGGGATGTGGGGCATGGGCCAGACCATGATCATCTACCTGGCCGGGCTGCTCGACGTGCCCCGCCAGCTCTACGAGGCCGCCGACATCGAGGGCGCCAGCGGCTGGCAGAAGTTCCGCTTCGTGACGCTGCCGACCATCTCCCCCGCCATCCTGTTCTCGGCCGTCACCGGGGTGATCTACGGGTTTCAGTACTTCACCGAGGCCTACGTGGCCAGCTTCGCCGTAGCCGGGGATCCGACCGGCTCGGCCGCCGGGGACGTGGGAAGCCCCCGGGGCTCGATGCTCTTCTACTCGCTGTACCTCTACGTGCGCGGGTTCACCGACTTCCGGATGGGCTACGCCTCGGCCATGGCCTGGGTTCTGTTCCTGATCACCATGGCCTGCACCATCCTGCTCATCCGGCTGTCGCGCCGCTGGGTCCACTACGCGGGCGGCCTCCGATGACGACGACCGCGGCCGTGCGTCGGCGCCGGGTCCTGATCGAGATCGGCAACCACGCGATGCTCATCGCCGCCAGCGCGGTGTTCCTGACGCCGTTCGTGTTCATCGTGCTCACGTCGCTGATGACCGATGACCAGGCGTTGACCCCGGCGATCTGGCCGCGTCCGTTCCGCTTCTCGAACTACTCGGACGTTTTCACGCAGATTCCCCTCCTGCGGTACACGTGGAACACCTGGGTGATCGCCTCGTTGTCGACCGTCGGGGTGGTCGTGTCGTGCGTACCGGTGGCCTATGCCCTGTCCCGGCTGCAGTGGAGGGGCCGACAGGTGGCGTTCCTGCTCGTCCTGTCGACGATCATGCTGCCGTTCCAGGTCACCGTGGTTCCCCTCTACGTCATCTTCACCCGCTTCGGCTGGATCGGGTCGATGAAGCCGCTGATCGTGCCGTTGTTCTTCGGCGACGCGTTCTCGATCTTCCTGCTGCGGCAGTTCTTCCTGACCATCCCCGAGGAGCTGCTGGACGCGGCCCGGGTCGACGGAGCCAACGAGTTCCGGGTCATGGCCAGCGTGGTCGTGCCGCTGGCCAAGCCGGCCATCGCCGCGGTGGCTCTGTTCCAGTTCCTCTATGCCTGGAACGACTTCTTCGCGCCTCTGCTCTATCTGGTGGAGAACAAGGACCTGTGGACCCTCTCGCTGGGGCTGTCGGACTTCCGCGGCCAGTTCCACACCCAGTGGAACCTCACGATGGCGGCCTCGGTGCTGTTCATGCTGCCGGTGATCCTGCTCTTCTTCGCGGCCCAACGGGTCTTCGTCGAGGGCGTCACCCTCACCGGCGTGAAGGGCTGAGTGTCCGCCCAGGAACTCCCGGGAACTGCTTGACAGCAACTACTTCGCAATACAGAGTACTGTGTTGTGGACACAACCCAGCTGCTCAAGGGGGTCCTCGACCTCGCGGTCCTCGCGGTCGTGGGCGAGTCCGACGGCTACGGCTACGACGTGGTCCGACGGCTGCGGGAGGCCGGCCTGGAGGAGGTGGGCGACGCCTCGGTCTATGGGACACTCCGCCGGCTGTTCGATGCCGGGGCCCTCAACTCGTATGTGGTGCCCTCCGACGAGGGTCCCCACCGCAAGTACTACGGACTCAACGAACGGGGCCACGAGCTGCTGGCCACCATGACCAAACGCTGGCAGGGCTTCGCAGACACGCTCGACCGCGTGGTCGGTAGCGATCGGAAGGGACAGGCATGAGTACCAGCACGACCGGCGTCGACGGCGACGCCCTCCCCTATGTCGAGGCGGTCCTGTCCCGGGTGGCCGGCCTGCCCACCGAGCGCCGAGCCGAGCTGGTCGACGACCTGCGCCAGCATCTGACCGAGCTTGCCGCCGAGCCCGGTCCCCCGCTGGCCGAGCGTCTCGGCCCGCCGGCCGAGTTCGCCGACGAGTACCTGTCGTCGGCCGGTGTGGAGGTTCCTCCGGCCCGGACCCGGCCCCGACCGGTCAGGACCCTGCGGGGCTGGCTGCGCGAGCTGGGGGAACACAGCGCAGTCCGGGCGGTGTTGGACTACCTCCCCGAGCTTCGCCCGGCCTGGCTGGTGGCCCGGGGCTACCTCGTGGTCGCGGCGTTCGCCGGGCTCAGCGACCACGACGTCTTCCCCTTCCCCGACGTGGGCCTGCCCGGCGGCCGGTTCAGCGGCACCCTTCTGGCTCTGGCCGCGGGGGCCGGATCCGTGGCCCTGGCCCGGGCTGCGGCCGAGGGCCGTCGGCTCCGTTGGGACATCGCCCTCACCGGAGTCGGCATCCTCGCCGCCGGCATCGTGGCCATCGATGGCATGGGGGACGGTCCCAACCGCGACGCCTACGCCTCCGAGGGCGACTCCTACGTCCAAGACGACTACAAGCCGCCCGGACAGGTGATCTCGGCCGAGGGCACCGTCATCACCAACCTCTTCGTGTACGACGCCCAGGGCAACCTGCTCCAGGGGGTGTACGTGTTCGACCAGGACGGCCTGCCGGTCTCGACGCCCGCGTCGTTCGATCCGGAGCTCAGGACCACTGTTCCGCTGGACGCCGACGGCAACGTCATCACCAACCAGTATCCCCAGCTCGAGGAGCGGATCCTGTACGGCGCCGACGGCGCCCACGCCTTGAAGATCCCCCCGCCCCTGCCGATCATTCCCCGGCTGCCCGCTCCTCCGATGAGCCCGTCCACCACCATCGTTGGCGACCCGGGCCCGCCCGCAGCGACGACCACCACGACATTGACCCCGCCTCCGACCACCGCCCCGGCCCCCGGCTGAGGCGGGCCCTGCCCCCGGGGTTGCTCCTGGACAGTCACCCCGGGGGTGGGGCCTCCAGCAGCGTTGCGATCTCGGGATGACCCGCGGCTCGGGCCGCTTCGGCGGGGGTTCTGACCCCGGCTCGGACCGTTGGCGCGGGGCTGGCGCCTCGGGCCAGGAGCAGCTCGACCATGGCCCGGTCCCCCCGAACCGCGGCGGCGTAGACGGCGCTGAACGCCTCGTCGCTCACCAGGTTGGGGTCGGCACCGGCGTCGAGCAGCCGGGTGGCGATCTCGTCCTGGCTCTGCCACGCCGCGCCGATCAGTGGCGGCACGTTGTCGATCTCGTCGGACCGGGGCTCCGGAAGGAGGTTCCTGGGCTGGGTGGAGCTGGAGGAGTCGAGGGCACCGGTCTGCACGAAGGTGATGAACACGCTCGGCACCCGCCCGCCGTGGTTCGGATCGGCTCCCCGGCTCTCCAGCAGATCCACCAGCGATCGCCGCCCGCTCCAGGCTGCGTACAACAGCGGGGACGGGCCCTTGGCTCCGCCGTTGGGATCGGCGCCGTGGTCGAGCAACAAGGTGACCACCTGGTCCCGTCGAGGGTCGCTCGGCGCCGGTGACAGGTCGGGGAGCCCGAGGATGCCCGAATGCGTCCCGACCGCGGCACCGACGTCGTCGGGCTGGGGCTGGGCTCCGGAGTCGAGCAGCACGGTCACGGCCTCGACCTCGCTGGCTTGGGAGGCGCAGAACAGCGCGGTCACACCGGCGACCTCGAGGTTGGGGTCGGTTCCGCCGCGGAGCTCCTGGGCCACGACGTCCGCTCTCCCCTTGGCCGCGGCCGAGATCATCCGGTTGTGGGACTCGGTGCAATCGTCGGTGGGGTTCGGGAGGTGGAGCTCGAGATCGCCGAGCGAGCCGACCAAGGCGATGCACCCCGCCCCGAGCAGGACCAGGCAGATGGCGACACCGATGGCCACGATCAACAGCGCCCGACCACAGCCCGATCTGGCCGGCTCGGTGTAGCCGGTGTACGGGTCCACCTCCATCGCCTCACCCCCGATCAAGGCCACGGTAGTTCCACGGCACCTGAAGCTGAGCTGACACCTACCCCCATCCTGTTCAGGCCAGGTTCAGGGGACCAGACTCAGCATCAGAGGTACCCCAGACCCGAATCCGAGGGACGTCGGTGAAGCTGTTGCTGATCGAGGACGACCGCAAGATCGCCACCGCGGTCAAGCGCGGGCTGGAGGCCGAGGGGTTCTCCGTCGAGGTGGCTTTCGACGGCAACGACGGGCTGTGGCGGGCCACCGAGGGGAGCTACGACCTGATCGTGCTGGACATCCTGCTGCCAGGGCGCAACGGCTTCCAGATCTGCGACGAGCTGCGGACCGCCGACATCTGGACGCCGATCCTGATGCTGACGGCCAAGGACGGCGACCTCGACGAGGCCGAGGCCCTGGACACCGGGGCCGACGACTTCCTGACCAAGCCGTTCTCGTTCGTGGTCCTCACCGCCCGGCTGCGGGCCCTGCTGCGGCGGGGGGCGCCGGCCCGCCCGTCGGTCCTCACCGCCGGCGATCTGCGCCTCGACCCCGCCTCCCACATGGCCTGGCGGGGCGACACCGAGATCAGCCTCACCGCCCGGGAGTTCGCCCTCCTCGAGTACCTCATGCGCCGGGCCGGCCAGGTGGCGGGCAAGAACGAGATCGTCGAGCACGTCTGGGATCCGGCCTAGGACGGCGATTCCAACATCGTCGAGGTCTACGTGGGCTACCTGCGACGCTAGGTCGACGTCCCCTTCGGCCGTCGGGCCATCCAGACGGTGCGGGGCGTCGGCTACCGCCTCGCTCCCGATGGCGGCTGAGTTCGTCGTCACCGGGCTTCGACGCCGGCGCCGGCGGCTCCGGCGCTTCTTCCTCGCCTCGGTCCGGGCCCGCACCACGGCGCTGTCCA
>DASXTK010000040.1:0-29206 GCA_036505485.1 Acidimicrobiales bacterium
GACCGCCCGTGGTCGGTAGGTCGAGAGTGGCGCCGCGCAAGGCGTCGACGCTGTCGAGCGGGATGATGATGGCGAGCTCGCCCGCCTTCTCCAGCAGATCGCCGTCCTCGGGGTGGGCCTCGGCGATCGGATCGAAGGTCAGGTCGTAGGTGTACTCAACCCCTCGGACGCCGGTGACCTCGATGCGCAGTCCGAGATCGTCGGGATCGTCCTCTTGGGCTCGCAGCTCGAGGATCTTCTCGCGAGCGGGATCAGTGATGGTCAGGACCATGGGCCCAGGTTACCGGTGCTGTTCCCGCTGGAAGCGGGGCAATCCGGGACAAGGGCCGACGTCAGATCCGCCAACGCCGCCGCTACGTTTGACGAGGTGGACGGGCTACGGCGGCTTGCGGCACGCATCGCGCGCAGCACCCGTCGGCTCGTGATCCTGGTCGTGGGTCTGGCCATCGTGGTGTTGGGGTTGGTCCTGGTGCCGGCGCCGGGCCCCGGATGGGCAGTGGTGTTCGGAGGCCTGGCGCTGCTGTCCACCGAGTTCGCCTGGGCGGCGCGACTGCTCAACTGGACCAAGCGCAAGGTCGGACGGGCCAACGCCTGGATCGCTTTCAAGCTGAAGCCGATCACGGTTCCCCTGCTGCGGTGGTTGCCGTGGCGCCGCAACCGTCCCGATCCCGCGGCACTCCTGACCGTGCACGACGACCGGGAGTTCACGCAGGACGCCGACCGCAAGGCCGGCTGAAACCCCCGAAATTGAGGCGTTTCTCGCGCTTATAGCGCGAGAAACGCCTCAATTTCGGGGGTTACGAGTGGAGGCCCAGGGCCTCGACCTCCTCGGCCAGAGCCAGCCAAGTGTCCTCGGCCACGGCCAGCTCGGTCTGGACCGTGGCGAGCTGCTTTCCGACGCGGGCCAGCTCGGTCCGGTCGGTGGCCACGTCGGCCAGTTCGGTCTCCAGGGCCTGCCGACGTTCCTGCAGCCGGGCCACCTCGGCCTCGGCTCGACGCAGCTGAAAGCGCACCGTGCTGGGTGACCGCCCCTTGGACCGGGCTGGCGCCGGAGCCGCAGCCGGTCGGCCCGAGACGGAGGGGGCCTTCTCCGGGCGCTGCGTCTGCAGGGCCCGCCGGTGGGCCTCGTAGGCCGCATAGCCGCCGGGGATCGGCCCGGCTCGGCCTTTGCCGTCGAGCACCAGGACGTCCTCGACGGTTCGCTCCAGGAAGGCTCGGTCGTGGCTGACCACGACCAGGGCGCCGCGCCAGTTCTCCAGGAGGTCTTCGAGCGAACGCAGCGTGTCCAGGTCGAGATCGTTGGTGGGCTCGTCCAGCAGCAGGACGTTGGGGGCCTGGCGCAGGACCAGGACCAGCTGGAGCCGGCGGCGCTCGCCGCCCGACAACAGCCGGATCGGGGCCCATTGGGCGTCGCTGTTGAACCAGAACCGTTCGAGCAGGGCGGCATCGGTCCAATCGGGCTGGCGGGTGGGTCCGGCCACCGTCTCCCGCACCCGCTGATCCAGCGGGAGGTCGATGCCGACCTGGTCGTAGTAGCCGACCCGGACGGTCTGGCCCCGGACGACCTCGCCCCGCCGAGGCTGGCGCCGGTCGGCCAACAGGTCCAGCAGGGTGGACTTGCCCGAGCCGTTGGGCCCGACCACGCCGAGCCGGGCCCGCGGATCGAGGGCGAGGTCGAGACCGGTGAACAGCATCTCGTCGCCGTAGCCGTCGGCCACGGCGTGCAGCTCGATCACCGTGTTGCCCAGGCGCGGGGTTTGGGTGAGGTCGTGGAGCGGCAGGTCCTCGGGCCTGTCGGGAGCCTGGGGGCGACCCTCGACGATGGCGAGCGCCCGGGACACGTCGGCCTTGGGCTTGCGGGTCCGGGCCGGTGCGCCTCGCCGCAGCCAGGCCAGCTCGGCCCGGGCCAGGTTGCGGCGGGTCCGTTCGGCCGACTCGGAACGGGCCTGACGCTCGGCCCGGGCGTCCAGGTACGAGGCGTAGCCGCCGTCATGGACGAAGGCCGTGCCTCGGTCCAGCTCGACGATGCGGGTGGTGAGCCGATCGAGGACGTGGCGGTCGTGAGTCACCAGCACCAGGCCGCCGCGGAAGCCGGCGAGCCGATCCTCGAGCCAGGTGATGGCGTCGAGGTCGAGGTGGTTGGTGGGCTCGTCCAGGATGAGCAGGTCGGACTCGGTGCCCTCGTCCACCGCGACCAGGGCTCGGGCCAGCGCCACCCGCTTGGCCTGGCCTCCGGAGAGGGTGGCGACATCGGCGTCGAGGAGGTCGCCCATCCCCAGCCGGTCGAGGATCGCTTCGGTCTCCCAGCCGGCCCCGGCGGCCTCCCTTACCGTCTGACCCTTTGGTAGGGCCGCAATCTGGTCGAGGAAGGTGACTCGGGCGCCCCGACCCCGGCGGACTGTGCCCAGCTCGGGCTGGACGGTTCCGGCCAGCACCCCCAGCAGGGTGGACTTGCCGCCGCCGTTGATGCCCACGACCGCCACCCGGTCGCCGCTGGCCACCGTCACCGAGACACCCTCGAACAACGGCTTGCCCGGCCGACTCGCCGTGACGCCAGCAGCATCCACCAAGATCACCCGGCGACGGTACCGGTCTGACGGCCCACATCGAACCCGGCCGCCGTAGAGTCCGCGGGCATGGGTCAGCGGATCAGCGTCGTCGATGCCTTCACTGCCGAACCGTTCAGGGGCAACCCGGCCGGGGTGTGCGTGCTGGAGCGTCCGGCGCCCGAGGCCTGGATGCAGGCCGTGGCCACCGAGATGAACCTGTCCGAAACTGCCTTCGTGGTGCCCCGAGCCGATGGGGACCACGACCTGCGCTGGTTCACGCCGACCACCGAGGTGCCGTTGTGCGGCCATGCCACGCTGGCGTCGACCCACGTCCTCGGGGGCGAGCGACGATTTCACACGCTGAGCGGAGTGCTCATCTGCCGAGTCGCGGATGGCGCGGTCGAGATGGACTTCCCCGCCACCGCGGTGGAGCCGGTTGCCGACCCGCCGGACGTATCGGGCGCCTTCGGGCTGACCCAGGATCGGGTTGTCGGCGTGTGGTCGGCCGAGGCCTGGCGGCTGATCGAGCTCGCGACTGCGGCCGATGTCCGGGCCGTCGTCCCGGACCGGGAGGCGATCCTGGAGCTGGGCGGCGAGGTCATCGTGGTGGCGACGCCGGGCGACGAACCTGGCATCGACTCGGCGTCCCGAGTGTTCGTGCCCGGCGCCGGCATCGACGAGGATCCAGTCACAGGGGCCGCCCATTGCGTGATCGCCCCCTGGTTGCAGCAGCGCACCGGGCGGGACGAGTTCGTCGGTCGACAGGTCTCGACCCGTGGCGGCACCGTTGGGATGCGGGTCGATGGCGACCGGGTCATCCTCCGGGGCCAGGCCGTCACGGTCCTGGAAGGGACCTTGTGGACGGACCCGCCGCTGCTGGGTTAGGCGGAAACGGCTGCGGCTCGGCGCAAGGCCCGTTCGAGGAGCATGGGGTCGCCGAGGCGATGCCGGAGCTGACGCTCCAGGCCGGCGATGGGGTGGAGGTTCTGCGGGGCCCGGGAGTCCTGATGGGGGCGGGTGGCGAACCGAGGCAGCGTGGCTGTGGCCCGATCGGCGATCGTGACGGCCTCGGTCAGCGGTAGCTCACCGGGCAGCTCACAACGCACCACGCCCCAACTGGGATGGGTCATGGGTCCGGGCAGCCGGAGATACCACGCGTAGCGGAACCGCCGGTCGCCGATCCGGAACAGGGGCGTGCGTTGTCCCGGCCCCAGCGCGCTAACCACCGCTTGTTGGGGCGGCGGTAGGTAGGTGACGTGGTGGGCCTTGATGTACCCGATGGCGCCCGGAATGTGCCGCCGGTCGCCCAGCGGTCCGTCGACGACGACCAGCTCGACGTCCGACGATCCCGCGGCCTCGATGGCCACCCGCGACTCCAGATCGCCCCGGGCCTGGCCCAGGGCCTCATGGGCCGCGTCGCCGAGCTGAGGGGGAACCGGTCGAGGTTCATACACGCCGTGGGAGGTGACGATGGCCTCCAGGTCGTCTCCGGCGCACAGCGCACCCCGGCGGATCTCGGCCGCCACCATCTCGGCGTTGCCGTTGCAGCGGACCGCGCCGGCGGCCCAGCTGGCGCAGACCCCGAGCTGATCGGAACCGGCGCTGCGCAGCACCCAGACCCGGGCATCGATGCGCTGCACCCCGTCGACGAACAGCACCGAGTCGTACGGCCCGCCGGACTGGGGGGCCGGGTCGAGCGGGGCCCAGTCATCAGGCGCCCGCTCCACCGCCACGTCGATCTCGGCGTCGGTGGTGCTCAACCCGCCGCCGTCTCCGGCCGCGCCGAACTCGGGGGCCCAGCTCTCGATGGCGAACTTCATACGTCGACCCTCTCGATCGTTGCTGTCCCCCCGACCTTGGTGACCTCGAACCGCACCGGCAGACGCTCGGCCAACTCCCGCATGTGGGTGACGACCCCGACCGTGCGGCCTCGGGCGCCGAGCTCGTCCAGGGCGGAGGCGACGACGTCCATGGTGTCGGGGTCGAGCGTGCCGAAGCCCTCGTCGAGGAACAGCGACTCCAAGCGGGCCACACCGCCGGCGGCCAGCTCGGCCACCTGGTCGGCCAGGGCCAAGGCCAGAGCCAGCGAGGCCAGGAAGGTCTCGCCGCCCGAAAGGGTGCGGGCCGGGCGGGGCTGGGAGGCGTTGGCGTGGTCGATCACGGTGAAGGCACCGCTGCGAGCATCCACCGACAGGGCGTAGGCGTTGCCGGTCAGGTCGGCCAGGATCGCCGAGGCCCCGCCCACCAGCCGATGGATGGCCTCGTCGAGGAGCCACTTCTCGAACCGGTTGGCCGACAGATGGCTGGCCAGGGCCTCGGCCACCTGGCGGTCCTCGGTGGCGGCGCGGACCTGATCCTCGAGCCGGGCCGCCTCGGCCCGGTCGTCGTCCAGCCGCTGCACCAGCTCCTGCGCCCGGGCATGGGCCGCGGCGACCGCCTCACCCGGCCACTCGTTGGACGGAGCATCCAGTACGCCGGCGTCGCAGCAGACCCCGATCAGCTCGTCCAACTTGGCCTGGGCCTGTCCGGCCAGCTCCCCGGCCCGCCGTCGGTGGGTCTCGGTCTCCTCCAGCAGAGCCGGCCGGCGTTGCTCCACCCAGTCGATCAGGGCCTGCCAGTCAGCTGCCAGGTCGCGTCGCTCGGTGGGTGGTGGTTCCAGAGCAGCCACCGCGTCACGAGCAGCGTCGAAGGCCTTGCGGGCCTGGGCCTCGCGAGCCAAGGCTTCGTCATGACGCTGTTCGATGGCTCGCCGGGCGTTACGAGCCGATCGGTCGGCCTCCCGGGCCTGACCCACGGCGACCTCGGCCGCGTTGATCTCGGCCAGGACGGCGTCGAGCGACTCGGGTGAGGCCACACCGTCGAGCCGCGCCGTCACCTCGGCCAGCTCCATGTCGATCTGCTGCAGCTTCTCGTCCACCCGGGCCTGGTCGGTGCGAGCGTCGGTCAGCGTCCGGCTGGCTTGCTTCAACCGCTTCTCGGAGGCGGCCAGCGCGGCTTCGGCCGCCTTGAGATCAGGTAGGTGCACCTCAGGCAGGGTGGCGACCGGCTGCTGGCACACCGGGCAGGGCTCGCCCACCTGCAGCTCCGGCACCAAGGCATGGGCCCGCTGTTCGACCCGCACCCGCTCGACCTCGTCGGCACACCGCTCCCGCTCCGCCTCGGCCTCTGCTTCTGCCGCCGCGCCCTCGGCCACCCGGGTTGCCGCGGTCGTCGCGGCATCGCGGCCCTTGGACACCGAGAGCACCAGCTCGTCCCGGCGCCGCAGTGCGGCGCACTGCGCCTCGACCTGGGATCGGGCTGGCAACTGCGACAGCTGGCTCTCGACCTCGGCAAGCTCGTTGGCCCGAGCCTCCTCGAGGGCGATGGACTCGGCCCGCGCCGTGGTCGTGGCGTTCAGCGTCTCGGAGAGCTCGGCCACACCGTCCGGGGCCTGGAGGTCCTTGAGCACGGCCAGACGTTGGGCACAGCCGTCGGCCTGGTCTCGGGCCGCGGCCGCGGCTTGGGTGAGCGCCTCGATCTCCGGGCGGGCCGCGGCCAGCCGGCTGATGAGCTCGGCCAAGCTCTCGCGCTGGGCCACCGCCTCGGCGTGGGCCTCGGGTGTGGCGCCGGCGAGACGGTCGAGCTGGCCGGTCATGATGTCGGCTCGGCCGGACGCCAGCGCGCCTAGCTGGCGGGCGGCGCTGGCCACCCGGTCGTAGAGCCCCAGCTCCAGCAGCCGCACCAGCAGGTCTTGACGGTCCCGCGGCTTGTCGTGGAGGAACCGGGCGAACTGGCCCTGGGGCAGCGAGACGCAGGTCGTGAAGTGCTCGTAACTCAGGCCGAGCAGCTCGGTCACCGCGGCACTCACCTCGTCGGCGGTACCGGCCAGGACCTCGCCGTCCCGTTCGAGCCGGGCTTCCTTGGTGCTGGCCCCGGTCTTGGAGGCCCGAACCACCCGGACCGCGGTGTAGTGCGCAGCGCCGACCGCGAAGTCGAGGCGGACGCGGGCTTCGGTCAGGTTCTGGCTGACGATCGGCGCCACCGCCCGACGATCGTCGAGCCGCGGCACCGTGCCATACAGGGCGAAGGTGATGGCGTCGAGCACGCTGGTCTTACCCGCACCGGTCGGACCGACCAGAGCGAACAGATCGGCGCCGTCGAAATCGACCACAACGGGTTGCCGAAACGCGGTGAACCCTTCGACCTCCAACCGCAGCGGCCTCATGAGGCCACCGCTACGGCATCGGGTTGGTCGAGCTCGTCGGCCAACTGGTCGAACAGCGCCAGCACCCGTTCGTCGCCGGCTTCGGCTTCGTTCAGGTAGTCCGCGAACAAGTCGTGCGGGGTGCGGCGAAGCCGATCGGACGGCGCGGCCGACTCGTCCTTGTCGCTTACCGCCGGGTCGCGACCGGCCAGGACGACCTCGACCGCGGTGGGGAACAACTCACGGGCCTCGTCGGCCAGCCCGACCCGGGGCGGCTCGTCGAGCACCAACTGCAGGTGATCGGTGGAGGTGTCGACATGGGCGCGGAGCTGGTCGAGGGTGCCGCGCAGGGTCCGGAGTCGCACACCGGATTGCAGGGGCACCGCGTCGACCTTGGCCGGCAGCCCGGCCTTCACCTCGATCAGGTTGACGCTGGGCTGGTTGCTGGTCTCGCTGAAGTCGAGCTGCAACGGCGAGCCGCAGTAGTGCAGCGGGGCCGGTCCGTCGAGCCGTTGGGCCCGATGCAGATGCCCGAGCGCCACGTATTGGGCCGCGCTCGGAAACGCCGTGGCCGGAACCCAGTAGTCGAAGATGGTGTGAGCGCCCCGTTCACCGCCGCCCAGCGCCCCGCCGACCACGGTGAGATGGGCCACGAGCAGGTTGACCGTGCCAGCGCTGAAGCCCTGGGTGACCGCCCCGATGATGCGGGTCACCCGGTCGCGGTAGTGGGCGGTGGCGTCGCTGGCGTCGGCCGTCCCCATGAGCACGTCGGCGGTCACCACATAGCGCTGGGACGGAAACGGCAGCAGGGCCACCAGGGCCTTCTCACCATCCACGTCGAGCTCGAGCACGCCGCCGTCATCGGGTGCGCGGATAGCGGAGGCCACATGGATGCCGCTGGCCGCCGACAGCAGCGCCACCGCACCCAGCCGGGCCGCCGAATCGTGATTGCCGGCGACCACCACCACCGGACGACCGCCGGCGGCCAACCGAACCAGGGCCTGGTACACGATGCGCTCGGACTCGGCCGACGGGGCCGCGGTGTCGAACAGGTCGCCGGCCACCACGACCAGGTCGACCGATGTCCGGTCGGCGATCTCCGCGATCTCCACCAGCACCGCCTCATGCTCAGCGGCCCGGGACCTTCCCCGGATCGCCTTGCCCACGTGCCAGTCAGAGGTGTGGAGCAGCCTCATGTCGTCCGTCCTTGCCCTTGTGCCTTTTTCGTCAGTCCTGGGGGAATCCTGTGAAGGGGTCGTCGGGTACCCGGACGGCCTCTCCCGCGCCGTTCGCATGGTGGCCGTTGGTGCGACTGGCCCCGCCCATGGGCAGGCCGGCCTCGCTGGCTCGCGTGGCCCAAGCCGGGAACGGGAACTGCACCACCATCGGTACCGGCAGCTCGGGCTGGCTGACCAGCATGGTGCCGGGCTTGACGATCGTGGCCCGCTGCCGCTGCACCGGGGGCAGGAAGCCGTACTCGCCCCGACTGGCCTCAGCCGCGTCAAGGCGTCCGACGACCCGCACCGCGGAGTTGGCCACGATGCGTCGTTCCACCTCGCTGGCCGTCTGCTGGGCGCCGATGAGGATGATGCCCAGCGAGCGCCCCCGTTCGGCCACGTCGAGCAGGATCTCCTTGATCGGGCTCGACCCGTCACGGGGTGCGTACTTGTTGAGCTCGTCGAGCACCACGAACTGCAGCGGCCGGGCCTGACCGGAGCGTTCCTTCTGGTCGAAGGCCTTGCGCAGGACCACCCCGACGACGAACCGCTTGGCCCGATCGTTGAGGTTGTGCAGATCGACCACGGTGACCTGGGCCCGGTCGAACTCCACCCGATGTCCTTCCGGCCGCGGCACATCGCTGCGCACCAGGTGGCGCAGGTACCGCCGCGATCCGTGCAGACGACGCAGGAAGGCGTTGATGGTGCCGGCGCCGATGGCCCGTCCGGCCCACTGGTCCAGCCCGTCGAGATCGACCTTCTCCTCGATCAGCTCGACCAGATCATCGAACGTGCGCACCACCTGGCCGTCGATGTCGACCGCGCCATCACCGACGTCGCGGGCCACCCGGGCCAGCTGGGCGGTGACGTTGTGGACCACCATCGTGTACTGCTGGCGGTCGTCCTCGGCGTCGGCGAACAGGAACGGCAGCAGCTCCTCGTGGCAGAACTGCGCCAGGGTCCAGAAGAACGAGGTCACGTCGAGCTGACGGGTGGCCACATCGGGGCTGGCGTTGGGGTCGTCCCGCAGCGGTGGGGCGTAGAGGGCCACCGACCCGAACGGCCCCGCCGGCAGGCCCAGCGCGGCGTAGCGGGCGTGTTGATCGTCTTGGAGGTCGACGTTGGTGTGATCGAGGAACAGCAGGTCCTCGCCTTTGACGTTGAAGATCAGCGCCTTGGTGTTGGCGGCATCGGCGCCGAGCACCCCGGAGTGGAACAGGCTGTAGAGCAGGAAGGTGGCGTAGGTGGTCTTGGTGGCGACCCCGGACACCCCGCTGATGTTCACGTGGGCTCCACGCGTCCCGTCGAGGAACTCCAGGTTGAGGTGGAACGGCTCGTCGTCACGGGAGAGCCCGGCGGGCAGGCGCCGTTTCATCCCGGAGAAGAACAACGCTTCGTCGCGCTCCTCGCCTACGGCCTTGCGGACCTCCGCTCCGGGCAGAGGCGGCACGTAGACCTCGGGCTCGAAGCGGGTCGAGAGCACTTGGGCGACCTCGCTCACGTCCGCCGGCAGCACGCCGTCGGCCACCAAGAACACGTCGTTGTCGAGACGGGTGCCCTCGTGCTTGGCCCGGACCTGGGTCACCAACCCCGAGATGCGGACCCGTTTGCCATCGGGCAGCACCCGGTCGGCCACGACAACGTCGTCGAGCTGCAGATAGCGCTCGGGCGCAATCCCGACCCAGAACTCGAGCGGCGTGGACGGCTCGGTGCCCAGCACCCGGCCGACCGTGGGCGACGTAGAACCGCCCGAAAGGCCCGTTTCTTGGGAGGAATGAACGGCGTTGTCCATCCCTGGCGACACTACGCGGGGGGTCTGACAATTAAGGGGATGCCGACGACGTAGCCGTAGGGTTTCTGCCATGACCGCTGGGTCGTTCCAGATCATCTGCGAGATCGAGCCGGCCACCACCCCGGATCTCACCCACGTCCGGCATCAGATCGGGATGATGACGCCGGTGGCCTCGTCGTTCCTGATCCCGGACAACCACATCGGACGGGCCACCGTGTCCAGCGTGGCCGTGGCTCACGAGGTGCAGGCCATGGGCGGTCGGGCTGTGGCCTGCCTCAACGCTCGAGATCGGAACCTGCTCGGCTTCGAGCGGGACTTGCTGACCGCGGCGGCGTACGGGGTCGACGAGTTCCTGTTCGTCTATGGCGACAAGCCCACCGTTGGGGGCCGTACCAGCGAGCTGACGGTCCGTTCCATGCTCGAACATGCCCGAGCCGCCACCTCGGCCAAGCCGTTCACGGGGACCCGTCCGTTCCGGCTCGGCGCCACGACCGGGCTGAAGCCGGTGCCGAGCTGGAAGCTGGCGGCAGATTTCCTGTTCGTCCAGGTGAGCTTCTCGCTCGACCGGCTGCTGGCCTGGCGCGAGACGCTGGACACCGACGCCGCCGTCTACGCCGGCGTGATGGTCGTCGCCTCGGCCTCGATGGCCCGCCGGCTGGCCTCGGCCGCCCCCGACATCCACATCCCCGACGAGCTGGTCCAAGCGGTGGAGTCCGATCCCGACGCCGGCGTCGACGCAGCCGTCGACCTGATCGCCGGCATCCGCTCCAGCGAAGCCTTCGACGGCGTCCACCTCATCCCCGTAACCCGCTACCGCCAACTCGCCATCCGGTTGGAATCGGCGTAACGAGGAAAGGAGGCGTCCAAGCCAGCCCCAGAGGGGCTGGCTGTTCCGATTGTGTTCGCGACCGTGCCCGGGCCCTCAAGGGCGCAGCCCGACGGCCCGATCGCTGCGCTCCGTGCCGCCGATCTGACCGTTGCCATCTCAGTTGCGGTGCCGGACAGCTCTTTGAACCGTCGCGGTTGCCTAGCAACCACTTGGGTTCAAAGAGTGCCCGACCCTATCCCTGACAGTTCGTGTCAGGGTGGAGGGGGCATACTGCGACGCATGGTTTCTTGGAGTGAGTTCACAGCGGTTGAGCCGGAGCTGGCGGGGCGGGTGCGGGCGGTGTTCGATCGGAGCAAGCACAAGACGATGGCCACCCTGCGCAAGGACGGGTCACCGCGGATCAGCGGCACCGAGGCCGACTTCAAGGACGGCGAGCTGTGGCTCGGCAGCATGCCGGACGCCCGGAAGGCCAACGATCTGCTGCGGGACCCCCGGGTCGCGATCCACGGCCCCACCACCGAACCCGACGAGGCCGGGAGCATGGAGCCCGACGCCAAGATCGCCGGGAAGGCCATCGAGGTGACCGACCCGGAGATCCTCGCCAAGTTCGGGGAGGGCGCTCCGCCGGGGCCGTTCCACCTCTTCCGGGTCGACGTGACCGAGGTGGCCGTGACCGGCGTCGATGGCGATCCGCCGGACCATCTGGTGATCGACTTCTGGACGGCCGACGGTGGCCGGCAGACGGTCAAGCGCCAGTAGGCCAAGGACTTACCGGGCCGTTAACGTCCGAGGCCATGTCCGACGCACCGGTGACGACGACCATCGAGGATGGCGTGGCCGTCCTCCGCTTCGACGACGGCAAGGCCAACGCGCTGTCCTACGCCGCCATCGAAGCCCTGTCCGCCGGCCTCGACCTGGCCGAGAAGGAGGCCAGCGCGGTGTGCCTGGCCGGGCGGAAGGGCGGCGCCTTCTCCGCCGGGTTCGACCTGAAGATCATGACCGCGGGCCTGGACCAGGCCCTGGGGCTGGTGGCCACCGGCGGCCAGCTCATGCTGCGGCTGTACACCCATCCCCAGCCGGTGGTGGCGGCGGTGACCGGACATGCCCTGGCCGGCGGGGTCCTGCTCGCCGCGGTGTGCGACATCCGCATCGGCGCCGACGGCCCGGCCAAGATCGGACTCAACGAGACCTCCATCGGGATGTCGCTGCCGTCGTTCGCCATGGAGCTGGCCCGCGACCGGCTGACTCCCACGGCCCTGACCCGGGCCACCCTGTGCGCCGAGATCTTCGACCCCCACGGCGCCGCGGCGGTGGGCTGGTTGGACCAGGTGGTGCCGGCCGACGAGTGCGTGCCCGCGGCCATCGCCGAGGCCCGCCGGCTCGGGGCCTACTCCCCCGCCGCCTACGCCCAGACCAAGCTGATGCTGCGGACCCCGACCATCGAACGCACGAGGATGGCGGCGGCCAACGAGAACTTCAAGGTGGAATAGGGTCAACTCGTGGGAATCGGCACGGCACTGCGGCACCGACTGGGTACCCTCGAAATCCATGCAGCTGAGCTCTACCGGTCGGCTTTCATCAACCTCGAGGACCTGGCCACCACCCTGGCCAGCCTGGGCGACGCCGAGCGGATCCTGGAGATCGGCTGTGGCGACGGCTCGCTGGGCCAACGTCTGGTCGAGGCCTTCCCCAAGGCCAGCTATCTCGGCATCGACATCGCCGAGTCGGCCGGTCGTCTCTACCGCGGGGACCCCAGCCGAGCCACGTTCCGTCCCCTGTCGACCGGGCAGCTCCTGGCCGAGGACCCGGAACTGTTCGACCTGGTCGTCATCGTGGACGTCCTGCACCATGTGCCGGGGCCGGCCCGGACGGACCTCCTGCGCGACGCCGCCAACCTGACCGCACCGACTGGAACCCTCGTGGTCAAGGACTGGGAGCGCGGCAACAACGTGTCCCACATGCTGGCCTACGCCGCCGATCGCTACGTCTCCGGGGACCGCACGGTGGCGTTCCCCGAACGGGAGGAGCTGCGCCAGCTCATCGCCGACGCGCTCCCCGGGTTCGCCATCACCTGCGAGACAAGGGTTCCGCCCCGCCGCAACAACGTCCTCTACGCCCTCCGCCGGGACTGACGCCCGCCCGTCAGATCTGCCGGAGGTCTAGGGAGTAGACGGAGACGGTGCCGGACTTGTAGGCGAGGTCGAGGCCGGGCAGTCCGTCGAGGTGGGTGAGGCCAGGGGCAACGTCCAGCCAGTCGATCCAGGCCTCGGGCGCACCGTTGGCGGCGATGCGGGGGGCGTTGGAGTCGACGACCACCCAACGGACGTTGAGGTCGCGCAGCATCTCCCGGATGTCCGGGCTATCGGGATAGGTGTTGAACCTCGACATGAGCTTGTAGGTCGCCGGTTCGAGCGCACTCCCCCGGGCCAGCACGTTCACGATCGGCAGACCGTGCTCGACATACAGCAGCGTCGACCCGTCGTTGGCCGAGTTGAGCACCCGCTCGCCGTCGGTGACCCGGGTGGCCAGGTACTCACCGGCCCGACGGTCGTCCTCGGAGAACCGCAGGACAACGTCCGGCGTCTTGTAGCGCGCCGCCACCGATTCCTGGTTGGTCTGGGCATAGCCCCGGCCCGGACCCGCGACGTACGCCAGCGCTCCGATCACACCGAGGCCAAGCACCAGCCAGGCCCGACGCTCCCGCCACGACGGCGCGAGCCGGGCCAGCCAGCCGGCCGCGACCGTGGCCGCCAGGACCACCCCCAGTCCCGCTACGGGTGCAACGAACAACGAGACGTGGGCCCACACCCGGGTCTGGGCGTCGTAGAACCCGTTGGTGACCAGGCTCTGCGGGAACTTGCCGGGACGGACCCACGCGGCTACGACGATGGCCACCCACACCAGCCAGGCGCTCAGGATGCCGAGCCCCCGCCGGGTCAGTGCCACCACCGCCGCGCCGAACACGCAGATCAGGCCGGCGGCGAGCTGGTAGACGCCGATGTCGACGTTGGGATCGCCGTTGTTGTAGGCCAGCCCCACCGTGCGGGCCACCGCGTCGCGCAGCGAGATGGCAGAGATGTCGGGCTGGAACCCGGACACGTTGTCCGCCACGTCGAGGAGAGGACCGATCGCCGGTGACGCGGCGACCGCGGCCACTCCGCCGACGACCGCGAGAGGCAGGAGTTGGTCCTTGAGCAAGCGCCGGCCGTCGGCCAGCAAGGCCTCGCCCAGCCACCAGGCCACCAGACTCACGCCGACGGTGACCCCGGCGCTGGAGTGCACCGCGAACATCCCAGCGCAGCCCACCCCGGCCGCTGCCGCGTGGCTCCAGCCCCGCTTGGGCAGCGTCACCAGTACCGCCAGCAGTCCGGGAGTCAGCGACAGGGTGATGGCGTTGGCCAGGATCCCGCCCCACTCCACCAGTGAGATCGCCGGTCGGTAGAGGCCGGCGGCGAGGATGGCGGTGATACCGGCTACCAGCAGGGCCGCAGCCCCATCGAGCTTGGCCCGCCGAGCCGCGACGTACCCCAAGGTGGCCGATCCGCTGGACCAGCCCACGGCCAGAGCGGCCACGGACACGGCGTTCACCCCGGCCACGGTCCCGCCCCGGAGGTCGGCGACCACGGCCATGATCAGGTGCATCCCGCTGGGATAGAAGCTGACGTGGTCCTCGGTGAGCACGTCGATGGGCATCAGCTGCCAGGGCGCGGCGTTGCCGGTGCGCTGGATGTACGACGTGATGAACCCGTGGGAGATCATGTCGTGCTCTTGGAGGATGGTGGCCAGCGAGCCCATCCCCCGCATCCAGGTGAGCGTGCCGATGGCGACGCCGACCCCCACCAGCAGCCATCCCGGCACCAGATCCAGATGGCGGCGGGCGCTGGCGACCAACGACGTCCACCAACCCGACGGCGACTCCAACCGAAGCCGGCCGCTGCGGACCAGACGCACCACACCGACGGCGGCCAGAACCACGGTCACCAGAGCGAGCGGAGCAGGTCCGTAGCTCAGGCCGACCACGGCGCAGGCCGAGGCGGTGAGCGTGGCCACGCCGATGGTGGCCGGGGCGCTGAGGCCGATCCACCACACCGGGCGGGTGATCCCGAGAGCCAGCATCATGGCCAGCCCGGGCGCCACGAGGACGACCACCGCGAGAGCCAGGGTCAACACGGCGGCGATCTCAGTCGGACGCGGGGGTGGACTCGCCGCGCATGGCCGCGGCACCCAATCGCTCGGCGTTGTCGCGCTCGGCCTCGCGCAGGGCCAGGGCCCGCACCAGATCGGTCATCTGGCGATCGATGGCCCGGAACCGCATGAACGTGTTGAGCACCAGGAAGATCATGGCGATGGCCATGATGTAGAGGATCAGGTCGGCGCCCCGGCCCACGCCCAGCCGGTTGGCCACCCAGTTGACGTCGTTGGGCCGCAGCACGCTGTACACGGTCAGGGCCACGAAGCCGAAGAAGGCCAGCTTCTTGCTGGCCTGCATGCGCACGCCGTGCTCGAACCGGGCGAAGGCCAGCAACGAAGCAACCGCGCCGACGATGAGCAGAACCTGGATCCACATGGCTAGCTGAGCTTCCCGCGCTGTTTTACTGACAGGTCGAAGAGGATGTTCACGCCGTTGATCAGCGATTGGCCCTTGGCCATGGAGTAGTCGGTGTACTTGATCGCCACCGGGACCTCCTGCACCCGCCACGATCCTGCGGACAGGAACGAGACGATCTCCGAGGCGTGGGCCATGCCGTTCATGGTGATGTGCAGGTGCACGGCCACGTCCCGGTTGAGGACCCGCAAGCCGTTGTGGGCGTCGGTGAGCTCGAGCTTGCGGGCGCTGGGGCTGAGGGCGGCGATGGCCCGTAGGAGCAGCCGTTTGTGGGCGGGAACGCTGGTCTGGGTCTGGGTCGCCTCGGCCTCCGCGAGGAACCGGGAGCCGAGCGCGACGTCACACTCGCCCCCACGGACCACATCGACCATGGCTAACGCGTCCTCGACCCGGTGCTGGCCGTCAGCGTCGAAGGTGACGAAGAACTGCCCGCCGGGTCGGCCCAGGGCGTAGGACAGCCCGGTCTGCAGCGCCGCTCCCTGTCCCAGGTTCATGGGATGACGCACCAGATGGGCGCGGGTGGTGGCGATCTCGGCCGCAGAGCGGTCGGCGCTCCCGTCATCCACGCAGACGACGTTGGGGAACACCGTGAGAAGTTCCTTGACAACAGTGGCGATGACCGAGTCCTCGTTGAAGACCGGTACAACCACCCAGACGTCACTCAGACTGGAGATCGTGTCCTCCCGCGTGCCAATCGCGCGTGGTGCCCGACCTGCGACCCTACCCCACGGCACCGATACCGGTCAGACCAGGTCAGCACTGCGGGCAGCCAGGGGCCGACCTCCCGAGGTCGCGGCCACCCGCTCGCCGATGGCGGCCCGGAGCCCGAGCGCGGTCACGGCAACGACGATCGCCGGCCCGACGAGCTGGGCGATGACCGCGGCGGCGATGGGGTCGACGGGCAGGGCCAACAGCACCAACAACGCCACGGTGCCGCTGACCCAGCCCACGGTGGCGGTGTGGTGGTGGCCCGACGCCACCAGCGCGGGCTGCACGATCTGGACCACAGTCAGCAACACCGTCGACAACCCCAACAGACCCATGACCAGATGGGACGGGGGAATCTCGGAGCCGAACAGGGTCTGCACCACCCAAGGTCCGAGCACGGCGGAACCCACCGCCCCGGGCAGACCGACCGCGGCGATGGCCAGCAGCCCCAGCCGCACGTGGGCCCGCACCGCGGCGAGGTCGCCCCGGACCACCGCGGCGGTGAGTCGGGGCAGCAGCATGGCCTGCACCGGAGCGAACAGGAGCACCGGGATCCGGGTGAGCACGAAGGCGAAGCCGAAGGCCACCGCTTCCCGCTCCGAGGCGGTGTCGCCCGACATCCGTCCGTTGACCACCAGCGGGGCCAGGTTGGCCATGACCTGGGACAACAGCGTCGCCACCCCGAGCAGGGCCACGCCCCGAGCGATCCGGCGCAGGCTGTGTCCCTCGTGGACCGACAGCCGGGACTCCGACGGCTGCTCGACCGCCGGGGGCTCCGTCGGCGTCAGCGTGGGCTCCGTCGGCGCCGGCGTCGGCAGCGGTGAGGCCGGACGGCGCAGCCAGGGCCAAGCCGCGACCGCCGCGAAACCGGTCCCCGAGGCGAAGATCATCCCGTAAACGGCGACGTCGTCGGATCCGGCCAGGGCCACCGCGACGCACGGAACCAGCCGGCTCATGCCCTCGACGAAGAGAGTCACGGCGTAGCCGTCGAAACGCCGCTGGCCCGCCAACACCCCGCGGGCGAAGTACACCGCGGCCGAGGTGGTCACGCCGACCAGCACGGCCACCAGCAGCGACACGTGGCCGCCCAGGTTCCGGTCGACCAGCACCGGCGACACCGCCAGCAGGATCAACACCACGGCCCCGGCCAGCGCCGCGCCGAGCAGGGCGGCCCGCCGCTCACCGTCCCTGGGGTCGATCCGGGCCGCCAGACCGCTGCTGACCACTCGGTTGGTCTCGAACTCCAGGGCCATGAACAGGCCCGGACCGAGCAGGTTCACGATCATGTACAGCGAGGTCAGCGCCACCTTGTCGGAGGTCGAGACCGAGTTGCCCACGATGGCCAGGAACACGAACCCGCCGAGACCGACGGCCACGACCCCCGCGCCCATCTGCAGCGCGGAGGGTGCCAGCCGGCCAGGAGAACGCAGCGCCACCACCGGCACAGTAGATGGCGGGGCCCGGTGGCTCCGCGGCCGCACCCCACCCCATCCGTTCTGTGACCTGTATGCCGCGCCAGGGCGCGGCATACAGGTCACAGAACCGGGGTCGACCCGCACCTCGCCCGACCCACCTCGCCCGGCCCGAGCCGACCGCGTCATGATGGTGGGCGCCCATGGACCGCAATGCCCCTCTCGCCCTCGAGTTCCTGATCCCGTACTACGGCGACCCCCGGTACCTGTTCGAGGGCATCGAGGCCATCCAGGCGCTGGAGGACACCGACTGGGTACTCACCATCGTCGAGGACCGCTATCCCGAGGGCGAAGCGGTCGAGGAGAAGGTTGCTGGCCTGGGCGACGAGCGCATCCGCTACGTCCGCAACGAGCGCAACCTGGGCGTGAGCGCCAACGCCCACCACTGCATCCAGCTGGCCGAGCGCGACCACTTCCTGGTGCTCGGCTACGACGACAAGCTGATGCCCAACTACGGCCAGGTGATGTCCGACGTCCTGCGCCGGCATCCCGACGCGTCGTTCGTGCAGCCCCGGGTCGAGGTGATCGACGAGAACGGGACCCGCATCAACCCCCTCCCCGACCGGATCAAGCAGCGCATGTGGCCCGGTCCCGGCGAGGTGGTGCTGAGCGGGGAGCGGGCGGTCCGCAGCCTGCTTCGGGGCAACTGGCTCTACACGCCGGCGCTGTGCTTCGAGCGGCGGGCCCTGCAGCGAACCCGCAACCGTCCCGACATCGACGTGTGCCACGACCTGGCCTTCGTGGTCGATGTGCTGCTCGAGGGCGGGAAGCTGGTGGTCACCACCGAGACTTGCTTCTCCTACCGCCGCCACCGCAGCAACTACTCGACGCTGGTCGCCCGCAGCGGCGCCCGTTTCGACCAGGAGCGCCGTTACTTCGCCGACATCGGCGCCGAGCTGCACCGCCGGGGCTGGCGCTCAGCCGAACGGGCGGCCCGCCTGCGCCCGCTGTCGCGTCTCAACGCCATCACCCAGCTCCCCCAGGCTCTCCGCTCCCGCGAAGGCGAGACCATCCGGAGCCTCCTCGGGCACACCTTCCGGGCCTAGTTCCGGGCGGGCGGCCCGTAGGACCAGCAGCGCGACCACGAGCGACGCCGCGACCAGACCCGCGCCGACCGCGAAGGCCAGGTGATAGCCCCCGGTCAATGCCGCGGCCTTGTCCATCCCGTCGCTGCGGAGACTGGTGCTGCGCGACGTCGACAGCGTGGCCAACACCGCCAGCCCCAAGGCTCCGCCCACCTGCTGGGTGGTGTTGAACAAGCCCGAGACCAGACCGGAGTCGCTGGGGGTGGCGTCGGACATGGCCAGCGATGTCAGGGCCGGCAGCGCGAGCCCCACTCCAACCCCGAGCAGCAGCGTGATCGGGAGGAAGTCCACGACGTAACGCCCGTCGACCGGGACCCGGCTCAGCCCGACCAGGCCCACCGCGATGATCGCCACCCCGGGTACCAGGACTCTGCGGGCCCCGAAGCGGGTGTTGAGCCGGGCGGACACTCCCAGCGACAGCGCTCCGATCACCAACGCCACCGGCAGGATGGCCAGCCCGGTCTGCAGGGCGTCGTAGCCCAGCACCCGCTGGAGGTACAGGGTGCCCAGGAATAGGAACCCGAACATCCCAGCCACCAGCAACGCCTGCACCAGGTTGGCCCCCGAGACGTTCCGGGAGCGGAAGATCCGCAGCGGCATCAGCGGGTTGGCTATGCGGGCCTGGCGGACCACGAAGCCGGCCAACAGCGCCAGCGACACCGCACCGAAGCCCAGTGTGTGGGTCGAGGCCCAGCCGTAGTTGGCGGCTTCGACGATGGTATAGACGCCCAGCATCAGGGCGGACGTGACCAGGAGTCCGCCGAGCACATCGGCGCCTTCACCCAGCCCGAGGCCCCGGTCCCCGTCGAGCACCCGCACGGCCAGCACCGCCGCCACCAGCCCGATGGGCAGGTTGACGAAGAAGATCCAGTGCCAGTTGAACGTCTGGGTCAGGACACCGCCGACCACCAGGCCGATCGAACCCCCGGCCGCGGCCACGAAGCTGTAGACGCCGATGGCCTTGGCCTGTTCCCGGGGCTCGGGGAACAGCGTCACGATCATCCCCAGGATCACCGCTGAGGTCAGCGCCCCGCCGATCCCCTGAGCGAAGCGGGCCACGACCAGCAGCTGCTGCGTCGTCGAGACGCCGCACAGGAACGAGGCGCCGGTGAACACGGCCAGGCCCACGAGGAAGATGCGCTTGCGTCCGATCAGGTCCCCGAGCCGGCCGGCCAACAGCAGCATCCCGCCGAACGGGATCAGGTAGGCGTTGACCACCCAGGCCAGGCTCGACTGCGAGAAACCCAGGTCCCGCTGGATGGACGGCAAGGCCACGTTCACGATCGTCTGGTCCAGGATGATCATCAGCATCCCGGCGCACAGCACCGCCAACGCCGTGGTTCTACCGGTCTCGGTCGTCATGCATGCGACCGTAACAGATAGTTTTGTTCGGGACTATCTACTGTGAAATATGTTACTTTCGAACGGAACGGCGCCGAACCGGCCGCTCGGTGGGCACCGGGGTGGACAGCCGGTCGTCCACCAGGCGGGAGAGCCCGTCGACGAATGGCTCACGTACAGTCGCCGGCAGCGTCCCCAACACGTCGTCGAACACGCCGTCCACGATCTTCCGACCCTTGGCCACGACCTGCTTGCCCGCTGGGGTCACTGCGATGATGCGAGCCCGTCGATCGGTGTCCGACGGCCGGCGCTCGGCGTAGCCGGCCCGCTCCAGCTCGTCGACGGTGACCACCATCGTGGTCTTGTCCAGAGAAGCGAGCTCCGCCAGCTGGCTCTGGGTCAGGTCGGCCTCCGACGCCTTGGCCAACACGCAGTAGTGACGCGGCGAGATCCCCAGGTCGTTCAGGCTCGCGGTCAGCTCGGTCTCCAGCGCGTGGCTGGCGAGCTTGAGCAGCATCGCGAGGTCGAAGGTGGGCGTCGCCATGGTCCGAGGTTATCGAGATACGTCCGCTACGAAATCATCCCGTAGCAGAACATCTGGAATCTCTCATCCACGGACGGCGGCAGCTCCGTAGAGCACCCGAAATCAATCCTCGAAAGACGAGGAGAGGAGGAGTGCGTCATGGAGCCAGTTACCCGCCGATCGTTCCTCATCAAGGGCTCGGCCGGCGCCGCAGGCGTGGCCGGGGCTTTCGGCACCGGGCTCGTGCTGTCCAACAAGTCCGGAGACGGGACCGCCCTGTCGGCTGCAGAGCTCGACGAGGTTGGCGACCAGCCAGTGGTCCTCAACGTCCGGGACGCTGCGACCGGCGAGGTCGAGGTCTACGTGGGCGAACGAGAGGTCGTGTTCACCGACAAGTCGCTCGTGGCCAAAGTGCTGCGGGCCACCCACTGAGAGGAGGGTGAGATGTCTTCACATCGCGAGGCACCGTCCATCTCCAAGGACCCGGTCGCCGACAACACCGATACCTATGCCTTCGTCACCCCCAACAACACGGTGGCGATCATCACCAGCTACCTGCCGAGCCAAGCGCCGGCAGGCGGGCCGAACTTCTACGAGTTCGGCGACGACGTGACCTACCAGGTCAACATCGACAACAACGGCGACGGCCGAGCCGACGTCATCTACCAGTTCAAGTTCACCACGGTGAACACCAACCCGAACACGTTCCTGTACAACACCGGGCCGATCGACTCGCTGACCAGTGCCAACTGGAACCGGCGTCAGACCTACACGGTCACCAAGATCACCCGGCAGGGCGACGTCCGGCTGGCCCGGAACCTGGCCTGCCCCCCGTGCAACATCGGACCCCGCTCGACGCCGAACTACAGCGACCTCGCCGATGCGGCCACTTACTCGCTCGACTCGGGCGAGAAGGTGTTCGCGGGTCAGCGGGCCGACTCGTTCTTCGTCGACCTGGGCTCGGTGTTCGACCTGGGGACCCTGCGTCCGTTCCAGAACCTGCACCTGATCCCCACGGCTGCGGCCGACGGTCGGGACTCGCTGGCCCAGGCCAACGTGCACTCGATCGTCCTCGAGGTGCCGATCGAGCAGCTGGTCCGGGGGCGGGGCGCTCCCACCGATCCGATGGCGGCCAACGCCACCATCGGCGTGTGGGGCTCGGCGTACCGGCAGAAGGCCAACGTGCGAGGCGCCAGCCGCCGCACCGTCGGTCCCTGGATGCAGGTCTCCCGTCTGGGCAACCCGCTGTTCAACGAGGTCATCGTGCCGCTGGCCCAGAAGGACCAGTGGAACGCCGACAGCCCCAACCGGGACTCCCGGTACGCCCAGTTCGTGGCCCAGCCCGAACTGGCCCGGCTGTTGCCGGTGCTCTACCCGGGCGTGTTCCCCAACCTGGCCGGACTGACCGCTGATCGGGCTGACCTGTTGGCCATCCTGCTGACCGGCATCCCCTCCGGCATCATCCCGGGCTTCCAGAACTTCACTGGAACCACCCAGGCCGACATGCTCCGGTTGAACGTGGCCATCCCGCCGTCGTCCAGCCCCAGCCGTCTGGGTCTGATCGGTGGCGATCTGGCCGGGTTCCCCAACGGTCGGCGTCTCACCGACGACGCGGTCACCATCGAACTGCGGGCCGTGGCCGGCGCGACCTATCCCCTGGTCGCCCCGACCTACACCCCCGACGATGCGGTCAGCGTCATCGAGGACGGGACCTTCAACAACCCGGGCCGGAACCTCCTGAACCGGTTCCCCTACATCGGCCTGCCCTACGCGGGCTACGACGTGCCCTGATCATGGGCGCTCACTGGCACTCCGCTCCGGGCCTCAGCCCGGTGTTGGACATCGGCGGCGAGGTCGGCGCACTGATCGTCTACCTCGCCGCCCCGCCGGCGACCGGGGAGCTGCATGCCTGTCCGAGCAGCGCCCCGGTCGTCGCCAGCTGGTTCCACACCGGCGTGCACCATCGCCATCTGGACGACGGCACGACGACGTGGGTGGCCATCTATCCCGAGGTCGTCGACGGGTCGTACCACCTGCTCGACGACGACGGTGTCCCGATGGCCCAGGTCACGGTGCCCGGCGGTCAGGTCGTCGAGCTCGACCTCCGCTAGTCCCCCGCCCCCTGAGTTCGGTCCGTCCCCAGGTGACGGACCGAACTCAGTTTCGGGGGGACCCGGTGAAATTGATGCGGTTTCCGTCGCTGTCGTACGGAAACCGCATCAATTTCGGTGGTTCCCTACCACGATGGCTTCACCCTCGAGCACAGCCAGGAACGCCGGGTTCGAGGTCAGCGGGATGGGTCCGAGGCCGTCCTCCCCACCCACGGGGATCCCGCCGACCGTGACGACGTATGCGCCGATGTAGTTCATGCTCCCGGAGATGGCGTAGGCGGGGAGGCCGGCCGCGTCCCGCCCCGGCTGGCCCAACGAGGAGTGCTCGTAGGGCCACGAACACTGCTCGGGATCGGCCGGTACCTGCGGACAGAGCTTGGTGCCCTCACCGGTGCTCCAGGTCACCTGCCCGTTGGGATCCGGGTCGGCCTCCACCGTGACCGCGACGAGGCCGTCGGTGCTGTCGGCCACCGTGATCGGACCCTGGTGGCCCCAGGTGTCCTGGTCGAGCACCAGCCAGGTGGACAGCCCGACCAGGCTGGGGTTCCCCTCCCCCGGGCTGGTGTGCACCGACGGATGCTGCACGGCCAGGACGGCCATCGCGTCCCGGATCACGTCCTGGGGCGTCGACGGCGGCACATCGAACCAGGCAGCTTTTATGTCGGCCTCCCAGGCGTTGTTGAGAGGAACGCCGGAGTGGCCGTTCTCGATGCACCACAACCACACGGTGGAGTACCCGGGATGGTTGAAGCTCGGGTCCACGTCGATCTCGTAGTGACCGGGCCGGGGCGGATCCAACAGCCACCAGTCGTCCGGGCTGCCACCCGCGGTGCCCGGCTGGGTGTGGGTGGTGACGAGGCAACTGTTGTCGCCACCGGCGCTCCCATGGCCCGCGAGCGTGAGCATGGCCCGGCCGGTCACCCTCCCGCCGCCCGCCCCGCCGTTGCAAGTCACCGGGCGGACCCGGCCGTCACAGGGACCGGCCGAGGCGGCTGGCGGAGCGACCGCAGCCCCGACGACGACGGTGGCCCCCAAAACCGCCACGACGATCAGCGTGCGGGTCAGCCTTCTCCTCAGGGTGTGCACGACTCCTCCTGGAGGGTGATCTCGTCCACTCGCCAGCCGACGCCGTCGATGTCGACGACCCGGACCCGCCAGTTGCCCACCGTGGACCGGGCGTCCTTCTGCGCCCCCGACGCCGCATCGAAGATGGTGAGCGTCTCGGTGACGCAGTCCCGGAGCACCACTTCGACGGAGCCGCCCGACACCACCTCCGGATCCGAGGCCAGGCTGCTCTCGTAGTACTCGAGGTTCTGCTGGGCCTGGAGGAGCAGGTCGGCGCTCTCGGTCAGCGCCGCACCCGAGAAGTGGTCCTGCAGTTCGGGCGCGGTGGGATCGGGGCTGCGGAGGGCCTGCTCCATGTAGTCGTTGCTGGCGCGGTACGCCTGCACGGCCTGCTCCTCGGGGTCCGGTTCAGCGGTCGAAGTTGTGGTGGACGGCTGATGGATGTCAGGCGACTCCCTACCGCACGGTCCAGGCGACGGATGGGCACTCTCCTCTTCTCCACAGGCGTCCTTGTCGTGTCCGCACCCGACAAGACTCACAAGCAGAACAGGCACGCCGATCGCCATCCGCCAGCCGTCCACTCCCCAACACTGACGGCCGGCGCCGTCCCCGGATATCCGTATTCACACGGATTCTGAGCGCGAGCCGAGGCCCCGACGTAGGGCCCAGGCCACGATCTGGTGCCGAGACGCCAGGCACAGCTTCCGCTTGATGTTGTCGAGGTGGGACTCGACGGTCCGTTTGGAGATGAACAGCTGCTCGGCGATCTGTCCGTTGCCGAGCCCGTCGGCCAGGAGCCCGGCGATCTCGCGCTCCCGCTGGCTGAGCAGTGCGTCCTCCTGGCCCGGGACGTCGCCCGACCGCGCCCCGCCGTGCAGTGCGGCCAGCTCGGCCCGCCATCCCTCGGCCCGAACCGGAAGGTCCATGCTCTCGGCCTCGGCGATGGCCTGATCGAGCAGCGCCGCGGCCCGAGCCCGGTCCCGGGGCTGGCCCCGACGGCCCAGGGCTGTGGCCAGGGCACCCTGGCTCATGACGGCGAGCGGACGATGCCCGAGCCGGCGGTTGGCCACGACGGCCCGGTCGAGATGCTCGATCGCCCGGTCCACGTCCCCGAAGGTCAGCGCCGCTACCCCCAGCGTGCGCTCGGTCGAGCCGAAGCACAGGATGGCCACCGCGGTCAGCACCGGCAGGTCGGCATAGGGCAGCAACAGGTCGTAGGCCTCCCGTGCCACCTTCTCGTCACCGAGCTGGACCGCGACCTCGACGATGGCCATCATCCCGGTCAGCCACGTCGCCGACAGCGGGAGGGCGGCCAGACCGCGCTCGGCCAGGCTGTCGAGCGAGGCGCGGGCCCGACTCGCCTGGCCGGATCGGGCCTCGATCAGCGTCGCTGCAGCCCGGAGGGCGAACTCGTTCCTGGGCAGGTTGGGGGAGATGGCGAGCTGCTCCGCGGTGTCCGCCAGCTCGGTCTCCCGCCCCTGGATCCAGCGGATCTCCAGCATGTGCCCGCACAGGACGTTCCAGGTATCGACCTCGCCCTCGGCCTCGCCCATCTCGTAGACCCGCAAGGCATCTGCTTCCGCTTCGGCCAGCCGCCCCTGGCGGATGAGCAGCACGACGTCGATCACCGCGACGACGTACTGGATGGTGCGGCACGCCAGCGCGTCGGCCCGCTCGCGCACCACCTCCAGGGCCTGGAGCGCCCGGGGGTCGCCCAGGTAGAGGAGGTCGACGGCCCGCCAGCACAGCCCCATGAGACTCAACACGCCGTGGCCGCCCTCGGACGCGACCCGGATCAGTTCCTCGGCCAGCTCCAGGCGCGACCAGGTGTGCTCGGCGTCCATCAGGGCGTGATGGCTCAGCGACAAGGCCTCGGCGTGGGCGAGCGAGTCGCCGCAACTCCGGGCCGCGGCCAAAGCCTCCTCGACCGCGGCGACCGGTCCCCCGTCGAAGACCGCCTCGGCGGCCAGGCGGGCCTGGAGACGACAGCGCAAGCCGTGCTGGTCCGGTGGAAGACGTTCGAGCGCGGCCCGCTGCAGCCCCAGCACCCGGGTCCGGTCGAACAGCTCACGGTGCTCGATCACCCAGTGACCGCCCAGTCCGGCCGCAGCCTCGGCGAACGTGACCGGATCGCCGTCCTCATCCGCGACCATCACCGCCCGTTCGAAACGACGGCGAGCCCTGGCCACGCGCCCGCACAAAAGGGTGGCCTGGGCCCATTCCACCAGGAGCTGAGGCGACGGCGGTCCGATCTGCGACGGCTCGCACAGATCGACCGCAGCGGTCAGCAGGGACTCGGCCTGCTCGTAGGCGAAGCGCCGGATCATCGAGCGGGCCGCATCCCGACACGCCGACACCGCGAAGCGGGCGTCGTCCGCGGAGCGCGAGGCGGCGGCCAGGGCGTGGTGGGCTCGGCGGGCCAGCCGATCCGCCGCCAGCTCCGGACGGTCGCCGGCGACCACCCGAGCGGCCCGGGCATGCGCATCCCAGCGATCGGCGACGTCGAGGGAGTCGTCGAGCGCCGAACGCACGAGGTCGTGGGTGAAGGTGAAGCCATCGGGGCTCTGGGTCGTTACGAGTCCCGCGGCGCCGGCCTCCCTGACCGCTTCGACGACCTGGGCCGGAGCCGTCCCGGTGACCGCTACGACCTCGGCCAGCGATGGGGCGATCCCGAGGACCGCGCTCAGCCGGAGCACCCGTTGGGCGTCGGCCGACAGCTGCTTCGACGCCTGCTCGATGGCGACCCGGACGCCCGTCGGCCACGCCTGGCCCGCATCGGGCGGACCCAGCGCAGCCACCCTCCGGAGGAACAGGGGGTTGCCTTCAGTCACCCCCAGCAGGGTGCTGACCAGGTCTGAGTCGAGGCGTCGGAGCCCATGTCCGGCCAGGAACCGGGTGGTCTCGTTCCGGCTGAACCCGTGCAGGACCACCGAGCCCGCCTCGCTGGCGATCTCGGTGAGCAGCTCGTCGGCCGTACCACCGGGCGTGGGTTCCCCGCTCCGGCGGCTCAACACCAGTGCCAGCGGCAGACGGTCCAGAGAACGGGCCACGAACCGGGTCAGCAGCAGGCTGCCCGGATCCGCGGCGTGGAGATCCTCGATGATCAGGCAGGTCGGCGTCTTGGCGCAGGCGTCGGCCAGCAGATCGGTGACCGCCACGAACCGGGCGAAACGGTCCGGGTCGATGCCCACTCCGCCGGCGTCGGAGGCCAGCAGGTCGACCGAGCCGACGCCGCCGATGTCCCGCACGATCGAGTGCCAGGGCCACAGCGGAGGGGCCCCGCCGTCGGCCCAGCAGCGCGCGATCACCACCCGCAGGCCGGCTCTTTCCGCCCGCTGCGCCAGCTCCGAGCACAGCCGGGTCTTACCGATGCCGGCTACGCCCGAGACCACCGTGAGCGACCCGAGGCCGCGCTCGGCCGCGGCGCAGGCCGCTGTCAGCCGACGCAGCTCATGAGTGCGTCCAACAAATCGCTCCGGTGCGATGACCCCCTGTATCGCCACCGTTTCCTACCGTAGACACCACTAGCTGTGAACGGGCGTCGGCACCTACTACGTAAGGTCACGTTCGGCCTGGTCACGCCACGCGCTGTTGGTGTTGATCTCGGGGGGCTGACCGACGAAGGCGGCGCGGGCGTACGGGTCGTCCTGTAGCTGATACATCAGCCACGCGGTGAGGTAGCCAAGGAAGCGACCACCGCTGTTCTGGATGGTCAGGTGGTCGGCGCCCCGCAGGATCGCCACCGCGGCCGGACCGGACACCTCGTCGTACGCGTTCCTGATGGTGAAGGGCGGGGCGACGAGGATGTCCAGGCCTCCGCCGAGGAAGAACGCCGGGACCTCGACCGCGCTGAGGTCGAACTGGCCTTCAGGGTCGACCAGCAGCGGGCGGGTCAGAGCGATCGGCACGACCGTGGTGATCAGGCCGTCGGACTTGGTGGTGGCGTTGACTGCACCACCCGCGCCCTGCGAGTGCCCCAGCGCGCCGATGCTGTCCGTGTCGATGTGCTGGTAGAAGGGACTCGAGGGGTTGGCGTTGGCGGCGACCATCAGCTCGGCCCCGGCGAGCATCTCGAGCCCCGACTTGGTGGTGTCCCGGGCGAAGGCCACGACGACGAAACCCCACGACGCCAGTTGCTGGAGCACGCCCGGATAGTTGTCTGGGGTGGCGAAGGTGCCGTTCCCCCAAGTCACCACGGGATGCTGGAAGCCGCCCGCGCCCAGATTGGCCGGATACACCAGCCGATAGGGGCGGCCGACCCCGTCCACCACATTGGACGACGTGATGGTCCAGGGACCACGGGCGGCGTAGAACGACTCGATGGTCGAGGCCGCGGTCGCCAGCGGAGCGGGCGCGACGGCCAGACCGGCGGCGGCGAGGATGGCGATCGCCACACCCACCGCAGCAAAACGACGACGTCTGCCCACCATGTCGTCTGCCTTTCAGTCGCCCTCCCGGCCGAGGGCTACCACTCACTGTGCGCTCACGACCGCGCCAGGTCTACGGACGCTCAGGGACGGCTTTCACCGATACCGTCGGTAGCCTCTCCCGGACCATCGGGGTCTTCCCTCGAGCGATGCGGCTCAGACCGAGTGTCTGGACCGGAGCCTCGTCAGGTCGTGGTGAGCTCGGGGATGCGGCGGGCCAGCTCGGCGAAGTCGTCCCCGATGGCACTCTTCACCGTCCGGATGATCCCCTCGAACGGGCCCGGGGGCACGACCATGTGGAAGAACCGGACCACCTTCTCCCGGTCGTCGTCGTCCACGAGCGGGAACAGCCAGGTGACGAAGTCCGGGAAGCGATCGGGCGGCACCGCTGAGCCCAGGGCTCCGACGGCGTGGCCTTGGTCGTCCCGGGACAGCCGCTCCTCGAAGATCGGGAAGAGGTGCGTCTCTTCCTTGAACAGATGCAGGTCCAGGTGGAACTTGAAGGCCGCGGTGGCCCGGGCGGTGCCGAGCGGGTCATGAGCGGAGACCGCCTTGGACAGGCCGTCGAAGGCCAAGTCGAGGCCCCGGTGGTCGATCTCGTAGGCGGTGACCACTGAAGGGGCGACCGGCTCCAGGGCCGGGAAGATCCCTGCTTCTTCACCGCTGGCATGCCACGTCAACACCTCGTTGAAGAGGTGGAACCGTTCGACGGTGGCCTCCAGGCCGGGCTTGCCCTGCGCCGCTCCGAGCGCCGCAGCGTCGATGGCCGCGATGTCGTGCCGGAAGGCGTTGTGCGCAGCATTCACCACGTCAAGCGGACTGCTCATTCTCCAGCGACTCCCAGTGATCGACGGTCCAAAACGACGTCGGCAGCCTAGGGTCAGAGGTGGGCTCGAACCGCTCCCACCGGGCGGCCGTGGCCGAGGATCGGGACATTGGCGATGGCGTCGAGCTCCCGGTTGGCCACGCCCAGCCTTCGTAGCGCCGCCACCATGACCGGCATGCGAGCCCGGGCGGCACCGTCCGCGATCTTGAGCGCCGCGGCCCGACCGTCGTCGAGCGCGACGACGTAGCCGCCCTCGGCGCCGTCCTTGGCGATCAGACCGGGGACCGCGTTGATGAGCCGAGTGACATCCCGTTGCGCCCCGCCGATCACCTCCGGGTGAGCCCGGATGGCCGACGCCACCCGCCCCTCGGGTGAGGTCGGATCCGCGGTGGCCAGCCGGGCGAAGGCCCGAGCCAGCCCGCCTAGCGAAGTCGCCCCGATCGGAGCCCCGCATCCATCGGTCGCAACCCAG
>DASXTK010000041.1:0-24301 GCA_036505485.1 Acidimicrobiales bacterium
GCGAAGCCCGCGCCCCACGTGAGCATCCAGCCGAACTCGACCGACAGATCACCCACGGATAGGTCACAAGAGCCGAAATTGAGATGTGAGTGGTTGCTTGGCAACCACTCACATCTCAATTTCGGGTTCGGGGTACCTTGCACTCGTGGATGGGGTTCATGATCTTGGAGGAATGCAGGGGTTTGGGGCGGTGGTGGTGGAGGAGGACGAGCCTCCGTTCCACGCGGCTTGGGAGGGGCGGGCGCATGGGCTGGCGTTCGCCAGCGCCATCGCGGTGCCGGGCGGGTCCTCACGGCCTTGGATCGAGCGGATGGGGGCCGCCGCGTACCTCAGCACTTCGTACTACGAGCATTGGTTGGCCGCCCTCGAGGCCCGATTGGTCGCCGCCGGCGTCCTGACCTCCGAGGAGTTGGCCGCGCGCCAGACCGAAATCACCGCCGGGGCACAAGTCCCGGAACGGCGGGATCCGGACGCGGCGATGTTCGTGCGCTCGTTGTTCCAACCGCTCGACATCGACGACATCGACGGGCGGCCGCCGCGGTTCGGTCTGGGTGACGCCGTGCGGGTCAAGCGGATGCACCCCCAAGGCCACACCCGGTGCCCCCGCTACGTGCGAGGCGCCCGGGGCACAATTGCCCTCGTGCATCCGGCCCAGCCTCTGCCCGACACGGCCAGGTCCGACGATGCACGGGTCGAGGTGTTCTACAGCGTGGCCTTCTCCCCGACCGAGCTGTGGGGCGATGACGCCGAGCCAGGAGCAGCCACCGTGCTTGTCGATCTGTGGGACAGCTATCTCGATGGGTGACGCCCACGAGACCGCCCAACCGACCGCCCCCGAGGTCCGCACCGCAGCGCTGGAATCGCTGCTGGTGGAGAAGGGGTTGATCGCCACCGACGCCGTAGACGCGGTGGTCGACGTGTTCGAGAACGAGATCGGTCCGCGCAACGGCGCCCAGGTCGTGGCCCGGGCCTGGGCCGACCCACAGTTCCGGGAACGTCTGCTGGCCGACGCCACCGCCGCCGCGGCGGAACTCGGCATCGGCGGGGTCGAAGGCGAGCACGTGGTGGCGTTGGCCAACGGACCCAGGGTCCACAACGTGGTCGTCTGCACGCTGTGCTCCTGCTATCCGTGGCCGCTGCTCGGGATTCCCCCGGTCTGGTACAAGAGCCCCGCCTATCGAGCCCGGGCGGTCAGCGAGCCGCGCGCCGTGCTCGAGGAGTTCGGCCTGAGCATCCCCGACGACGTGGAGCTGCGGGTGTGGGATTCGAGCGCCGAGATCCGCTACCTGGTGGTGCCCGAACGACCGGCCGGAACCGAGGGCCGGTCCGAGGAGGAGCTCACCGCACTGGTGACCCGGGACTCCATGATCGGCGTCGGGCTGGCGCTGACCCCGGCAACGTGATCGATCCACCGGAGCGGCCGGAGCGACCCTTCGACGAACCCTGGCAAGCCCGGGCCTTCGCGCTGGCGGTCCTGACCGTGCAGGAGCGCGGGTTGTCCTGGGAGGACTTCCGCCATCGACTCAAGACCGCAGTCACCGCCGAGCCGCAACGTCCGTATTGGGAGTCGTGGCTGGCCGCCCTGGAGGACCTGACCAGCACCATCTGAAACTGCCTCGGGCCCGCCACCGCGCCGGGGGTAGACCGGCGGCATGGACGACGACAACGGAATCCTGGCCGAACAGCGGGCGTACTACCGGTTGCGCGCCCCGTTCTACGACGACTGGTGGCGTCGGCAGGGCCGCTACGCCAAAGGCCCGGACGACGTAGCCGAGTGGGAGGCCGAGGTGGCCCAAGTGGAAGCGGCACTCGACGAGGTCGAGCCTCTGGGACGGGTCCTGGAGCTGGCCGGCGGCACCGGCTGGTGGACCCAACGACTGGCTCGCAGCGCGGCCAGCCTCACCGTGGTGGACGCATCGCCGGAGACCCTGGCCCTCAACCGGGAACGGGTCGGCCGCGACGATGTGGACTATGTCATCGCCGATCTGTTCGAGTGGCAGCCCGACCCACTGGGCCGATTCGACCTGGTGTTCTTCTCGTTCTGGCTGTCCCACGTGCCCCGGCCGCGGCTCGCGGCCTTCTGGGAGACCGTGGGACGAGCCCTGGCGCCGGGTGGTCGGGCGTTCTTCATCGACAACATTCGGGGGCCGCGACCCGGACTGACCGATCCCTACATCACGTCCGAGACAGAGGACCTTCAGGTCCGGCACCTGGGCGACGACGACTCGGCCTACCGGGTGGTCAAGGTCTACTACGAGCCCGACGAGCTGGCGGCACAGCTCGGCGCGCTCGGCTGGGACGCAACGATCGCCACCACCCCCGTCCGCTTCATCTACGGGACCGCGAAGCGGATGTCGTGACTCGCTCCGGGCGCGACGAAGTCCAACAACTGCTGGCCCTCCTCGGTGACCGCGTCGGCATCCGCCCCAGGCAGGGATGCGAACGGTTCGACGGTGAGTGTGGCACTGTCGTCTGACCGGGTCACCCTCCAGGTCGCCCGGAAGAAGCCGTCGACGAGCAGCGTCCCGATGGCCCCGCCGTTGCCCGGCGGCAACGGGACCGGCCGACCGTCCTCGATGATCCGGGAACGCTCGGCGTGGGACAACAGCAGGTTGTCGTACTCGGGCAGGAACCGGGGTGGCGCGGGTCGGTCGGCCTCCGGTCGGGGCGCATCCGGTAGGTCGTACAGCTCGACCCCGGCCTCGTCTCGGAACGACCGCAACGCTTGCGCCGCGACCAGCCGGTCGAACACCTCGCGCAACCGAGTCAAACCCGACCACAGCTGGGCGTCCTTCACCGATCCCGGGCCGAAGGCGCCGAGATACCGCAGAACGAGGTCATCGAGGGCCGACGGGCCCGGGACCTCCTGCTTGCACCCAAGCCAGTTCTCGGTGGACGTCCAGGCCACGGCGCCCCGCTGGCCCCAGATCCCGCGAGGTGGGAGTTGGACCATCGGCACGTTGTACGTGATGGCGTAGGCCAGCGAGTCCGGGTCCCGGTCCGGCCACCGTTCCAGCAACACCTCGCGCAGGCCGCCCCGGGTGCGCGGCTCCTCGTCGACCGCGGTCCGTCCGGCCTGCACCAGCGCGGCCATGTCCACCCCGTCGAGGTACTTGGCGAACGGCGATCCGGCGAAGGACCGTTCCAGCACCACCTGGATGAGCGGACGCAACCGCAGGCAGTCCCGGGCCGTCACCAGGTGGATGGTGGCCCGGTACAACGACATCCGCACCGCGGCCCGGTCCAGCAACAACGTGGCCAAGTCGTCTGTCCGGAAGCCGGACAGGCGGCTCCACAACGCCACGTATGGCGCGTCGGGCGCCTGGGCCTGCAGCCCGACAAGGTGTTCGATCGCCTCCGCGGCGGAACGGTCGTCGCGCTCCAACAGGAATTGCCGGGCCAAGGTCGCCCGGCTCAACGCCCGCCGGCCCAACACCTCCGACGGCGCGCCCACCTCAGCGGAACCCGCGGAAGTAGCTGCGGATGTCCCCCACCAGCAGATCGGGGGCCTCCATCGCCGGGAAGTGCCCGCCCCGATCGAACTCGGAGAAGTGCTGGATCCAACCCCCGCTGTTGAGGACCCGCTTCAGCAAGCCGTCGGTGGTCCCGAAGGCTGCGAACCCGGTGGGAGTCGGCGCTGGCGACCAGTCCCGTTCGCCGTGGGACGCGGCGTAGATGAACGCCGACGCGGTGGCCCCGGTACGGGTGAACCAGTAGATGCTGATGGTGGTGAGGAGCTGGTCGAGGTCGATCGATCCGTTGGGCAGACCAGTGTCGTCGCCCAGGTCGGTCCACTCCTTGAACTTCTCCACGATCCACGCCAGCTGCCCGGCCGGCGAGTCGGTCAGCCCGGCGGCCAACGTCTGGGGCCGGGTTGACTGGATCTGCAGGTAGCCGCGGCCGTCAGCTTCGTAGGCCCGCAGCCGGTCCACGTGAGCTTGCTGCTCCTCGGTCAGATCGTCGAGGTCGTCGGGCAGCATCCCGCCGATCAGCGCCAGGGCGGTCTCATCGGTGTTGACGTGTGCGGCCACCGCGCCGTCCGGGTCGTACTTGCCGATGTCGCCCGAAACTCCGCCGCCGATGTCACCACCGTGGGCGAAGTAGCGCTCGTAACCGAGGCGGTGCATCAGCTCCGCCCAGGCCTTCGCCGTCCGTCCGACCTCCCAGTCGGTGTCGCTGAGCGGCATCGAGAACCCGTAGCCGGGCAGCGACGGCGCCACGACATGGAACGCGTCGGCGGGGTCGCCACCATGGGACCGAGGATCGGTGAGTGGCCCGATGACCTGCAGGAACTCGGCGACCGAGCTGGGATAGCCGTGGGTGACGACCAGCGGCATGGCCTCGGGCTCGGGCGAACGGACATGCAGGAAGTGGATGCTCTGGCCGTCGATCGTGGTCGTGAACTGCGGGAAGGCATGGAGGCCGGCCTCGGCCTTGCGCCAATCGAACCCGGTGCCCCAGTAGTCGGCCAGCTCCTGGAGATAGGTGGTCGGCACACCCCTGGTCCAGCCGGTGCCGGGGAGGTCCTGGGCCCACCGGGTGTGCGCCAGCCGGTTCCGGAGGTCGTCGACGTCGGCCTGCGGGATGTCGATACGGAACGGTCGGATCGAATCGTCGCTGCCTGTCCCTGTGGTCATGACCTGCACATTAGGGAGGTGCAGCTGTCCCATGACCGCGGGTCCGTCTCCCACTCTGTGTGGGTGAGGCTACGTAGAGTGACCAATTGGGTATAGATGAGGTCATGCGTATCAAGCGTCTAGCCGTCGTCTCCTCAGCAGCACTCGCCGTCGCCGGCGCGCTGCACCTGAAGAAGAAGCGGGCGGCCAGCCAAGACAGGTCCGGTTACGGCTCGAGCACCGATTCGAACTCGAACTCGGACTCGGTCACTGACGCTGCCTTGTCCATCGTGGACGAAGCACCGTCGTACGCCCGCTCGGTCACCGACTGACGTCGCCAAACGAGCTCGGCCGGCCCGGGAGCCCCGGGCCGGTTCCGGGAGCGAGAGCCTGGTCACCGTGCTGGTGGCCGGGTCCGCCAACCTGGCGATCGCGGCCGCCAAGGCCGGCGCCCGGGTGCTCAGCGGATCCCTCCATCACCCACGGCATCCACACCGTCAACGGGTCGGCCGAGGGGAACTACCTGGACCCCACTCCGCGCGACCCCCGGTAGCCTCCGGCGCTGAGTAATTTCTGTTGGGGACGTGGCTGGGCAGCCTGGCGGCGTCGAGGGAGGCGGACGTGTCCGACGAACCGATTGTTCCGAGCCAACCGCTCACGCCCGAGCTGAGGATCGAACCTGCTGCCGGCCCGCCGGTGGCGCCACCGCCTCCTCCCCCGCCGCCGGGGTTCGCCGGGGGTCCTCCACCCCCGCCACCCCCGCCGCCGCTGACTCCCGAGTCGCCCCGACGCCGCCGGCGGGCGCCGTTGCTGATCGCCGTGCTCGCCGTGGTGGCTCTGGGTGTAGGCGGCGCGGTGGTGTTGACCTCGGGCGACAGCAAGCCCGATCCGGACGAGACCCTGACCGCGGCCCAGGAGGCGACGGCCGACGCGACGAGCTTCCGGTTCACCCTCGATGTCGAGGACGTGTCCTCCTTCGGGAACGAGGACGCCGGGTCGACCACCACCACCCACTACACGGGCGAAGGTGAGTGGGCCGACGACCGCTGGCATCAGCTGTTCCGGGGCGGCGATTTCTCCGAGGGTGCGAGCGAGACCGTCGTCGACGGGTCGAAGGAGTACGACCGCTGGGCCGACGATACGGACGCCCTCCAGGACGAGCTCTGGCAGGAGTGGGACTACGAGCAGATGTCCCAGACCGACATGCTCGACGAGCTCAAGGCCATGAGCGACGCCGGGGACGATCTCGACATGGACGGCTTCGACGACATGATGGCGGTGGGTCTGGCCACGGAGCTGTTCATGGGTGGACAGAGCCTCCCCGGCGGTGGCTACGCGTCGGGCGACACCTTCACAGGCTCCACGGGGTTCGTCGGCGGCCCCGGCTTCGCCAGCGATCCGACGGGGTTCCTCGATGCCATCGACCAGATCTCCGAGCCCACGCTGGAGGCGGAGCAGGACGGCGTGACGACTCTGGCCGCGACCGTGACTGCGCCCGACGAGTTCGTGGACGCGTTCGGCTCGCCGATCCCCGACGGAAAGGTCGAGCTGGACGTCGGGGCCGACGACCTCCCAACCGCGTTGCGGTTCTCGGCTGCGCAGGCAGACAGCTCACTGAGCATCGAGGTCCGTTTCACCGACTGGAACGGTTCCATCGACATCGCCGTCCCATCCGAGGACGAGATCGACGCCACGCCCTGGCTGGACGAGGAGAGCCTGCGGGCGGCGACCATCCCGCTGGTCTGGCTGAGCGCCCCGCCCGACGGCTGGGAGCTCACCGTCTACTCGCCCGACGAGGACTACGGCACGACCTTCGGCGACAGCGAGGGGGAGTGCGAGAACGTCGAGCTGGACTGGGACGAACCCTATCCGGAGGATGTCGACCCCGAGAATGTCGACTACGAGGACACCAGCTACATCTGGATCACGCTCACCAGCGTCGAGTGCTCCCTGTCCGAGGACCCCACCCCGTTCGCGCCTGGTGGTCCGGCCGGGCTGCCCAGCCGGACGGACGACTACGGCATGGTCCAGGTCCAGGTCGGCGACACCGCGGTCTTGATCGACACCACCCTGTCCGACGAGGAGCTCGCCCCCATCCTGGCAACCCTGACGCCGGTCGACGTCGAGACGGTGATCGAGGCCGCCAGCAGCGGCTACTGACCCCGGAAGTGGTCCGGGTCGAGCTGACGGAGGAACAGGGCGCAGCGCTCGGCTTCGTCGGTCTCGCCGATCTCCTCGGCGGCCTGGCGTAGGCCGTCGAGGGCTCGGAGGAACCCCTGGTTCTCCTCCCGGGCCCAGCGGACATAGCCCGAGCCCCGCCAGCCGCTGGCCCGCAACCGGTCCAGACCCCGGTGGTAGCCGATGCGGAAGTACGCGTACCGCTCCACCGGGTCACGTCCCGCCTCCCCCAGCCGGGCCCAGGCGTCCAGGTACCGGGGCCAGCGCGCCGCCACCGCGGCGAGCTGATCCCGCGCTCCGCCACCGGCCAGAGCCTCGGCCAGTGCCGCCTGGGCGTCACCCGGCTCGGGATCCAACACGGTCTCTGGCGGACCACTCGCGCTCATGTGCACTGGTCGATCGGACATCGGGCTCCTCGCTGGGACTGGCGTGGTCTAAGGCGTCATGACGCCGTCAGCGACGCCGGAACGGGGGCCGCTCGGGCCGCCGTCGTCGACCGCGGTCGCCGGAGTCTGGCTCAACTGCTCGTCGGGTACACCCCGGCCCTCGAGATAGTCCGTCGACGCGGCGTACGCCGCGCTGATCAGCTCCGCGGCCCGCGTGAAGTCGTTGTAGCGCATCAACGGCGGCTGTCCGTGCGGCAAAAGATGCAGGTCGACCTCGGGGGGCATGGCGTCGAGGTCCCGCTTGAAGCGGTGGTGGCGGGCGATCCAGTACGCCTGCACCGCCACATCGAGCGGCCGGCGGGGCTCGCCCCGGGGCCGGGAGAACGACCCGACCTGCAGCACGTACAACGTGGATGCTCCCAGCTCGACCGCCCGGCTCATGGGGACGTCGTTGACGATGGCGCCATCGAGGTAGCGAGCGCCGTGGATCTCCACGGAGGGGTACAGCGCCGGCATGGCCGACGAGGCCAGGATGGCCTCCAGCAGCGGGCCCTGGTTGAACCAGACCTCGCGGACGTCCTTGACGTCGGTGGCCACGCACTCGAAGTGCACCGCCAGGTCACGGAACTGACGACCGCCGATGGCGTCTTCCAGCATCTTGCGCAGACCGTGGCTCTCGTGGATGGCCTCACCGCGCCGGGCCAACGCCACCGCGTTGGGCAGCCAGTTGCGCGGCATCAGGTTGCGGCCCTCGACGTTGCGCCACACCCCGTCCAGCCGGTCGACGCCCCGCAGCGTGGGATCGTCGGCCAACGCAGCGCCGTTGATGGCCCCGACCGAGCAACCCAGGATGAGATCGGGATAGATGCCGTGCTCCAGGAGGGCGCGCAGCATCCCGACCTGGACCGCGCCGAGGTTGCCACCCCCGGACAGAACGAACGCCACCGGCCCCCGCTTGCGGCGCCGACGCAGGTACCGCAGACCACCCATCGCGCGCGAGGCTACCGTCGCCGGGCCGCTGGTCTTGGCGGTTTCATCCGATGGTCGGGCGCCGTTCGCTGACTCGCCGTTCGAGTGACTCGGAGAGGTCATCGTCACGTGAGAAACCTCATGTGACGGTGACGATACGCAACACGTCGGTCGTGTTGGTGGGGGAATCCGGCGCCCCGGCCAGAACCGCGACGGTGGCACCGTGGCCCACGAGACCGGCCTTCACCGTGGCCTCGATGACGCACCAGACCATCTCGTCGGTGGAGGTGTACTCCCCCACGTCGAGCGGTTGAACGCCCCACGACAGGGCCAGCTGCCGGGTCGTCGCCGGCCAGGGGCTGGCGCCGATCAGCGGGCAGCGGGGACGGAGCCCGGCCATGGAGAGCACGGTGCGTCCCGACCGGGTGCAGCAGATGATGGCGTCGACCTCGATCTCGGATGCGGCCTGCCCCGCGGCCCGGGTCATGGCCACGGTGACCGCGGTCGCGCTGGTGCGAGCCGGACGGGGCTGAGGGCGGCGCCGCAGCCGCTTCAACCGCGGCGGACCGGCGTCGGACACGTCCCCAGCCAGCTCGGCCCGCTCGGCGATGCGGGCCATGGTGGCCACGGCCAACGCCGGATCGTGGCCGATGGCGGTCTCGGCCGACAGCATGAGCGCATCGCTGCCGTCGTAGACCGCGTTGGCCACGTCGGACGCCTCGGCCCGGGTCGGGGTCGGCGCGGTGATCATGGACTCGAGCATCTGGGTGGCGGTGATGACCGGGATCCCGCGGTCGACGCAGGCCCCGATGATCCGCTTCTGCAGATGGGGGACGTCCTCGATGGGGCAGTCGATGCCCAGATCACCTCGAGCCACCATGACCGCGTCGGACACCGACAGCAGCTCCTCGAGGTGGTCGACCGCGGCCCTGGTCTCGACCTTGGCCACCAGCTTGGGACCGTCCGGTCCCAGGGCCTGACGCACCTTGACCAGCTCGTCGGCCCGGCGGACGAAGGAGACGGCGACCCAGTCGGCGTGCTTGCCCACGCTGTCGATCAGCGCCAGGTCGTTGGCGGTCGGAACCGACGGCTGCCAGCGCTCCGACGGCAGATGGGCGCCCGGCCGGCCCTGCAGACGTCCGCCACTGCGGACCTCGGCGACTACGCCGGTCTCGTCCAGCGCCACCACCTCGAGGGTCACGGTGCCGTCGCCCAGCACGATGGTGTCACCGCGGTGCACCACGTCGAGCAGCCGGGCCTCGTCGATCACTATGCGCTCGGCATCGCTGGCTCCGGTGCCCGGCATCAGCCGTAGCGTCTCGCCTTC
Source organism: Acidimicrobiales bacterium (assembly GCA_036505485.1). GTDB lineage: Bacteria > Actinomycetota > Acidimicrobiia > Acidimicrobiales > VFJN01 > DASXTK01. The sequence continues at coordinate 9,477 of DASXTK010000041.1, forward strand.
GGCCAGGAACGCGCCGCCGTCGGGGAACTCGCCGGTGCGGACTTTGGGGCCGGGCAGATCGGCCAGGATGCCTACGGTCTTTCCCAGCCGGTCGGCCCGTTTGCGGACCCGCTCCAGCAGTTCTATGTGGCTCTCAGGGGTTCCATGCGCCAGGCCGAGACGGGCCACATCCATGCCCGCGGCCAACAGTGCGTCGATGGCTGCCGGGCTGTTTGAGGCCGGTCCCAAGGTGGCGACGATCTTCGTGCGGCGCACCGCGCTCCTCGTGGACTGGAATTGCGACGGGACAGGGGGTATCCCAGTCGTCCAAACGGGTGGATCCACCCGAGTGTAGGGTCACGACTGGGCGCGACATCGCCACTTCGGATGGTCAGCGATGACTGGGGGATGCAGGGGAACCGCATGACTGACGCCGTCGGCTCTGCCGACCCGATCGCCGTCACGGAGACCGTGGAACCCACCACCGAGCGTCCCATCGTCGAGGCGCCGGCTGAGGAGGCGACCACGTCCGCGACCGTGGCCACCGATGACGGTGCGGCGCGCCCCCGGTTGGGGTCAAGGGCTGCGGCCACGGTCCGAGGCTGGTGGAACCGCCGGGTGGGACAGACCGTCGTGCTGCTGCTCCCGTCGATGCTGCTGGTGGAACGAGCCTGGGACCGCCGCTGGATGACCGACGATGGGTTCATCAACCTGCGCGTGGCCCGGATGATCCTCGAGGGCCACGGACCGGTGTTCAACGACGGCGAACGGATCGAGGTCACCACCAGCGCCCTGTGGGTGTGGATCCTGGCCCTCGGTGACGTCGTGCTCCCGTTGCGGATGGAGTGGGTCGCTGTCGTCCTCGGGATCACCTTCTCCGTCGGGGGGATGGTGCTCGTCACCCTGGGAGCGTCGCGCCTGCACCGCACGCTGGGCGCAAGCGGTCTGCTGGTGCCGGCCGGGGCGTGCGTCCTGGCTGTCCTATCCCCCATCTGGGACTTCTCCAGCTCCGGGCTGGAGGGCGGCCTGACCTTCGGGTGGCTGGGGTTGACCATGTTCCTACTGGCCCGCTGGGCCGGCAGCGACGCCCGCTTCGGGACGCGCGCCGCCATGGTCGTCTCGCTCGGTCCGCTCGTCCGGCCCGACATGACCCTGGTCTGGCTGGCGGTCGCGGCCGGGATCCTCGTGGGGCAGTGGCGCGGCGATCGCTGGACCAGCCGGCTGCGGTTCCTGGCTGCGGTGGCTGCGATTCCGGTCGGCTACGAGATCCTGCGGATGGGCTTCTACGCCAGCCTCGTCCCCAACACCGCACTGGCCAAGTCGGCCGGGCAGACCCGGTGGGACGAGGGCTGGGCCTACATGCGGGACTTCGTCCAGCCGTACGCGCTGTTCCTGCCGGTGTTGGTTCTGTTGGCCGCCGTGCTGGTGCCGGCGATCCGGCGGGCCTGGGGCTCCCGCCAGCGCCGGGGTGTCGTGGCTCTGGCCGTCCTACCGCTGGCCGGCATCGTCGACGCCGTCTACATCACCCGGGTCGGCGGCGACTACATGCACGGCCGACTGCTGTTGCCGGCGCTGTACTGCCTGCTCGCACCGGTCGCGGCGGTGCCGGTTCCCCGTCTGGTTCTGCCCCGCCGTCGGAGCGTCCAGGTGGCCGGCTGGGCGGTCGTGGCCACGGTCGTGTGGGCCGTGGTGTGCCTGTCGTGGCTGCGGCCCACCGAGGAATCGGCGGTCGACGGGGTGTTCGCGTCTGACGCCCGCCAGGGGTCGGTCCGCCTCTACGGCGACCACGCGGTGACCACCGACGATCAGAACTGGGGCCGCAGCAAGCCGTGGACCCGGCTCGACCGCCGCTACAAGGTCTACGTGATCGGCAACCCCTACTTCGGCAAACCCCCGGCGCTACCTCCGCCGGTCTATGCCGGCTGGGGCATCGGCATCGCCGGCTATGCCCTGGGCCCAGACGTGTACATGCTCGACATGCTGGGCCTCGGCGATCCGGTGGTGGCTCGCTTCGAGCTGGACGAGCCGGGACCGGTGGGCCACGAGAAGCCCATGCCCCGACCGTGGCTGGCGGCGGTGATCACCAACGCCCCGCTGGAGCTCGACGACCTGCCCGACCCGGAGATGTCCCCGCCGTTGTACGAGTCCAATGCGCGGGACTTCCGGGATGACGTCCAAGCCGCACGGACCGCGCTGAGCTGCAGCAAGCTGAAGGAGCTCACCGCCGCGGTGCGCAAGCCGATGAGCCTGCAGCGCTTCTGGGACAACATCCGGCTCGCACCGAGCCTCACCCGCCTACAGGTTCCGCCCGACCCCAACGAAGCGGTCGAGCGCTTCTGCGACGCCGATTGACCCCGGTTTACCGCGGTCACCCCAGGTCGTCGAACTCGCCGGCCTTGCAGCCCTTGATCCAGGCTTCGATCTCCGAAGGCGTGAACACCACCACCCCCTGCTCGTGATGGTTGCGGTTGCGGAGCGCGGTTCGGCCGTCCCGAAGCTGCGCGACCTCGACGCTGTCCCGCTCGTCACCGCCATAGGTCGAGGTGCGCCACTGGAGACCAACCAGCTCGCTATCGGTGACCGGAGGGTTTGTATCGGTCATGCAGGTCCTCCTGTTGCCGGCTCACAATTACGCACGGACCACTGAGAGTCGAGTAATTGACGCCCGGGGTGAGGTTCCTGGCTGGGCGACCAGTAACCCACCGGACCGGCAACGGTGGGTCCAGCTTCGGGCCGGCTCGCACTCGTAACCTCGCGGCGTGGAGCTTCTGTTGATCCGTCACGCTCGACCGCAGCGGGCCGAGGAGGGCAATGGGCCCGCCGATCCTGGGCTTTCGCCCCTCGGGCACCGGCAGGCCGAGGCCCTCGCCGACTGGTTGTCGTCCGAGGCGATCGACGCGATCTACGTCAGCCCGATGCGCCGGGCCCTCGAGACCGCCCAACCGCTGACCGACCGTCTGGGGCTCGGGGCCGTCGTCGACCCGGTGCTGGCGGAGTACGACGCCGGGGCGTCGGCCTACATCCCCATCGAGGAGCTAAAGGCTGCTGGCGACCCGCGCTGGAACGAGCTGCCCGACGACATCCCCGGCTTCCAACGCCGGGTGGTCGACGGGATCGAGCGGCTGATCGGGGCCCACAGCTCCGGCACCGTGGCGGTGGTGTGCCACGGCGGGGTCATCAACGTGTACCTGTCGTGGGTGCTCCGATCGGCGCACGAGATGTTCTTCCTGCCGCACTACACCAGCGTCAGCCGAGTCCTGGCCGCGGGGTCGGGCCAGCGGTCGGTCGACAGCCTCAACGAGACCGGGCATCTTCGGGTCGCCGACGTGCCGCTGGTCGAGCTGTCCGAGGGGTAGGACGCCATGGCGACCAAGTCGCTCTTCATCATCGCCGGGGGCCTGATCCTGCTGTGGATCGGGCTGCGCTCGGTCGGGGGCTACGAGGAGTCCACCAAGCACCTCTACGGCGGCCAGTGGGAGGAGATCACCTGCGAGGACGGCAAGCCCACCGGCGGCAAGGGCGTGCACGTCCTTTCCGCCGACGTGGCCTGCGAGCAGGTCCAGGACGACCAACGCGGCCGAGCCCCCTGGTGGATCCTGGCCGGCATAGTCGTGACCGGCATCGGCCTGACCCAGTTCCGCAAAGCCCGCTCGTGACGGAGGGGGATGGAAAAACTTCACCCCTGTGACTTGCCACCAGCCCCGGGGCGCTTGACGCCACCATTCCCACGGCGTGGCTGGCGAAAGAGGGCTTCGGCAGCGGACTGCCCGTTGTGGCGGAGTTGGGCGAGGATCTGGTCGGCGGCTGACTCGTCGAGGTCGTCGAGCACGTCGCGGGCCTGTTGCCAGACGGCGTGGGCCGCGTCCGGATCACCGGCAGCGTGGTAGCTGGCGCCCAGTTGGGCGAGGGTGCTGGCTTCGCCGTGGCGGCCGTCCAAGGCTCGGAACAGCTCGAGGGCTCGCTGGTAGCAGACGATGGCCCGGGACGGCTCGCCGAGCTGCTGGTGGGTGTCGCCCAGGCATGACCAGGTATGGGCCTGGTAGGGACGGTTGTCGAGCTCCTGGTGCAAGGTGAGGGCTTGCCGCAGGGACGTGAGGGCCTGTTCGTGGTCCCCGAGCCCTCCGTGGTGCCAGCCGACGTCCGTGAGCGCGGCCGCGTGCCCGACCCGGTCACCGGCGGCTCGGAACAGGCGGAGGGCCTGCTTCGCGGCGTCCAGCGCCTCGGCGGTGCGGCCCTGCAGGAAGGCCACGAGGTTGCGGAGGTAGTGCGTCCACGCCTGTCCGACGAGATCGCCCAGCTCGGCGCTGAGGTCGAGCGCGCGGTCGAGATCGAGCTGGGCGTCGTCGTAGCGGCCCAGGTCGGCGTCGGCCATGGCCAGACGGCGGTGGGCCCGGGCCTGCTCGGCCGGATCGCCCAGCCGGTGGGCGGCGTCCAGCGCAAGCTGCTGGGTGGCGATCCGGTCGTGCCAGGGTCCACGCTGGTGGAGGAAGCTGCACAGGGCGCCGGCGAGTTGGCAGGTGTGCCGGTGGAACCCGGCGTCGGCGGCGTGGGCAACGGCTGCGAGCAGGACCGACTGCTCGGCGGCGAGCCACGCCGAGCCCTCGTCGGGTGTGGTGAGCGTTTCGGGTGAGACCCCGGCTACGGCCGCGGCGGGGGTGACCGCGTCGCCAAAGGGGTAGAGCGCGACGGAGTGGGCGCTGTGGAGGTAGTGGTCGAGCATCCGGTGGGTCGCCTTCCGCCGGTCGGCGCCGGTGTCGACGGTGTGGGCCAGCTCGCTGGCGTAGGCGCGCAGCAGGTCGTGGAAGGCGTACCGGCCGGCGGTGGGTTCGGTGACCAGGTGGGCGCGGGCCAGGTCGGCCAGCAGAGGACGCGCCTGGGCCACCGGGATGCCGGCCAGGCTGGCCGCGGCGTCGGCGGTGACGTCGGGACCGGGGTGGAGCCCGAGCAGCCGGAACAACCGTGCCGTCGGGGCGCTGAGCGTGCAGTAGGACGAGGAGAACACCGCCCGCACGTCGGTGGTGGTGTCCTCCTCAGTCGTTAGGAGGTCGAGACCGTGCAGCTCGGCGTCACGCAACTGGCCGGCGAGCGTGGCCAGCGGGTGCCCGGGGTGGGTGACACCGCGGGCGGCGACGATGGCCAGAGCCAGCGGCAGGTGCGCGCACCGGGAGATGATCTCGTTCGCGGCGTCGGGCTCCAGGCTGATCCGGTCGGGGCCGAGCCGGTGGGCCAGCAGCAGCCGAGCCTCATCGTCGGTGAGCAGATCCAGCGTGAGCGAATGGGCACCGTTGGCGGTGACCAGGCCGGACAACGGGTTGCGGCTGGTGACCACGACCAGGCAGCCGGTGGCGCCGGGCAGCAGGGGGCGGACCTGGTCGGCGTCGCGGGCGTTGTCCAGCAGCACCAGCATGCGCTTGCCCGCCAGCAGGCTGCGGTACAGACCCGCCTGGGCGTCCGCACTAACCGGGATCCGCTGGGGTGGGACCTGCAGCGCGTCGAGGAACCCTTGGATCGCTTCGGTGGGTTCGACCGGCTGGCCAGACGGGTCGAAGCCACGCAGGTTGCCGTACAGCTGGCCGTCGGGGAACCGGTCGGCGATCCGGTGGGCCCAGTGCACCCCGAGCGTGGTCTTGCCGATGCCGGCAGAACCGGTGATCACGGCGATCACCACCGGCCGCCGGCCCTGTTCGATCTGGGTGCCGAGCAGGCCATCCAGCGCCTTCAGCTCCGGATCCCGCCCGACGAACCCGTCCACGGCGGCGGGAAGCTGCCGCGGCACCACCCGGTCGGTCGGGGCCGGTCGCTGGCTGCCGGTCTGCTCCGGCGCGCCCGCGCCCCCGAGCAGGTGGGTGTGGATCTGCCGCAGCTCCGGGCCGGGGTCGGCGCCCAGCTCCTCGGCGAGGCGCACCCGGATCACCTCGTACCGCGCCAGCGCCTCGGCCGGTCGGCCCGACCGCTCCAGGACTCTGAGCAGCCGCGCCCACAAGGACTCCCGCAGCGGGAACCGGGCGGTCAGCTCCTCCAGCTCCGCCGCCAGATCGGCATGACGCCCGTCGGCCAGGTCGAGGTCGACACGTCGCTCCAGCCCCGCCAGGTAGCGCTCCTGCAGCCGCGGCACCTGTGTGTGCTCCAGCCACTCCGATCGCACCCCGTCGAACGGAATCCCCCGCCACAACGCCAGCGCGGCGACCAGCCGGTCACGCTGGGTCGCCGGATCTGGCGCGGTCGTGGCTTCGTCCAGGAGCCGGACGAACCGCAGCGCATCCACCCGGTCGGGTTCGACGTCCAGCACGTACCCACCACCCCGAGTGACGATCAGCTCGCCACCGAGGGAGCGACGGAGCCGTTTCACGTTGGTCTGCACGTTGGCCCGGAGGTCGCCCGGCGGCTCCCCGTCCCACACTGCAGCCGCCAGTCGGTCCACCGACACCGCCTGGCCCGTCGACAGCGCCAACACCGCTAGCAGCGCACGCAACCGGCCGGCCGGCAGTTCGACCGGCTGGCCGTCGACCGACACCAGCAACGGCCCCAGCAGCCCGACCGCCATGTCCCTGCCTGGCTCGGCCGTGATCGCTCTCATCGCTCTCACCGGCACCGGATAGTCGACAATGCCTGGCAGCGTATGAGGGTTTCACCGATCTGACAGCGTTCTTCCTGCGTCGCCTGCTTTGGTGACGGCATGCGCAGGTTCAAGCTCCAGATCCAGACCACCATCGACTGCTACATGGCCGCCCCGAACGGGCAGCCGAGCGGGATCGACGTCCCGTTCACCGAGGACGTCTATGCCTACATGGACGCGCTCGCAGAGTCGGTCGACTGCATCGTGTTGGGCCGCAAGACCGCCGAGGGGTTCATCCCGGCCTGGGCGTCCCGGCCCGAGGACGAGCCCGAGAAGTTGGTCGACTGGATCAACAGCACACCCAAGGTCGTGATCTCCAACACCCTCACCACCTCACCGTGGGATAACGCCATCGTCGCCGGCGGCGACATCGTCGAGACCGTCAACCAGCTCAAGGGCCAGTCCGGTGGCGACCTGATCGCCTATGGCGGCGGCACCTTGGTCTCGTCGGTGATCGCCAACAGCCTGGTCGACGACCTCTACCTGTTCGTCAACCCCACCGCGATCGGCGACGGCATGCCGGTGTTCGGCCACCTCGACACCTACCGACGGTTCCGCTTGGCCGGTGCCCAGCCGTTCGACTGCGGGATCATCGCGCTCCACTACCAGCCGCAAAGCTCCTGAGCGCCGATCTGGGGTCCGGAGGTTACGAAGCGACCACCGGACGGACAAGCACGGTGGCCTCGATCTCCAGCGCGATCCCCGCCGGCAGCGACGCGACTCCGACAGCCAGCCGGGCATGCCGGCCCTGCTCTCCGAAGACCGCGATCAACACGTCCGACGCACCGTCGATCACCTGGGTGTGCTGGACGAAGTCGGGCGTCGAGTTGACGACGCCGTAGACCCGGACGACCCGCTGGACAAGGTCGAGGTCGCCCAGCTCTGCCTGCAGCGACGCCAGGACGCTGCCCGCTGCGTACCGGGCGGCCTGCACACCTTCCTCAACGCTGAGCGACTCGCCCAGGCGTCCGAAGACGATGCTGCCGTCGGCGGCGATGGGGATGTGTCCGGCGGTCCACACCAGATCGCCAGCCCGCACCGCGTTGACGTACGAGCCGGCGGGTGGGAAGGGTGCCGGCAGCTCGATGCCAGCCTGCTCGATCCGATCGGCCAGTGGTCCTCGGACGGATGTTTCGGGCTGCGACATGGCCCCCTATCTAGTTGCGGCTGGACGCCCAGTCCACCTGCTGGAGTGCGGCGACGAGGCTGGTCGGCGCCCGCCGGGTCTCTTGCGAAGCCACGACCACGGCGATGCTGTGGGTGATCGGCGGTTCGAACGAGCGCAGCGTCACCCCGTCGAGCCCGGACACGATCGGACGAGGCGCCAGCATCGAGACCATGCCGGCACGGATCGCCGGCAGCGCCACCGAACGCTCGTCGTCCTCCATCCCCACCACCATGTCCACCCCGGCCTGGTGGAGGAAGGCCTCCAGGCTGCGACGCCGCTCGGGACGGCTGGGAACCGCCAGCGCCACGTCCCGGAGATCGCCGACCACCAACGGATCCGGCAGCGTTGCGCCGGTCCCCGACGCCAGGACGATCTCGACCGCGGTGCGCTGGGCCACCTGGACGCCCCGAGGCCGGTCCGGGAGATCGCCGAAGCCGACGTCGGCCGCTTCCTCCGACACCATCCGCACCATGTCGGCGGGTGAGCGGGCGGTGGAGATCCGCAGGCGGATGTCGGGCAGCGCCTTCATCAGCTCCGGCAGCAACATGCTCAGCAGCATCTGGTTGCTCGGCGTCGCCGCCACCGTGACCGTGGCCGGGGCGGCGGACTCGGCCGCCTCGTGCACCCGGTCGACCGCGGCCAGGGCGTTGCGGGCCGCGTCGGCCACCCGCACCCCGCGGGCGGTGATCACCAGACGGCGGCCCCTGAGCTCCACCAATGCCACCCCCAGCTCCTGCTCCAGACCCCGGATGGAACGGGACAGCAGCGGCTGCGACACGCCCAGCTGACGGGCTGCGGCGCTGAGGCTGTCGGCATCGGCCAGCGCCACGAAGTGCCGCAGATGCTGCAGCTTCATGTCCGGAAGTTATCGAAGCCAGACCTGAATTGGGGCTTGTTGTGGGCAGGGACGTCTGTGACGGTTGGGCCGAGGGACGGGGACGACTTCGGGGACATCGGGGGACCAAGATGATGCGTAGAGCAGCGTTCGCGCTCGCGGCCGTGCTGGCGGCGGCGAGCTTTCACTTTTCTGGAACGGCCAGCGGCAGCGCCGCGAATCCCCGTCCGCCGGCATCGGTGGAAGGTCTGCGGATCCTGTTGGTCAACGACGACGGCGTCCAGGCCCAGAGTCCGTTGGGACTCGACGGCAAGGGCCTCTACGAGCTGCGCAAGGCCTTGTGCGCGGCCGGTGCCGACGTGCTCACGGTCGGGCCGTGGAGCGTCCAGAGCGGGATGGGCGGCCGCATCACCACCGGAGGGCCGGTCACCGTGCAGGCGGTGACGGCCCCCACCGCCTACCAGGGCGACTGCGGTGGCGCGGCGTCGGGCGGGAAGGTGTTCGGGGTGTGCGCCGCGGTGGCACCGTGCACCGCGACGTCGCCCAGCGCCTCGCCGTCGGATGCGGTGCTGCTGGCGGTGCAGCGGTTCGTGCCCGACAACTACTGGTCCGATGGTCCCGACGTGGTGCTGTCGGGCATCAACTTCGGGGCCAACGTGGGGCTCGGGGTCTTCCACTCCGGAACCACCAGCGCCGCGGTCACGGCCCATGAGCTGGGCGAAGCCGCAGTGGCCTTCAGCGAGCAGCTCAGCATCGCCTGCTTCGGGAACCCGACCAGCTGCCCGCAGTACACCGACCACGCAGCCTTCGCCGTGCGGCTGGTCGGCGGTCTGCGAGCCGGCAGCCAGCTCAAGCCCAGCCTGCTGCTGAACGCCAACTACCCCGACATCGCTGCGGGTGAGACGGTGGGCGGTCCGGTGATCAACCAGCTCGGCGTGGGGACGGACCTCAACTTCGGCTTTGGCGGAACGGTTCCAGCCGATGGCGGCACCTACAACATCGGGTTGGCCCCGAATCGGCCGGAGACCCGAGCCAACGCCGACACCACGGCGCTGACCGAGAACAAGATCTCGATCGTGCCGCTGTCGGGCGACTGGACCGCCCGGGCCACCACCAAGCTCACGACGATCGTCAGCGGCTTGGGGTAAGGACACGCTTCCCCGCCCCGCCCCGCGCCTCAGGCGCGGCGGAGGCGGCGGGACAGCGCCAGGAGCAGGGCTCCGACGGTGAGGAGGCCGAGGCCGATCAGTCCGCTCGACAGGGTCGACGAGCCGGCGCCGGTGGCCGGCAGGCGACGTCCCGGTGGCACGGTGTTGGTGCCCGGTCGGGCTCCGGGCGCCGGGGCCTCCGTTGGAGCAGGCGTGGGAGGCGGTGGGGTCGGCGGAGTTGTCGTCGTCGTGGTGGTCGTCGGTGGAGGGGTCTCGCACAGCAGGAAGTCGACCCCGGGGATGTCTCCAGCGCTGGCGTCCGCGTCACGGGTGGCCGCTCCCACGACCTCGTAGCCCGGCGGCGGAGTTACGACGACCTGATAGGTGTTGGGAGCAACACCCGGGAACGTGTACTGGCCACCGGGACCGGGTGTCGCGGTCACAGGGTTGCCGGCTGGGTCCGTCACGGGTTGCCCGGACGGAAGTTTCAGCGAGAGCACGGAGCCGGGCGGGGGCGGTGTCGGGCCGCTGGGGGTCTGCAGCGACACCGTCCCGCTGATGTCCTGGGTCAACGAGGCGAACCAGAGCTGGACGATCGGTATGCCCGACAGGCGGTTGAGGGTGAAGGTGATGGTGGTGATCGGCGCAGTTGGCCGGAACCAGACGGCGGCCCCGTCGGTGTCGTTGACGTTGCCGTTCAGCGTGCCGGTCGTCGGGTCCCAGTTGGGGACGTCAGTGAAAGGTGCCTTGGTGCAGCCGGGCGGCTGCGGTGCTGCGGCGCAGTAGTTGAACGTGCTCTGAAAGCCCAGTGCGGAGGGAGCCACCGGACCGCCAGGGCCGGTGGCTTGGATGACGACCGACTCGGCATCCGAATCGCCGATCGTGAAGCCCCAGCCAGTGGCCGGCGTCGGCGAGGCGAAAGTGACCGTCGTCGTCGACGGAGCCTGGGCCGCAGCCGCGCCGAAGCTCAGATACTGCCGACCCGCGGAGCTGCCGAACGCCGCGCCGAACGGCGTAGCCGGGCCGAGGAAGGTGTTGGCGCCGGAGGGCACGTTCGGGGTGTTGCTGTTGGTGGCGAACGTCGCGGCGGGGAACCCGGCGGCCGGCATCGTCATCGTGCCAGTCCAACTCGGGTTGGCTCCGGCAACAGTCCACGTGGGATAGACCTTGCCGGCCGCGGCCGCTGGGCTGACCGTGAGAAGGCTGAACACCCCGACGATGGTCGCCACCAAGGCAGCGGTGGTCTTGGCTCGTTGTCTGCTCAGCACGGCCGCAGAAAGTACTCCGTTGCACACAGTGAGTGGTGGTTCGAGATCCGGGATGCCCAAGCGGCTTCGGTGGAGCAACTACATTCCGTACATGCTCGGAAGCACTCCGTGGCCGGATCTGGCCACAGTTCGGCAGCTGATCGCCCGGCACCTCGGCGGCCAAGGCCTCGAGATGGGCCCGGGACACCAGCCGTTCCCGGTCTCGTCGACCGGCACTCAGGTGACGTATGTGGATCGCTGGTTCCCCGAGGAGAACACCGATCTCTTCCCGGAGCTGGCCGGCGTCTCGTTCGTGCAGCCCGACGTGATCGCCAACCTCGACGTCGACCGGCTCAAAGCGTTCGAGGACGAGAGCCAGGACTTCGTCATCGCCAGCCATGTGCTGGAGCACGTGGTGGACCCGATCGGTCTGCTCTGCGAGATGCACCGGGTGGTGCGTCCCGGCGGCAGCGCGCTGATCCTGCTGCCCGATCGGCGTCGCACGTTCGACGCCGGGCGGACACCGACCACGCTGCGCCACCTGGTCGAGGAGTACGAGGCGCAGGTCACCGAGGCCAGCGAGGAGCACCTGCTCGAGTTCATGGCCCACACCGAGGGCGCCGAGAGCATCAGCCGCTACCAGGCCATGTCCGAGATCGACCGCGACGCGTTCCTGGACAACCTGCGGCAACGGTCGATCCACGTCCACGTCTGGACCGAGGACGAGTTCCCCGAGGTGCTGGTGCACGCCATCGAGCAACTCGGCCACGAGTGGGATTTCGTCGACGGGGTGATGTGCGACGACGAAGGGCCTGGCGGCATCGAGTTCGGCTACATCCTGCGTCGCAACCCGTGCACCGGGCTGACGGCCCACGAGCGCAGCCTGCGCTTCAGCGAAGCCTGGTCGGCGTGGGCCGCGGAACGCCGCGAGATCCACGCCCTGCGCCGCTCGCTGGAGACCACGACCGTGCGCGTGCGGGCCCTGGAGGCCGAGCTCGCCGCGGCCCGTTCCCCCCTGGCCCTACGGGTCTCCGTGCGCCAAATCGGCGCCCGAGCCAAGCACCGCCTCCTGCCCCGCCCCTAACGTCGCCAGCACGTGTCTAGCTGCTGATATCAGCTGATATCGAGCCAGGAGGTGACCATCACGGACCTGTTGATTCGTGACGTACGGATGACGACCGTGACCCGTCTTGAGGTGGGCTGCTCACCGGACAGCCCCTCGAACGCCTGACCACCTGAGCGCAGCGGCCCTTGGGCCGATTCCTTTTGGGGGGCTTGGCGGTCGATTGGGCATGCAGAGCACTCGCATGCCCCGACCGGGGGTCATCCTGGCCTTGGTCAGCGCCGCGCAGTTCATGGTGATCCTGGATCTCGCGGTCGTGAACGTGGCCATCCCGTCCATGCAGGCCGACCTGGGTCTGAGCCAATCCGACCTGCAGTGGGTCGTGATCACCTACGGACTCACCCTGGGCGGGTTCGTGCTACTGGGCGGACGGGCGGCCGATCTCCTCGGACGCCGCACCACCCTGTGCGCCGGGCTGGTGCTGTTCGCCGCGGCCTCGCTCGGCGCCGGGCTGTCCGGATCGCTCCGCCAGCTCGTCGTGTCCCGGGCGTTGCAGGGACTCGGCGCGGCGCTGGCGTCCCCCGCCGCCCTGTCGATCGTGACCACCACGTTCCCCGAGGGCGCACCCCGCAACAAGGCGCTGGGGCTGTTCGCAGCGGTGTCGGGGAGCGCGGCGTCGTTCGGCGTGATCATGAGCGGGGCGTTGACCAGCGGACCCGGCTGGGAGTGGATCTTCTTCATCAACGTGCCCATCGGGATCGCGCTGGTCGGGCTGGTGCGCCGGCTGATCCCGGCCAGCCCGCCGACCACTCGAGGGCCTGTCGACGTGCTCGGCGCCCTCACCGTCACCTCCGGTCTGCTGGCGCTCGTGTACGCCATCAACAAAGGCGACGACTACGGCTGGACGGTGGGAACGACGCTGGGCTGCATAGGCGCCGGCATCGTGCTGCTCGGTCTGTTCGCGTGGCAGGAGACCCGGGCGCCAGCGCCGCTCGTGCCGTTGGGGATGTTCCGCCGTGGCACCTTCACCTCGGCCAACCTCGTGGCCGCGCTGCTGTGGGGATCGTTCTTCGCCACCATCTTCCAGGGGACGCTGTTCCTCCAGCAGACCCTGGGCTACTCCGCCATCGACACCGGGGTGGCGTGGCTGGCCGCCACCGGCAGCTCGTTGGTCGTGGCCGGTGCGATCGCGGCCCGGGTGGTCGGGCGCTTCGGAGCCAGCACGGCGCTGGTGGTCGGTCAGCTCACGATGGCCGGCGGACTCCTCTACCTCACACGCGCCCCCGTCGACTCCGCCTACTGGACCGACCTGTTCCCGGGCTATCTGGCCTTCGGGATCGGCATCGGCTTCTCGGCCATGGCCGCCCAGGTCGCGGTGTTCACCGGGGTCCCCGACGGGGTCAGCGGGCTGGCCGGCGGCTTGGTGGAAACGTCGCGCGAGGTCGGCGGGGCGCTGGGCACGGCGATCGTGGCCACGCTCGCGCTCGCCCGGGCCAACGACGTGCTGGACGCCGCCGGTGGCGCACGGTCGGCCCGACCCCTGGCCATGACCGAGGGGTTCCAGCGAGCCTCACTGGCCGCCGCCGGGTTCAGCATCGCCGCCGCGCTGGTCGCGGGTTTCGTGCTGCGCCGGGCGGAACGCCGGGCGCCCGCGATGAGTTCCGCCTCCCCGCAGCGTCTTGATACCGAGCTCGACCACGGTGGCCCAGCCGCGCCCAGCTCAACCACCATCCCGATCGGAGCCGACAAGCATGGTTGATGTCGCAACTGCACCGGCAGCGCTGCCGGGGCCCCTCGAGCAGTCGCTGGAGGCCTACCGAGCCGAGCTGACCGGTTACTGCTACCGGATGCTCGGCTCGGGCTTCGAGGCCGAGGACGCCGTGCAAGAGACCTACATCCGAGCGTGGCGCAGCTACGCCGGGTTCGAGGGCCGAGCTGCGCTCCGGACCTGGCTCTATCGGATCGCCACCAACGTCTGCCTCAACATGGTGCAGGGCCAGCAGCGGCGGGCCCGTCCCATGGATCTGGGGCCGGCGGCCGGGTCGTCGTCGGATCGGTACGAAACCCTTCCCGAGAGCAGGTGGATCCGGCCGGTTCCCGACGGGCAGGTGCTGGCCGCCGTGGACGATCCTGCGGAGCAGGCCGCCGGACGGGATTCGATCCGCCTGGCCTTCATCGCCGCGCTGCAGTACCTCCCACCGCGGCAGCGGGCGGTGCTGATCCTGCGAGACGTGCTGCGCTGGCGGGCCCGGGAGGTGGCCGACCTGCTGGGCACCTCGCTCGTCTCGGTCAAGAGCGCGCTGCAGCGGGCTCGGGCCCAGCTGGCGGCCAACAACCCTGGCCCAGCCGGTCCGTCGGAGCCGACCAGCGCGGACCAACAGCAGCTCCTGGCCCGGTACATCGACGCCTTCGAGCGCTACGACGTCGAGTCACTGGTGGCGCTGCTGCACGAGGACGCCACCCTGTCCATGCCGCCCATGACCCTCTGGCTCCACGGCTCCGACGCCCTGCGGGCCTGGTGGGAGGGGGATGGCGCCGAGTGCCGGGGTTCGCGTGTGGTTCCGACCGTTGCCGCCAACGGCTCGCCGGCCTGCGGGTCGTACCGGCCCGGACCCGACGGTCGGTATCAGGCTTCCGCCATCCATGTCCTCGACGTCGCCGAGGACCGCATCATCGGGCTCAACGTGTTCGTCGACCCCTCGCTGTTCCCGATGTTCGGGCTGCCCCTATCCCTCTAGATCAACTCCGCCGGACGTCGCTGTACGTAGT
>DASXTK010000042.1:0-2860 GCA_036505485.1 Acidimicrobiales bacterium
GGGATGACCAGCCGCGAGATCGGCCAGCGTCTCGGGATCTCGATCCGGACCGTCGACAACCAGCTGGGCCGGGTCTACAACAAGCTGGGTGTCACCGGTCGGAGCGAGCTGGCGCGGCGCCTGAGCACCGCGCCAGCCGATCGCGACTAGGGCGTGTCCTGCGAATCATGGCGCACGCCTCTCGTCTCTTGCCGCCGCCAGCCTGCGGATGACGCCGCTCGCCGCACCGGGCCGACATTGAAACCGCTGGGGGGTTCCTGCGTCGTCCCGGTACGCCGAGCGACGCCGTCCGGGGCTGCGGCAATCAGGATGCAGATCCGCACTCCGGATTCACAGGACACGCCCTAGACGGCGCAGCGTTCGCAGACCGAAGCCGGGATGACGCCCAGCCGCATGAGTCCGGCGAAGACCTTGCAGCCCAGGCAGAACCCCAACACCGCTTCCAGCGATGCGGCCACCACCAGCATCCCCAGCACGGCGTAGGCCGCGCCATGGTTGCCCACCACCAGGGCCAGGAACGCCGCGGTCAGCGAGAAGGCCGCTCCCATCCCTTGGGCGAACCGCTTGGGCGGACCCGGGATCGGCCGCGGCGCCACCCCCAACCGAGGACGCACCACCTTGGTCACCAGCTGACCCAGCGGACTGAGAGTCGGTCCGGTCACAACCCGGGCGACAAAGCCGTAGGCGATGACGGCGACGAGCCACGGCTGGTCGAAGGCGATGGCCGTCAGCGACAGGAGCACTACACCGGAGGCCACCAGCCGGGCCGACACCTCGTCCACCGGATCGGGAAACCCCACGATCGACGCCATGACTCTCACCTCTCCAAATCCCGACCCGTTGACTCTGGATTCGAGGATACGTTCTTGGTGCGGATATCCCCGCCCACCGGGGATATCCGCACCAAGAAGGCCGAGGGCTGGCGCTAGAACGTGTTCTAGTTCAGACTTGGTGCATGGGACCCGATGAGCGCTACACGATCATCTCGGCGGACTGCCACGCCGGGGGTAGCCACGCCCAGTACCGCGAGTACCTCGACCCCAAGTACCTCGACGACTTCGACGCCTGGCGGGGCAAGTACAAGAACCCGTTCCGGGATCTGGGGGACCAGCGACGGCTGCGCAACTGGGACAACGAGATGCGCAACTCCCAGCAGGAGGCCGACGGCATCGTCGGCGAGGTCATCTTCCCCAACACCGTGCCGCCGTTCTTCCCCAGCTTCGTGCTGTTCGCTCCACCGCCCAAGCCCGACGAGTACCCGCACCGGCTGGCCGGGATCCGGGCCCACAACCGCTGGCTGGTCGACTGGTGCGGCGAGTTCCCCGAGCGCCGGGCCGGCATCGGGCAGATCTTCCTCAACGACATCGACGACGCCATCGAGGACGCGCACTGGATCAAGGAGCACGGTCTGCGGGGCGGGATCCTCCTGCCCAACCTCGCCCCCGACGTGAAGTGGGTCAAGCCGCTGTACGACCCGGAGTACGACCGGCTGTGGGCCGTCCTCGAGGAGCTGGAGATCCCGGTCAACGTCCATGGCGGCACCGGTGCCCCGGACTACGGCGCCTACCCGGCGGCGATGCTCCTCTACATCAACGAGGTCAGCTTCTACTCGCAGCGGCCGTTCGTGCAGTTCGTGCTGTCCGGGGTGTTCGAGCGCTTCCCTCGTCTGCGCTTCGTGATGACCGAGGCCGGCTGCGCCTGGGTACCGCCGTTGCTGGGACGGCTCGACTCCATCCTGAGCCGGATCCGGGACACCGGGTCGACCGGCGAGATCCGCTACGGCGCCGAGAGCGTGCTGCCCCGATCGGCCAGCGAGTACTTCGAGCAGAACTGCTGGATGGGGGTCAGCCAGCCCCGACCCGAGGATGCCGAAGCCCGCCACCAGATCGGGCTGCACAAGTTCATGTGGGGCAGCGATTATCCCCACGACGAGGGCACCTACCCGTTCACCCGGGAGCACCTGCGGGCGCTGTTCCACGACACCGATCCGGCCGAGCTCCAGCGGCTGCTGGCCGGAAACGTGGCCGAGCTCTACGGGTTCGACCTCGACGCCCTGGCCCCATACGCCAAGCAGTTCGGGCCCTCCATCGCAGAGATCGCCACCCCGCTCGACGCCCTGCCGGACGAGCCCAACGAGGCCTTGCTGGCTTCCGTCCGAAATTGAGGCGTTTCCCGCGCTTATACCGCGAGAAACGCCTCAATTTCGGGTTGTTACTCGCTGTGGATGGCGCGTAGGACGTCGAGGCGGCTGGCCCGCCAGGCCGGGATCAGCGCGGCGCCCATACCGAGGATCCCGGCCAGCAGCGCCAGCTGGGCCAGCACCAGGTACGGGACCCGGAACACCTCGAAGCCGTCGTCCCGGAACGTGGTCACCATGCCCCAGCCGCCCAGCACCCCGACGGCCAGACCGAGGGTGGTGCCGAACAGGGCGATGATCACCGACTCCCAGCGGATCGACGCCCGGACCTGCCGGCGGCTCATCCCCACCGCCCGGAGCAGACCGAGCTCCCGGGTCCGTTCCAACACCGACAGGGCAATGGTGTTGGCGATCCCGAGCAGGGCGATGACCAGGGCCAGCACCAGTAGGCCGAGGATCAGTCGCAGGAAGATGTCGAGCTGGGCCCCGATCATGTCCTTGAAGTCGTCGACGCTCTGCACCTCGGCGGTGACGTAGGGATCGGTGATCCGCTCCAAGGCCGGCTTGGCCTGGTCGACCGAGACGCCGTCGGCGAGGTCCACCATGATCTGGGCGTCGCCATCGTCGGCCACGACCCGGCTGTAGTCGTCGACGTTCATGAGGTAGTCGCCGATCTGAGCCGCCGCCGGGGCGTCGTAGAGACCGGCCACGGTCAGCGACAAC
>DASXTK010000043.1:0-5123 GCA_036505485.1 Acidimicrobiales bacterium
GACCCGGCGGCCACCAGGTTCCAGGGGCTGAACTTCATCGTCGAGCACGTCGGCCTGCCGCGGCTGGAGGACATGTGCTGGATCGGCACGCAGGAGCCGAACGTCTACGGCGGCTTGGCGGTGGCGATGCCGTTCATCTACTCGCGGCCCAAGTACTTCGGGCAGATCGTGGGCGAGCTGCTGTACTGGCTCGGCGAGGACCGGCTGCTGTTCGCCAGCGACTACGCGCTGTGGAGCCCGAAGTGGCTGGTCGAGATGTTCGTCGACTTCCAGATCCCGGGCGACTCGGCCAGCGAGCTGCCGGAGCTCACCCCGGACGTCAAGCGGAAGATCCTCGGCCTCAACGCGGCCCGGCTCTACGACCTCGAGGTGCCCAGCGAGGTCACCGTGGCGACGCCGGCCGTGCCGGCCTGATGACGAGCAAGGCGAAGGGGTCCGGGGATAGCCCCCCGGAGGATCGGGCGATCCTGGGCGCGCTCGGGCGCGTCCGGGACCCCGAGCTCGACGAGCCCATCACCGACCTCGGCTTCGTCACCGGCGTCGAGGTCGGCGAGGGTGCCGTACGGGTGCGGCTGCGCCTGCCGACCTACTTCTGCGCCCCCAACTTCGCCTACCTGATGGTCGCCGACGCCCGCGCGGCGGTCGAGTCGGTGCCAGGCGCCGGACGCGCCGAGATCCTGCTCGAGGACCACCACGCGTCCGAGGAGATCAACGCCGGCGTTGCCGAGGGGCGCGGCTTCTCCGGCACCTTCCCCGGCGAGGCGACCGGGGAGCTCGACGAGCTGCGGCAGGTGTTCCGCCGCAAGGCGTTCCTTGCCCGCCAGGAGCGGCTGGCCCGCTCGCTGCTCGACGCGGGGGTGAGCACCGAGCAGCTCACCGCCATGCGCCTGGGCGACCTCGAGGACGGCGACGAGGCGCGGACCTACGTCGAACGCCGCGCCGAGCTCGGCCTCCCGGCCGGTCCCGACGCATTCCTGTTGGTCGATCCGACGGGCGCTCGGGTGCCCGCCGACCGGGTGGTGGCAGCGCTCCGCTTCGCCCAGACGGTGCGAATCAGCATCGAGGGCAACGCGAGCTTTTGCCGTGGAATGCTCGCCACCAGATACGGATTGCCTATGGCCGCGCCCCCCTAAACGGGCTTTCGATTCGTACATGCTTGCAACCGGAGCCCGATTTCAGAAATCGCCGCTTGTGGGAGATGTATTCGCCCTTTCTACTTTGACCGAGGGAGCTCGAGCCAGGGTGGCCCCCCACCGGTGCTCTCGTAGTTCACCAACGCCCCGGCCGGCGCGTCGCGGACGAGCCGCCCGGGGATGCCGTGGCAGCGACCGGGTGCGGATCAGGGCAGGCACTGGCCGAGCCGAGCCGGAGGTGAGCGCATGGCGCAAGTAGCAGCTCCACCGACCGAGGCGCGGGTGTCCGATCGTCCGGGACGGGGGCCGATCGACTGGCTGGGAGGATGGCGCACCTGCATAGTCGGGTGCAGCGTATTCCTGCTCCTGGCCATCGCGATCCGAATCTTCCAGCAGTTCACCGCGTGGAAGTACGGGATCGACGCCTCCAGCAAGAACTTCGCGCTGTACTACCGCAGCCTGTTCATCGCCGAGGTGGTCGGCGTGACGGTGGCGACGCTGTGGTGGTGGGGAAGCCTGGTCAGGCGCGGCCGCACGCTGGTCACCGCGAAGATCAGCCACGCCGAGGAGGTCCGCCGCATCGCCGTCTTCTGGGGCCTGGTCGGGACCACCTCCGTGATCCTGTACATCATGGCGAGCTTCTGGCCCAACCAGGACGGCTCCTGGCACCAGACCGCCGTGCGCGACACCGCCCTCACGCCGTCGCACATCCCCATGTTCTACCTCTTCTTCCCGCTGGGGATCACCTTCACCGTGGGGACCTACCTGTTCGGCAGGTACTGGCTGCCCAAGGTGTACGGGGCGGAGAACGGCTTCCCGTGGTCCTTCTTCCTGCTCATCGCGGCGTCGGTGACCGAGCTGATGCAGGTCGCCATGAACGAGTGGGGCCACAGCCTGTGGATCACCGAGGAGATCTTCGCGGTGCCGTTCCACTGGCCGTTCGTCCTGTACGGCTGGCTGGCGGCCGGCATCTTCGCCCTCTGGGCGGAGACGCTGGTGCGGCTGCTGCAGATCGAGGGTGAGATCGAGCAGGCGGCAGGCGTCAAGGAAGAGGAAGTCGCCTGACGCCAGGGGTCGCCTGGCCGTCGCGGGCCGTCTGAGGACGGCTCGCCCGGCGCACTCGGGCTTCGAGCTCGAAGAGTGGGGAGGCTGCACGTGGCGACGGATGCGAAGACGCTCGAGCTCCGCGAGCTCGTCAACAAGCAGTACCGCTACATCGACCGGAAGTGGGACGCGGTCTTCTGGATCACCGCCATCTTCGTGGTCGGTGCCGCGGCCGACATCACCAAGCAGCTCTTCGCGGGCGACTGGGACTTCTGGACCGACTGGAAGGACCGCCAGTGGTGGCCGATCGTGACGCCGTTCGCGATCATCATCATCGGCTCGGCCCTGCAGTACATCCAGTGGCTCGCATGGCGCTTCCCGACCGGGATGACCTACACCGCGGTCGGGTTGTTCCTCTGCACCTTCGTCGGCAGGTGGGTGCAGTGGGGCGCGTTCGTCTACTACCCGATGAACTACGTCTGGCCCGCGACGATGGTCGCCGCGGCGATCTTTGCCGATTGGGTGTTATTGAAAACGAAATCCTTCATCCTCACCTCGGTGATCGGAGCGATCCTGTTCTCCGTCACCTGGTGGATCTCGAACTACATCCCACTGGCGCCGTACCTCCAACCCGCCCACTGGATGGACCGCATCGTGACGGTCGCCGACGTCCAGGGGATCGAGTACATCCACAGCCAGACCCCCGAGTACCTGCGCATCGTGGAGCACGGCTCGCTGCGGACGTTCCTCGGCGAGACCCAGTACGTGTCGCTGGTGTTCGGCGCCACGGTCGCGATCGCCGGCTACTGGATCGGGCAGTTCATCGGCCGCGGGCTCGCCATCTGGCCCATCGGCCGCTTCATCAAGCGGTGGTGACGGTGAGGCCAACGGAAGGAGCTGCGACGATGCGACGCCGACACCGCCGACTCCTCGGGGCCGTCCTGCTCGCTGGCGCGCTCGTGGTGTCGATCTCACCGGCCGCCCAGGCCCACGGCGAGAAGTCCCAGGAGGCCTTCCTGCGGATGACCTCCGTCGGGTGGGTGGACGTCAAGTTCTCCCAGGACCACGTCAAGCAGGGCGAGACCTTCACCATCACCGGTACCGCCAAGGTCCTGGACGCGTGGCCGACCGGCCTCGCCAAGGGTGCCCCCAACACGGGCTTCATCAGCGCGATCGCGCCGGGGCCGGTGGTGATCGTCAAGGAGCGGACCATCAACGGCGTGTCCGCGCCCGACAGGATCGACGTCCACAAGGGCGGGATCTACGAGTTCTCCCTGACCGTCGCCGGGCGGCGCGCGGGCACCTGGCACGTGCACCCCTCGTTCTCGGTCAAGGGCGCGGGCACCCTGCTCGGACCGGGCATGTGGATCACGGTGGAGAAGAACCCGGCCGGGTACTCCAACCCGATCACGCTCGACAACGGCAAGACCATCAACCTCGAGAACTACCAGCTGCCGTTCACCTGGATCTGGCTGCTGATCACCTTCGTGATCGGCGTGGCCTGGATGATCTACTGGACGGTGCCGAAGCGGACGGTGACCAACCTGGCGGTCACCAGCCAGATCCCGCTCAACACCGACGGGATGGAATACGGGCTGATCACCAAGCGGGACCACCGCAACATGAACTGGTTCGCCATCGGCACCGCCCTGCTGCTGGTGGTGGGGTGGCTGTACCAGGCGGCGGCGTTCCCGACCAAGATGCCGCAGCAGGTGATCCAGTTCGCCCCGCCGCAGCCGGCGATCGCCTCGGCGCCGCAGTTCGCCAAGGCGTCCAACGCGACCGCCACCTACGACCGCGGCTCCAAGACGTTCACCATGAACGTCGACGTCACCAACAGCGGCAAGACGGCCATGACCCTGAAGGAGTTCACCACCACCAACCTGAACTTCGTGCCGGGCACCCCGGGACCCCTGGACCGCCAGATGCAGGTGGCGCCGACCACCACCGTCGACCCGGGGGCGACCACCAAGCTCACCCTGACGACGCACGACTCGGTCTGGCAGGACGAGCACCTGCTGACGATCGGGGGGGCACAGCTCGAGGTGACCGGTATCCTCGTCTTCGACGACGGGGGCGGTGCGCGCAACCTCGCCGAGGTGCAGGCGATCATGCAGCCACAGTTCAAGTAGGCGGAACCGTCCTCGGGGCGGCCGCGAGCACCGTGGCCGCCCCGAGGCCTAGGAGGTTCGGATGGTGTTGATCGCGGAGGTCCTCGCCCACGGCGGTGGGCTGTACGCGTTCGACGAGGTGATCATCACCGTGCTGTTCGGCGCGCTCGGGGTCGGCGGGGCGCTGGTGCTCAAGGCGGCCAGTGAGATTCCCCCAAAGGACGAGGACCTCTCAGACGACGAACCCGAGGTGCCCGAGGTGCCCAGGATCGAGTTCCCGCGATGACGCTCGCCGACGGCTCGATGTTCTACGGCAGCAACACGCTGCTGGTTTTCCTCCCGTTCGTCCTTGCCGGGGCAGGACTGTTCTTCATCGTCCGAGCGGCCAGCGACAAGGTCGACCGGCCGACGGACGAGGGCACCGTGCGGCAGCTGCCGACCAAGGAGCTCTACCCGCTCTACCACGTGCACATGCAGATCAGGTCGGCCACGGCGGAGTCGCCGGCGAAGGCCGAGGACAAGGACCAGGGACCGCCGTCGTTACGGCCGCGCGGCGCACCCTCTGGCCGCGGCGGCCTCAAGCTGGCCGACGGGAGCTAGCAGCCTCCCAGAATTCCTCCCACCATGCCAGGGTGGGAAATTTTCCATACGAAAATACGACGGCCTAGTGCTCCATGGCCCGTATGACCACCCCGACGCAGAGAATCGTCCCCAACGCGATCACTATCGCGAAAACAACCCCCGCCATCGTCCTCACCTCTGGTGAACGTCCTGCTCGGCCACCCTGAACCATCGGGCGCAGGGATAGTATCATTTGCTCCGAGAAAGGTCACGA
>DASXTK010000044.1:0-18777 GCA_036505485.1 Acidimicrobiales bacterium
TAGTGATCCGGCGGTTGCGTGTGGAAGCGCCGTCGCTCAACGGATAAAAGGTACCCCGGGGATAACAGGCTCATCTTCCCCAAGAGTCCATATCGACGGGAAGGTTTGGCACCTCGATGTCGGCTCATCGCATCCTGGGGCGGTAGCACGTCCCAAGGGTTGGGCTGTTCGCCCATTAAAGCGGTACGCGAGCTGGGTTTAGAACGTCGCGAGACAGTTCGGTCCCTATCCGCCACAGCCGTAAGGAACTTGAGGAAGGCTGTCCCTAGTACGAGAGGACCGGGACGGACGCAGCTCTTGTGTGCCAGTTGTACTGCCAAGTGCACTGCTGGTTAGCGACCTGCGGAAGGGATAAGCGCTGAAAGCATCTAAGTGCGAAGCCCGTTCCTAGATGAGGTTCCTCACAGGGTTAACCTGGTAAGGCCCGTGGTAGATCACCACGTTGATAGGCCGGAGGTGGAAGCACGGCAACGTGTGTAGCCGACCGGTACTAATCGGCCGAGGGCTTGGATTTACAATGACGTTCGTGCTCGCTATGGAGATCTCAGGGAGCGCGCGCCCTATGAGGGCGCGGCGCACTGACAACAGATTTCGGTGGCTACAGCGGAGGGGTCACACCCGTTCCCATTCCGAACACGGAAGTTAAGCCCTCCTGCGCCGATGGTACTTGGCGGGAAACTGCCTGGGAGAGTAGGACGCCGCCGGATTTCGCAGATGAAGGAGCCGCTGTAAAGGCGGCTCCTTCATCGCGTTATACGCTGAACAGATGCCGAGACCCGATGCCCGCCGCTCAACGGGTCGCCCTCGTCCCCCTTCCTCGGCTCGCACCAGCCGTACAGCTCGCTCCAGCGGCGGCCGCGCCGAGGGGGGTCGGGCCGACAAGCCAGAGCGAGGTGCACGTGCCGAGGGCGACCGGCGGTCGCGGCCCGAGCGGGGCACGTCTCGCGGGGGAGCGCCCCGTCCGACCGGCCGAGGTGGTCAGCGGAGCAGCCAGCGCAACGACCGACGAACCAGCAGCGATCGATCGACCGAGCGGGACGACAGGCGCGGCGTCGGTCAGCGCAGTAGCGACGCGCCACGACGACGGCGCGCCGACCCGCCGACACTGACCGGTCGGGGCAAGCACTGGGGGAGCGTGGCCCGTCGTGGGACGGCCCGCCTGGACGAAGACTCGGCCTCTGCCGCATGGCGGGCGGCCGGAGAAGCGGCCCGGCACCACCGGGAGGCCGATGACAAGCCAACGGCATGGCAGCCCGAGGAATGGATCGATGAGGGCGCGGTCCGGGACGAGGCCGAGGACGCCGTCGGTCGAGGTCGGCGCAAAGGCACCGACCGCCAGGCACCAGCTAGAGGCGACGAGGACGACGAGGAGACCGCCGTCGCCCAGCGGGAGTCCCGTCGGGGCAAGCCCCGCGAGATCGACGCCGATGTCCGCAAGGCGGTTGGCGGCAGCCGAGCGCCCCGGTTCGAGAAGCGACTGCGCGACGCCAGCGATGCCTTCCGGCGCGGCCGCTACGAGGACACGCGGCGCATGGTGCGGCCGCTGGCCGAGATGGCGCCGCAACTCCCCGCCGTGCGGGAGCTGTACGGGCTGACCCTCTACCACCTGGGGCGGTGGCAGGCCGCGGCCCGAGAGCTGGAGGCGTTCCGGACTCTGACCGCCAGCGTCGAACAGCATCCGGTGCTGGCCGACTGCTACCGGGCATTGCGTCGTTACAACCAGGTCGACGAGCTCTGGCAGGAGCTCAGCGCAGCCAGCCCGGGTGCGGCACTGGTGGCCGAGGGCCGGATCGTGGCCGCCGGCGCCCTGGCCGATCAGGGACGGATCGACGACGCCATCAAGCTCCTCGAGCCCGGGGTGCGACCGGCCCGCAAGGCCAAGGAACACCACCTCCGGGTGGCCTACGTCCTGGCCGACCTCTACGAACGGGCCGGCGACCTACCCCAGGCCCGTGAGCTCTTCCAACGAGTCTTCGCCAGCGACCCCAGCTTCGTAGACGTCGAGTCCCGCCTCCGGGCCCTGCGTTAGGGGAGCAACCGGTCGCGTTACTAGCCTCGGGCAGCTATGGCGACACTGTCCGAAGCAGACTCGAAAGAGCTGTTAGGTGCCTTCGGGGTGCCGTTCCCACCCGAGTCGATCGTGGAAACGGCCGACGCCGCCGTGGCCGCGGCGGGGGAGATCGGTTACCCCATCGTGGTCAAGCTGGGGGGCGACGCGATCGCCCACAAGACCGAACGCGGCCTGGTGCGGTTGGACCTGGGCTCGGCCGACGCGGTGAGATCCACAGCCGAGAGCCTGTTGGCCGCGGCCACACCCGACGACGGGGAGGTCCACCTCCTCGTGGCCCCGATGCTGCAGGCAACCCGAGAGCTGATCGCGGGCCTGCACGACGATCCTCAGTTCGGCATGACCTTGATGCTGGGCATCGGCGGGATCCTGGCCGAAGCCATCGGTGACGTGGCCTTCCGACTGGCGCCGGTGGACCGCCACGATGCCGCGGACATGATCGACGACCTGGCCACCCAAGCTCTGCTCGGCCCGTTCCGGGGCGAGCCCGCGGTCGACCGTGAGGTGCTGATCGACCTGCTGGTCGGCCTGTCCCGTGCGGCCGAAGAGCACACGGACCTGGCCTCGGCCGACCTCAACCCGCTGCTGGTCGTCAATGGCCGCCCGGTGGCGGTCGATGCTCTGGTGGAGCTCCGATGACCGCCTCGACCGAAGGCTTCCGGGCCCTCTTCGATCCGCGGGCAGTGCTCGTGGCCGGGGCCTCCACCCATCCCGGCAAGTTCGGCTTCGTGGCGCTGCACAACATCCTGTCGTGCGGCTACGAGGGCAAGGTCTATGCCACCAACCGCGACGGGGCCGAGGTCCTGGGGATCCAGACCGTGCCCGACGTCGCCGATCTGCCCGACGGTGAGATCGATCTCGCCTTCGTGTGCACGCCCGCGGCGACCAACCCCGACCTGCTCCGGGCCTGCGCCAAGAAGGGGATCACCGCGGCGTTCATCGCGTCGGCGGGATACGGCGAAGCCGGCGAGGAGGGCCGTGGAGCCCAGAACAACCTGGTCGCGCTGGCCGACGAGCTGGGAATCCTGCTGGCCGGCCCCAACGGGCAGGGGATCGTGTCCACCCCGGCCAAGCTCTGCGCCCAGATCGTGGCGCCCTACCCGCCGGCCGGGCGCATCGCCATCGCCAGCCAGTCCGGCAACTTCGTCAGCTCGTTCCAGAACTACGCCCGGCAGACCGGCGTGGGCGTCAGCCGGGCGGTGTCGGCCGGCAACGCCGCCGCGGTCTCCATCCCGGACTACCTCGAGTACTACGCCAACGATGATGAGACATCGGTGGCGCTGGCCTACATAGAGGGCGTCGCGCTGGGCGAAGGCCGGGCCGTGTACGAGCGGCTGCGGCAGGTCGGCGAGCGGATGCCGGTCGTCGTGGTCAAGGGCGGTGCCACCAGCGGGGGACAGCGGGCCGCGGCCAGCCACACCGGTTCCCTGGCCACCGATGACCGGGTCTTCGAGGGGATGTGCCGCCAAGCCGGGATCCAGCGAGCCGCCTCGGTCGAGCAGGCCTTCGACATCGCTGCGACCTTCGCCACCCAACCGCTGCCCCGCGGTGACCGGGTGGCCGTGGTGACGACCGCCGGCGGCTGGGGCGTCGTGACCGCCGATGCCCTGACCCGATCCTCGCTGCATCTCATCGACCTGCCCGAGGACCTGCGGGCCGCCATCGACGAGCAACTGCCGCCCCGGTGGAGCCGCAACAACCCCATCGACATGGCCGGCGGAGAGACCCGGGACACGGTACCGGTGGTGCTCGACCTGGTCACCGGGCACCCGGACATCGACGCCGTGATCTTCCTCGGGATGGGTATCCAGTCGAACCAGGCCAAGCTGATGCGGCAGGGTCCGTTCTGGCCCAGCGAGGACCTCGAGCGCATCGTCGCCTACCACGAGCGCCAGGACGCCCGCTTCGCCCAGGCCGCCATCGACGCCAGCGACCGCACCGGCAAGCCGGTCCTGGTGGCCACCGAGCTGGCCGTGACCGACCCGGACAACGCCGGTGTCGCCACGCTGCACCAAGCCGGGCGTCTGTGCCATGCGTCGGCCAACCGGGCGGTGACCGCGCTCGAACATCTCTGGCAGCGCTCCCGCTGGCTGCAAAGACGAGGTCTTGCTTGATGCCCCAACACTTCGCGCGCTCGCGCCTCCCGCGATGGCTGCTCCCAGCGGCGCTCGGCGTCGTGGGTGTGGCCGCCGCCGTGGGCGCGGTGATGCTCAACGGGGACGACACCGCGGCCGCGCTGCACCCGTCCGCGGCGACCACACCGGTTCTCTCGGCCCGCCGGGCCCCGGAGGTCATCGCCGCGCCGGTGGCCGACCGGCGTCTCGCCGCCGATCTCGAAGGCTGGATCGTGCAGTCGCCGCCGGACTCCTGCCTGGTCGTGGAGGCCAACGACCACACCCTCTACGCCCACAACCCGACGACCCCCCTGGCCGGAGCGTCGACCCAGAAGCTGATCACCTCCACCGCGCTGCTGCTGGCCAAGGGACCCGACGCCCGGCTCGACACCATCGCCGGCGCCACCGTTCCGGTCGGGGCCGGAGTCCTCGCCGGCGACCTGTACCTGGTCGGCGGGGGTGATCCGGTGCTCTCCAGCCCGGACTACGCGGCCACCCTCAACCACGACCACGGCGCTTTCCTGGCCGTCGACCCGGCGCAGCTGGCCGACGCCATCGTGGCCGCCGGCGTCACCCGCATCGAGGGCAGCGTGGTGGGTGACGACACCCGCTACGACGCCCAGCGGTACAACCCGGCTTGGCCGTCCCGCTACGGCGCCCAGAACATCATCGGTCCGGTGGGGGCGCTGACCGTCAACGACGGCTTCACCCAGGTGCCCAAGGGCGGCCCGAGCACCGACCCTGCGGCCCATGCCGCGGCCGTGTTGACCGAGCTCCTGGGCCAGCGGGGAGTGGCCGTGTCCGGTGCGCCCCGCTCGGGTCAGGCGCCGGCCGGGCTCACCACCGTGGCCGACCTGCCGTCGCCGACGGTGCGGGAGATCATCGCCGAGATGCTGACCGACAGCGACAACGACACCGCCGAGATGGCGATCAAGGAGATCGGGGCGTCGATCAGCGGCAGCGGGACCTGGGAAGCCGGGGCCGCCGCGGTGAGATCGCTGATCTCTCAGGCCGGGGTGGCGCTCGATGGCGTCGAGATCGTCGACGGCTCGGGGCTGTCGGACACCAACCGGCTGACCTGTCAACTCCTGACCGACCTGCTCACCCAACCCGAGACCGGGCCGGTCCTCGTGCAGGGCCTGGCGGTCGCCGGGGTCTCGGGCACCCTGGTCGATCGGGGTGACGGCACGGTGGTAGAGGGCCGGATCCGGGCCAAGACGGGAACGTTGCAGAACGTCACCGCGTTGTCGGGCCGGGCCGAGCCGGCCCAGGGCGGGACGCTGACGTTCTCCTATGTGGCCAACGTGCCCGGCGACCAGGCGATCGACTCGGCGACCGTCAACCTCCAGAACGGGCTGACCGAGATACTCGTCAGCTATCCGCGCGGCGTCGACATCAACGCTCTGGTGCCGGTCGCGGTGGCGACGCCTCCGCCGCCCGGCTAGGACCGTTGCGGGTCATGGGCATACGCGAAGGCATGTCGGTCGGCGTGCTACAACGAAGCAACTCATTTGGGAGATGCATCGAGCGTGCCAGCCGAATCCAACAAGAGCATGCCGCAGGTCGTCAGCGAGCTGTGGGGACTGAGCAAGGACTACGCGCGCCAGGAGACCATCGAGCCGCTCCGGGGCGTCGGCCGCTACATCAGCATGGGGTTCGCTGGGTCGGTGCTCGGCAGCTTCGGGATCGGTCTGCTGCTGTTGTCGCTGCTACGAGCCCTGCAGACCGAGACCGGGACAACTTTCCACGGCAACCTGTCGTGGGTGCCGTACATCATCGTGCTGATCGTGGGTCTGGCCATCGGTGGCCTGGCGGCCAGCCGCATCAAGAGGAAGTAGGAGGCCACCCATGAGCAACGTTGCTCCTTTCCCCAGTCGCACCGAGGGACCGATCACCCGCGACGACCTCGAGGCCAAGATGCGCGAGCTGGTCGAGGGGGCACGCGACGAGGTGGCGTCCACCAAGAACACGCTCGTCACCGCCGGTGCGGTCATCGGCATCATCCTGGTGCTCATCGTCTTCCTGCTGGGCCGGCGCGGCGGCAAGAAGCGCACCACCATCGTCGAGATTCGCCGGGTCTGAGCCCCAGCTCGATGTCGCAAACCGATCGGCTCCTGCGGTCACTGCAGTCGCGCGGCGTGCAGCGCGGCCTGATGGGTTCGTCGCGGGGATGGTTCTGGATCGCGGTGCTCAGCTTCGGGCTGCGTCAGGTCCGCCGGTTCGCCGGCAGCCAGCCCGAGGTGGTGTTCCGGGGGGAGCTGAAGCCGGGCCAGGCCATCCAGATCGACCACTTGACCGAGGTCTATGGGGCCGAGGAAAAACGCCGTCGGCGGCTTCGCCGTCGCGGTTAGAGGAGCTGGGCGACCGAACCGGCTGCCCGGCGCTGCCACAATGACGGGGTGCGAGTCGTCCTGCGCAATCCTCGGCGTGAGCTCGACCTGGCCGGCCCGATGAGCGTGGCCAAGCTGCTCGGCCGGCTCGAGCTGCACCGCGACGCGGTGCTGGTGATCCGGGGCGACACCCTGGTGCCGGGCGATGCGCTGCTGGCCGACGAGGACGTGGTCGAGATCCGTCCGGTGATCTCGGGTGGGGCGGTGCCGCTGCCGTGAAGTGCACCGTGTGCCGGGGTCCGGCCGTCATCGACCTGCGCCGGCACAACGCCAACTTCTGCCCGGAGCACATGCTGCGGTTCTGCCGCGACCAGGTGGCCAAGGCCATCAGCGACCACGACATGCTGCGCACCGACGACAAGGTGCTCGTGGCGGTGTCCGGCGGGAAGGACAGCCTCGCCCTCTGGGACATCCTGGTGGAGCTGGGGTATCAGACCGAGGGCCTGGTGCTCGGCCTGGGGATCGGCGAGTACAGCGCCACCAGCACCGCCGCGGCCGAGGGATTCGCCGAGGCCCGCGGCTACACCCTGCGCCGTCTCGACCTGCGTGACGACTACGGCTACGACGTGCCCACCGCCGCGGAGGTGACCCGGCGGGCGCCCTGCTCGGCCTGCGGGATCTCCAAACGGCACCTGTTCGACAAGGTGGCTCTGGAGGGCGGCTACGACGTGGTGGCCACCGGCCACAACCTCGACGACGAAGCTGCGGTGCTGCTCGGCAACGTGCTGCGCTGGCAGACCGAGTACCTGGGTCGCCAAGCCCCGGTGCTGCCGGCCTCGCCGGGGTTCCCGCGCAAGGTGAAGCCGCTGGTCCGGCTGGGGGAGCGCGAGACCGCGGCGTACTGCATCCTGCGGGGCATCGACTACATCGTGGACGAATGTCCCCTGGCCGCGGGCAACCGGCACCTTCGCTACAAGGAGGTGCTCAACGAGCTGGAGGCCAACTCGCCGGGGACCAAGAACGCCTTCTACTTCGGCTTCCTGAGCCGGGTAGCCGAGCACTTCGAGCCCGAGGCCGATGGGGGGAAGGCCACGCTCACACCTTGCGCGGTGTGCGGTGCCCCCAGCCCCGACGAGGTGTGCGCCTTCTGCCGGCTGACCGAACGGGTCTCCGGCCACGATCCGGTGCCGGTCGAGATGCTCAGGAGGCGGCGATGAGACCGCTGCGCGAAGGCGAGCAGGTGCTGCTGGTGGACAGCAAGCAGCGGCGCTATCTCGTGACCCTGTCGGCCGAGGGTGAGTTCCACAGCCACGCCGGGGTCCTGCCCCACAGCGACCTGATCGGCCAGGAGGAGGGCATGACCGTCCGCTCCAGCCGGGGCATGCGCATGTTGGCCATCCGGCCCACGCTGGCGGATTTCGTGCTCAAGATGCCGCGGGGCGCCCAGGTCATCTATCCCAAGGATCTCGGCCCGATCCTCCTGCTCGCCGACATCTTCCCCGGGGCTCGGGTGCTGGAATCCGGCGTCGGCTCGGGCGCATTGTCGATGACCCTGCTGCGGGCCGGGGCCGAGGTCACCGGCTACGAGCTGCGCGACGACTTCGCCACCCGGGCCCAGCGCAACGTGGCCCAGTTCCTCGGCGATGACGTGACCGACCGCTACCAGGTCGAGACCCGCGACGTTTACGACGGTATCGACCTGACCGACCTCGACCGGGTGGTGCTCGACCTACCCGAACCATGGCGCGCGGTGAAGCACGCGGCCCGGGCTCTCCACCGTGGAGGGATCCTCGTGGCCTACACGCCCCAGATCACCCAGGCCGCACAGCTGCGGGAGGTCCTCGGCGACAGCGGCTTCGGCTTGGCCGAGACCGTCGAGGTGCTGAACCGAAGCTGGCACATCGACCCGCCGTCGGTGCGGCCCGACCACCGCATGGTGGCCCACACCGGCTTCCTCACCAGCGCACGGCTGCTCGGGTAGCCGGAACCGAACAAGGCCACGGGCGGTGGACGGGTGAACCTTCTCGATCTGATCCTGGTCCTGCTGGGGCTGAGCGCCGCCATCGGCGGCTACCGCCTCGGGCTGCTGGCCCGGGTGGTG
This sequence comes from Acidimicrobiales bacterium, assembly GCA_036505485.1. Lineage (GTDB taxonomy): Bacteria > Actinomycetota > Acidimicrobiia > Acidimicrobiales > VFJN01 > DASXTK01. The sequence goes on from DASXTK010000044.1 coordinate 8,614, forward strand.
TCCTGGATGGGGTTCGGCATCGGTGTCCTCATCGGGGCCGCCATCGTGCCCGACCTGCTGCGCCGATTGCAGGGGGCCAGCGACGTCAGCCTGGTGCTGGTGGCGATCGCCACCCTGCTGGGCTGCGCGCTGATCGGCCAAGGTCTCGGCCTGACGCTGGGCAGCAAGCTGCACATCGCCCTGCCCGAAGGTCCGCTGCGCACGGTCGACCGGTACGCGGGGTCGGTGTCAGGAACCATCGGCGTGCTGGTCGGGCTGTGGCTTCTGCTACCGACCTTGGCCGCGGTGCCCGGGTGGACCGCGGAGCAGGCCCGCACCTCGGTGATCGCCAGCGAGGTGGACAACTACTTCCCCCCGCCACCCGACGCCGTAGAGGCAATGCGGCGGGTGGTCGGCGACGAGTCGTTCCCCCAGGTGCTCGACCGGTTGCAGCCCGCGCCCGATCCCGGCCCGGCGCCGGAGGCGAGCGCTCTGACCCAAGAGCTGGCGGACTCGGTGGCTGAGTCGACTGTCAAGGTCCAGGGCGAAGCCTGCGACCAGATCCAGGAGGGCAGCGGCTTCGTCGTGGCCGAGGAACTGATCGTCACCAACGCCCACGTCGTTGCCGGGGAGGACTCCACCCGGGTCGAGCTGAACGACGGAAGTCTCGAGGAGGCCGACGTCGTGGCTTACGACCCCGTGCGGGACCTGGCGGTGCTGCGGGTCAACGGCCTGAACCGGCCGCCCTTGGACATGCGTGACGCCAACGTCGGCGACATCGGTGGCGCCTTCGGGCATCCATTGGGCGGTCCGCTGACCATCAGCCCGTTCCGGGTGGGCGAGGAGATCACCGCACTCGGCATGGACATCTACGACCGGCAGGACTCGCGACGCCAGGTCCTGGTGCTGGCGGCCAGCCTGCAGCCGGGCGATTCCGGCGCGGCTCTGATCGACAGCCAGGGTCGGGTGATCGGAGTGGCGTTCGCGGTAGCGCCGGACGACAAGGATGCCGTGGCTTACGCGCTGGCCTTGGACGAGCTACGTGCGGTGATGTCCACCAACCTCACCACCACCGACGACACCGGCTCCTGCCTCCGCTAGGCGGTCAGGAGATTCAGTCGATCTCGATGAAGATGCATTCGCCGGGGCATTCCTCGGCTGACTCGATGGTGGCTTCTTCCTGGCCGGCGGGAACGTTGGCCAGACCCTCGGCGCCCCCAGGCTCGGCGAAGACCTTGTCGCCCTCTTTCACGTAGGCCAGGCCGTCATCCAGCAAGGTGAACACGTCAGGGGCGATCTCTTCGCACAGGCCGTCGCCGGTGCAGAGATCCTGATCGATCCAGACCTTCATACCTTTGCATCGCTCCTGGCTAGATCGTTGGAGGAAGGATCAGCACCGTGCTCTGACACGCTCTTGGCACCTACCCCCGTGGACAACCGCAGCCTAGTCAACCGGAGGATAAACCCGGCAAACCCGATAGAAATTCGAGATGCGCTGCCCATCCGGGTGGCGGACCTGCGGGTGGCTTGCGGTCTGTGTGCAACGGTCAGTGATGCGTCCGACGTCACCGGTGGCCGGTGTTAGGGTCGCACGCGAGGCCCATCTCGAGGAGGTGATCGCGGTGGCTGAGCGAGACAGCGAGCGTCGATTGACCAAGCAAGATGCGGACACCATTCGAACACTCGAAGAAGAGGTGCTGGCCCTGCGCCGGCGGCTCCAAGACGCGCCCAAGCGGGTACGGACCCTCGAGGAGCGTCTGCTCGAGACCAAAGGGCAGCTGGCCCAGGCCGTAGCCCAGAACGAGAAGCTCACCTACACCCTGCGAGAAGCGCGTGACCACATCGCCGCGCTGCGCGAAGAGGTCGACAAGCTCACCCAGCCGCCGTCGGCGTACGGCACCCTGCTGGGGCGCAACGACGACGGCACGGTCGACGTGTTCTCCGGCGGCCGAAAGATGCGGGTCGCGGTCCATCCTGCGCTGGACGAGGAGGAGCTGATCCGGGGCGGCGAGGTCGTCCTGAACGAGTCGCTCAACGTGGTGTTGTCCCGCACCCCCGACACCAACGGTGAGGTGGTCAGCCTCAAGGAACTGCTCGAGGACGGCCGCCGGGCCATCGTGATCGGCCGGGCCGACGAAGAGCGTGTCGTCGACCTGGGCGAGGCCATGGTCGGTGAGCGGCTGCGCTCCGGTGACTCCATGTTGATGGATGCCCGCTCCGGTCTGCTGTTGGAGAAGCTGCCCCGGCCCGAGGTCGAGGAGCTGGTGCTCGAAGAGGTGCCCGACGTCTCCTACAACGACATCGGTGGCCTGGACGAGCAGATCGACCAGATCGCCGATGCGGTCGAGCTGCCGTTCCTGCACCAGGACCTGTTCGCCGAGCACAAGCTGCCTGCCCCCAAGGGCATCCTGCTCTACGGACCGCCCGGGTGCGGCAAGACCCTCATCGCCAAGGCGGTGGCCAACAGCCTGGCCAAGAAGGTGGCCTCGGTCACCGGCGACGACCACGCCAAGAGCTACTTCCTCAACATCAAGGGCCCCGAACTGCTCAACAAGTACGTGGGCGAGACCGAGCGGCAGATCCGGCTGGTGTTCCAGCGGGCCCGGGAGAAGTCCGAGGAGGGCTGGCCGGTCATCGTGTTCTTCGACGAGATGGACTCGATGTTCCGCACCCGCGGCAGCGGCATCAGCTCCGACGTCGAGTCGACCATCGTTCCCCAGCTCCTGGCCGAGATCGACGGTGTCGAGTCGCTGAAGAACGTGATCGTGATCGGTGCCTCCAACCGAGAGGACCTGATCGACCCGGCCATCCTGCGCCCGGGCCGTCTGGACGTGAAGATCAAGATCGAGCGGCCCAACGAGACCGCAGCGTCCCAGATCTTCAACCGCTACCTCACCCCCGACCTGCCGCTGTCCCCGGAGGACGTCGGCGATCTGGGTGGCGGCGACCCGGCCAAGTGCATCCAGAACATGATCGAGCGCACGGTCGAGGAGATGTACCGGACCGACAGCGAGAACGAGTTCCTCGAGGTCACCTATCAGAACGGTGACAAGGAGATCATGTACTTCAAGGACTTCGCGTCCGGGGCCATGGTCGAGAACATCGTGCGCCGGGCCAAGAAGCTGGCGATCAAGCGCCATCTGGCCGGCGGCGTGAAGGGCATCAAGCTCGATGACCTGATCGACTCGATCCACCAGGAATACAAGGAACACGAGGACCTGCCCAACACCACCAACCCCGACGACTGGGCGAAGATCTCGGGCAAGAAGGGCGAGCGGATCGTCTACGTCCGCACGATCGTCAACCGCGAAGGCGGTGGCTCCGCCGGCGGACGCTCCATCGAGCGCGTCGCCACCGGTCAGTACCTCTAGGTCTCCTGGTGCCGGGGGCTCAGCCCCCGGCACCGCAGCTCTCGAAGGCGTCGTCGGCCTTCGCCTGCAGCTCGTCGGTGACCTCGGCCGTGAGCTCGTCGATGGTGAACTTGCGGACGAAGCAGTCGCCGACGGCCCAGGCGTCGTCGAGGGACGCGCCGTTGTAGACACCATCGGACGCGATCTGGATGCGGGTCGCCGGCAGCGTCATCAGATCGAGCGCACGGTCGTTGGCCGCGTCGACGTCGACTCCCGGGTCGCAGGACTCGAGCTGGCTGTGCCCATCGCCGAGGTCGGTCACCGCGGCGTTGGACTCGGCCGGAGCGGCCGCCACCCAGGCATCCAGCGCTGAGCGCAGCTCCTGATCGTCGGTGTCGCTGTCCCCGTCGAGGGCCATCCGCACGCACGTACGGCGGTCGGTCTCGTACGACACGTACCTGGCGTTGCCCCAGCCGTCGGTCGCGTCCAGGGCCTGGAAGGGGTCGATGCGGTCACCCAATATGACGAAGAGGTCAACCGCACCCATGACCCCGTGGTCGATCTCGTCCTTCTTGCGGACCCCGTCGGGAGGGTTGGGCCGGTCCAGATCGGTCGGCTCGTCGCCATCGAGGTACGTCCTGGGGTCCCACATGTGCTCGGTGGTCGAGGGCGGATCCCGGAAGGCGTCGTCGACCGCGTCGTTGCCGTCATCGGCGATGATCTCCACCAAGGGCTGGCCCAGGATGTAGGGCGCCGCCTGGAAGGCTTGCAGCGCCGCCGGGACGTCGCCGAGATCCTCCTCGGCCCCGCTGACATCCTCGGCGTTGGCGTTGTAGTACTCGTCGGCCTCGTCGCTGGACAAGTCGTCGACGTACTCGTACTCGATCCGCATGGCATCGCCCTCGACCAGTGCCCGGTCAGCCTCGAACGCGTCCTGGGCCTCGTCGGGGAGCTCGTCGTCCTCGTCCAGGTTCTCGTAGCCGGGGAGCTGCTCGAGGTCGAAGTACTGGTCCTGGAGGACATGGGTCAGCTCATGGACCAGGGTGACCTTGAGATCAACGGTCATCTCGGTGCCCCGGACCGTCACCCGCTCGGTCTCCGGGTCGTAGTAGGCGAGCGTGCCGGTGTCGTTCAGGTCGTTGGTGGCCTGGAACAGGTCGAGATCGCCGGAGGCCAACCCCAGGGCCCGGAGCAGTTCGGTGGTGTTCTCGAGGTCCTTGCGGTCCTCGGGGGTGAGCTCGGACTCCTGGGTGCGGGTCTGCTCCGAGTACTCGTCCTCGGTCAGGAAGTCGACGTACACCGGGTGCTTGTAGGTCAGATCGCGGGCATCCGCGGCGTAGGCGGCCAGCTCCGCGACCCGGGAATCCCACTCGTCTGGGTACTTCGAAGGTTTGTCGTCGCGGAAGTAGAGGTAGGCCCCGAGGCCGATCGAGGCCTCGAGCAGGACGACCACGCTGAGCACCCAAGGCCAGCGCTTGCGGCGACGGCGCGGTGCGTACGGCGGGGGAGGAGGGGGCGCACCGTAGGCGTACGGCGGGTAGGGCGGGGCCGTCGGATACGGCGGCGCGCTCGGAACGGGATTGGGACCAAAGCCCCAGGAAGATGGATCGGACAACGGAAACCCAGCCTTTTCCCCTGCGGTGCGCGCCGGCCTGTCGGGCGCGCTGGGCGCCGTCAGCACGACGCAGTCGGGAAATGCTACCGACCGGATTGTCCAGACACGCCTCGCGGTGGTTCCCGCACGTTGCCCGCCAGATACGCCTGGTTCGCTCGGGCGAAACCTGGCCAAGTTGTAACCGAGCTGTCTTGGCAGTCGCCGATACGAGGGTAACGTCGCAGCCATGGCGCTTCGGAAGATCATCGGCGTCGAGACCGAGTACGGGATCCTCGTGCGCGGCGCGGCCGAATCGAACCCGATCGCGGCCTCGTCCGTGTTGATCAACGCCTACGTGCAGGAGCTGGCCCGCAGCGGCGCCGGTTCGCGCACGACCTCCCGGGTCGGTTGGGATTTCGAGGACGAGCACCCCGACATCGACGCCCGCGGCTTCACCGCCGAGACGGCGTTGGCCCCCGAGGTCGAGACCCACCTCGTCAACGCGGTGCTCACCAACGGCGCCCGCTACTACGTCGACCACGCCCACCCCGAGCTGTCCACGCCGGAGTGCGCCGACCCTCGCAGCGTGGTCGTGTTCGACAAGGCGGCCGAGGTCATCCTGCAGCGCTCGATGCGGGCGGCGTCCGGGCTGTTGCCCCCGGGCGAGGAGATCGTCGTCTACAAGAACAACTCCGACCGCAAGGGCAACTCGTACGGCTGCCACGAGAACTATCTGATGGACCGGGCGGTGCCGTTCTCTCGGATCGTCACCCACGTGATGCCGCACTTCATCTCCCGCCAGGTGTTCACCGGGGCCGGCAAGGTCGGCACCGAGGCGTCGGGGCTGACCAGCGATGACGTGCCGTTCCAGTTGACCCAGCGCGCTGACTTCTTCGAGGAGGAAGTGGGGCTGGAGACCACGCTCAAGCGGCCCATCGTCAACACCCGCGACGAACCGCACGCCGATGCCCAGCGCTACCGGCGGCTCCATGTGATCGTCGGCGACGCCAACCTCTCGGAGGTCGCCACCTTCCTCAAGGTCGGCACCACGGCTTTGGTGCTGTCCATGATCGAGGACGACTTCCTGCCCCGCGACCTGACCTTGGCCGCACCGGTGCAGTCGCTGCGCCACGTCTCCTACGACCTGAGCCTGCGCAAGCCCATGGACCTGGCCGACGGCACGCGGATGACCGCGCTCGAGATGCAATGGGAGTACCTGGACCGAGCCAAGAAATATGCCGAGGAGGAGGGCTTGGCCTGCCTCGGTGCCGAATCGGTCGGGGCCGAGGTGCTGCGCCGCTGGGAGGACGTGCTGAGCGGGCTCGAGACCGACTTCCTCAGCCTGGCCGCCCAGCTCGACTGGGTGGCCAAGTACCGCTTGATGGAGGGCTACCGCGAACGTCACCGCCTGGGGTGGGACGATGCCAAGCTGGCGGCGATGGACATCCAGTACCACGACCTCCGGGCCGACAAGAGCCTGGCGGCGCGGGTCGGTCTCGAGCGGCTGACCAGCGACGAGGAGGTGCTCACCGCGGTCAGCGAGCCACCGAGCGATACAAGGGCCTACTTCCGGGGTAAATGCTTACAACGGTGGGCGGATCAGATCGTGGCCGCCAACTGGGACTCGATGGTCTTCGACATTGGAGGTGATCCGCTACGCCGGGTGCCGATGATGGATCCAACACGTGGAACGGAGGCCCACGTCGGTAAGTTGATGGCGGAGTGCACCAGTACCGCTGAACTACTCGAGCGGCTGGGGCAGTAGGGAACGAGGAACAGGCATGGCTGAGCGAGAGCAGAAAAAGAAGTCCGCCCCCGCTCGCGAGGAGGAGGTCGTCGAAGAGGCGCCGGCCACCTCCGACCAGGGCGAGAAGATCAAGGCCGAACTCGACGACCTACTCGAAGAAATCGACGAGGTCCTCGAGTCGAACGCCGAAGACTTCGTAAAAAGCTATGTGCAGAAGGGCGGAGAATGATCCGAAAGTCACAACTCTTGAGTGTCAGACCCCGTCTTTAGACTGATCTGAGCACCTCCCCGATCGATCCGATCAGGGAGGTGTTTTCATGTCCGAAAAGTGGTGCAAGGACTGCGGCGAACTCAAGCCGCTCGATCAGTTCTACAAGTCCGCCGGGATGCGCGACGGCCACAGGAACGATTGCAAGACCTGCAATCTTGCGGAGAAGAGGCGGCGCTACGCAGCGGACCCGGCCAAGTACAAGGCATTCGTAAAGCGTTGGCAGCAGGCGAACAACGAGCGCCTGAACGCGTACCGCCGCGAACACAACGCTCGTCCAGAGCGGAAGCGAGCCTTGCGTGACGGGTACTACCGCCGGAAGTTCGGGATCTCGGCGGATGAGTTCGATGAGCTCTTGGACAAGCAGGGTGGTGGGTGTGCCATCTGCCGGAAGCGGCCGGAGCGGGACGCGAGCCTGCATCTGGACCATGACCATGAGATCGGAGTGGTGCGGGGCATCTTGTGTTTGTCGTGCAACCAAGGGATTGGGAAGTTCCGCGACGACGCTGGGCTTTTGGAGCGGGCGGCGGCCTACCTGCGGGGCGGCGGCGCGTTTGAGGCGGGCGGCACCCTGTAGCCTCCGTCGGCGTGACCTTGCCGACCTACCGAGCCGATGACGATCCCGGTCCGTCGTTCATCGACCTCTTGTCCCGAACTGGTCGGGACCCCCGCTGGGAGGGCCAGCCTGCCGAGGGCCGACCCTTGACCATCACCCACGGCACCACCGTCGTGGCCATCCGCTGCGCCGATGGCGTAGTGATGGCCGGTGACCGCCGGGCCACCAGCGGCAACCTGATCAGCCATCGCACCATGGAGAAGGTGTTCCCGGCCGACCGCCACTCCGGGGTCGCCATCGCCGGAGCCGCCGGGCCGGCGATGGAGATGGTCAAGCTGTTCCAGCTCCAGCTCGAGCACTACGAGAAGGTCGAGGGCAACATGCTCTCGCTCGAAGGCAAGGCCAACCAGCTGGGCCAGATGGTGCGCAGCCACCTGCCGGCGGCCATGCAGGGCCTGGTCGTGGTGCCTCTGTTCGCCGGGTTCGACCTGCGTCGGGGTCTGGGACGGCTCTTCGAGTACGACGTGACCGGTGGCCGCTACGAGGAGAGCGACTTCGCCGCCACCGGCTCCGGCAGCCTGCACGCCGGCACCGTCATCAAGCTCGGGTACCGCGATGGCATCACCACCGACGAGGCCATCGAGCTGGCCATCAACGCTCTGTTCCAAGCGGCCGATGAGGACTCGGCCACCGGCGGCCCCGACCTGGTGCGGGGCATCTTCCCAGTGGTGGCCACCATCACCGCTGACGGGTTCCAGCGTCTCTTCGACGAGGACGTGAGCGCCCGCTTCCGGGCGTTGCTCGACCGGATGGCCGCCACCCAGGGCACCACGTCGCTCGGAGCGGCACCGGCGGCGGGCACCGCCAAGCGCAAGCCAGCCAAGAAGGGTGCACGCCCATGAGCATGCCGTTCTACGTCGCGCCCGCTGCAGCTGGATATAAGCGCACCGAGGGAGTCCGGCCATGAGCATGCCGTTCTACGTCGCGCCTGAACAATGGATGAAGGACAAGGCCGACTTCGCGCGCAAGGGCATCGCCCGCGGTCGGGCGTTGGCGGCCTTGGAGTACGCGGACGGCATCGTGATCTGCGCCGAGAACTCCTCGGCCACGCTGCGCAAGGTCAGCGAGATCTACGACCGGATCGCCTTCGCCGGCGCCGGCCGGTACAACGAGTACGACCGGCTGCGCATCGCCGGCGTCCGCCACGCCGACCTGAAGGGCTACTCCTTCAGCCGCGAGGACGTCGATGCCCAGGGCCTGGCCAACGCCTACGCCCAGATGCTGGGCGATGTGTTCACCCACGAGGTCAAGCCCATGGAGGTGGAGATCCTCGTGGCCGAGGTGGGCGCCACCGACGAGGACGACCGGCTGTACCACATCCTCTATGACGGCACGGTGGTCGACGAGAGCGGCTACACCGTGCTCGGGGGCGAGGCGGAGATGATCAGCGAGCGGCTCCGCGAGACCTATCAGCCCGAACTGCCCCTGGCCGGGGCGGTCCAGGCTGCGGTCTCCGCTCTGGCCGGACCCGGGCGGCAGCTGAACCCCGATGAGCTGGAGGTGGCCACGCTGTCCCGCACCAACGGACGGCGGGCCTTCCACCGGCTCAACGACGCACAGATCGCCGAGCTACTCGGCAACAGGACCGCGGTCTCCGACGAGGAGGCCACGACTACGGTGGAAGGCGACGTCTCCCAGGACGAACCGTCTGCCACAAGCAGTGACCAAGGGGCGGACGATACGGCGGCACCTACGTCTGACGAAGATTGACGTCGGTGCGTCCACGCACTTAGACAACATCCTTTACATGTGACGGTTCTCAGGAGGCAGGCGGAGCCGTGTTCTGCACGAATTGTGGATACAACAACGCCCCCGGCGCGCTGCTGTGCGCCCAGTGCGGCGTCTCTCTAGCGGCGGGATCAGGACCATCGGAGCCGACACAGCCGGGCGGGGCACCCCCTCCGCCTCCGCCGGGTCAGCCCTATCCACCGGCACCGGGACAGCCGGCACCTCTCCCTCCGGGCTATCCGGCGCCGGGTGCTCCCAGCGGTCCGGACCCCTACGGCGGCCAGCCTGGTTACCCGCCGGGAGGCCCTCCTGGGTTCCCACCCGGTCCTCCCGGTTACGGAACCCCACCGCCCTTCGGCGCCCCGGGCCCGCCCGGGGGGAAGAAGTCGCAGAAGGGCCTGCTCATCGGGGTCCTGGCGGTCCTGGTCGTGTTGGCCCTCGCCGCTGGCGCCTTCCTGGTGTTCGGGGGCAAGGACGACGACAAGAGCGACCAGGTTGTGCTGGAACCCATCGGCCAGGTCCAGCGGGACGATTTCGCCGGGCAGCTCGATCTGGGCCAGCTGGGCGAACAGGTCGCCATCGAGATGACCGACATGCCCGCGCTCGAGCCCCAGGTCGAGGCCACGCTGGCCGGCACCGCCGCGCCCGGGTCCGAACCCGGGTTGTACGGCGGCTCCCAGGACGCTCAGGTCTGCGATGTCGAGCAGCTGCTCAGCTTCCTGCAGGACGAGGGCAACTCCGACAAGGCCACGGTGTGGGCCGAGACCCTGGACATCCCCGGAGGCGTGAGCGGAATCCCCGACTACATCGGCGGCCTGACCGCCGTGCGGTTGCGCTTCGACACCCGGGTGACCAACCACGGCTTCCGGGACGGCCAGGCCA
>DASXTK010000045.1:0-11920 GCA_036505485.1 Acidimicrobiales bacterium
CGAAGTGCTGGCCGAGCGGCTCGGCGCCGGTCCAGACCTCGAAGAGATCGAGTTCCGCCAGTTCCTCAGGATGCGCAGCGGGGGTGGGGATCACCGTTGACCTCCTGGGCGTACGTATGTTCGAAACCCTAGCCCGGGTTCCGTCCACCCGCCAGTTTGTTTACGACTTGGCGTCAAGTCGGAGTCGTCCTCGCGCCGCAGGTGTACGATTGGTGTATGGCGCGGAGCAGAACCAACATCGAACTGGATGACGACAGCGTGGAGATCGTGATGCGGCGGTTCAAGTTGCGCACCAAGACGGAGGCTGTCGATCTTGCCTTGCGCCGGTTGGCCGGGCAGCCGATGACCAAGGATGAGGCTCTGGCCATGCGTGGCGCCAGGGCGATCGCCGAGGTACCCGACGACCACGGGCCGGTGTCCTCGGCGTGATCCTGGCCGACACGTCGGCGTGGGTGGAGTACGACCGGTCCACCCAGAGTCGTGTCGACCGGCGGATGGCCCGGCTGATCGGCCAGGAAGGCCCGCTCGCCGTCACCGAGCCGGTGATGATGGAGGTTCTGGCCGGCGCTTGGGACGACGCCCGCGAGGAGGATTTGCGCCGGTTGCTGCTGCGCTTCGATTGGCTTCCTTTTGATCCGGTCGTCGACTTCGACGGTGCGGTGCGGGTCTACCGGACCTGCCGAGGAGCGGGGGTGACGCCCCGGGGGCTGGTCGACTGCATGGTCGCCGCCGTCGCTTCCCGCCGCGGGGCAACGATCCTGGCCCATGACGTAGATCTCGCCCGGGTGGCGAGCGTTTTCAACCTGTCTCTCGACCGGGCCTCCCTCCGACCCTGAAAGCGGAAAATCTCGCTTCTGCACTGAAGAGAGCAGGTGACCGGCCTCAAGTGACGTCACGGGACATCGGGGACGACGCCTGTCTTCGTCTGGGCAGGTAGAGGTCGGTGATGGTGCCCTCGAAGGCTTCGGCGGCCAGGCCGATGGTCTCCGACAGGGTCGGGTGGGGGTGGATGGTCAGGGCCACGTCGGCGGCGTCGGCGCCCATTTCGATGGCCAGGGCCACTTCGCTGATGAGGTCACCGGCGGAGGGCCCGACCAGGCCGCAGCCGATGATGCGCTCCGTCGCCTCGTCGAAGAGCAGCTTGGTCATGCCTTCGTCGCGACCGAGCGACAGGGCCCGGCCACTCGCGGCCCACGGGAAGACGGCCTTGCCGTACTTGACGCCGGCCGCCTTGGCCTCCTGCTCGGTGGTGCCCACCCAGGCGACCTCGGGGTCGGTGTAGGCCACGGATGGGATGACGCGGGCGTCGAAGTAGCTGTTGCGCCCGGCGGCCGCCTCGGCCGCCACGTGGCCCTCGTGGGTCGCCTTGTGGGCCAGCATGGGCTGCCCGACGACGTCGCCGATGGCGAAGATGTGGGCCACGTTGGTGCGCATCTGTTTGTCGACCGGGATGTAGCCCCGGTCCTCGACCCCGACGCCGGCTTGCTCGGCGCCGACCAGCTTGCCGTTGGGCCGGCGGCCGACGGCGACGAGGACCTGGTCGAACGTCGCCGCCTCCGGCGCCCCGGGCCCGTCGAGGCGAACCTCGAGGCCACCCGCCCCCACATCGGTGACCGCCGTCACCTTCGTCCCCAGGTACACCTGCTCGCAGGATGTTCGGAGTCGCGCCAGCAGCGGCTTGAGGAGGTCGGGGTCGGCGCCCGGGATGATCTGGTCCATGAGTTCGACCACGGTGACCCGGGCCCCGAAGGCGGAGAAGACGGTGGCCATCTCCAGGCCGATGATGCCCCCGCCGATGACCAGCAGCCGTTCCGGTACCTGGGACAGCTCCAAGGCGCCGGTGGAGTCGATGACCCGGGGGTCGTTCTGCGGTACGAAGGGGAGCGTGACGGGTTCGGACCCGGCGGCGATGATGGCCTGCTGGAACCCGATCGTCTTCCGCGACCCGTCGGCGGCGGTGACCTCCAGCTGATTCGTGGAGGCGAACCGGCCGGTGCCGGTGACGACCGTCACCTTGCGTTGCCTGGCCAGCCCGGCGAGGCCGCCCGTCAGTTTGCCGATGACGGCGTCCTTCCAGGCCCGGAGCCGGTCGAGGTCGATGGTGGGTTCTCCGAAGTCGAGGCCGTGGGGGGCCATCTCCCGGGTCTCGGTGATGACCCGGGCGGCGTGCAGCAACGCTTTCGAGGGTATGCACCCGACGTTGAGGCAGACCCCGCCGAGCGCCGGCCAGCGGTCGACGAGGGTCACCTGAAGGCCGAGGTCGGCGGCCCGGAAGGCGGCGGAGTAGCCACCGGGGCCGGCGCCCAGCACCACAAGTTCCGTGTCCATGCTCATGTAGGCGCTCCAGGTATGCATCGGGCCGGTGGGGATGGGGCCCCGCCGGGAAGCGGCGGGATGCCCGGAGGGCAGGGGCCCGCCGCCATAGTCACAGGATCAGGCGGCGGACGTCTTCGAGGGTGCCGCAGACGTGACGCAGGAAGCGGGCGGCCAGCGCCCCGTCGATGACCCGGTGGTCGTAGGAGACCGACAGCGGCAACATCAGCCGGGGCCGGAACTCCACGCCGTCCCACACCGGGGCGGTCCTGGACCGGACGACCCCGAGGATGGCGACCTCGGGCGCGTTGACGATGGGGGTGAAGTGGGTCCCGCCGATGCCGCCCAGGCTGGAGATGGTGAAGGTGCCGCCGGACATGTCGGCCGGGGTCAGCTTCCCGTCGCGGGCCTTCTGCGACACGGCGCCCAGCTCCCGGGACAGGTCGGTGACTCCCTTGCCGTCGACGTCCCGGATGACGGGGACGACGAGCCCCCCGGGGGTGTCGACGGCGACGCCGAGGTGGTAGTAGCGCTTCAGGATGAGGCTGTCACCCTCGGGTGAGAGCGAGCTGTTGAACTCGGGGTACTGCCGGAGGGCGGAGACCGAGGCCTTGAGCAAAAAGGCGAGCAGCGTCACCCGGTAACCCTGCGGCTTGGCCTCGGCGTCGAGTTGGCGGCGGAAGCCGTCGAGGTCGGTGACGTCGGCCTCGTCGGCGTGGGTGACGTGGGGGACGTTGAGCCAGGAGGCGTGCAGCCGGGGCCCGGACAGCCGCTTGATGCGGGACAGCGGCTGGGTCTCCACCGGGCCGAACTTGGCGAAGTCGACGGCGGGGATGGCCGGGATGCCCCCGCCGGCCGCCGGTGCCACCGTCGCCGTACCGGCCGCCACCGGCCCCCGCACGGTGGCGAGCAGGTCGTCTTTGGTGATGCGGCCCTTGGGTCCCGTCCCCGAGATCGTGGCCAGGTCGACCTCGAGTTCCCGGGCCAGCCGGCGGACGCCGGGGCCGGCGTGGGCGCCGAGGTCGGGCTCCGCCGCCGGCACCCGCCCGACCGACGCGCTCGGCGGTGCCGCTGCACTCGCCGCCGGCCCCGCCGCCTCGGTGGTCTCGACCACCGGCTCGGTCGGTTCCGGTTCGGGTTCCTGCTGGCCGACCAGGCTCGGCGGCTGGCGCATCGCCCCGTCTCCGCGCCGGAGGACGGCGATGGCCGTCCCCTGGCTCACCTGGTCGCCCACCTTGACGAGCACGTCGGCCACCGTGCCCGCCGCCGGCGCCGGGATATCCATCGTCGCCTTGTCGGACTCCAGCGTGATGAGCGGGTCGTCCTCGTTGACCAGGTCGCCCACCCCGACGAGCACCTCGATGACCGTCACGTCGGCGTAGTCGCCGATGTCGGGGACCTGGACCTCGGTGGTGTCTCGATCGGACGTGACCGTCACGGCTGCCTCCTCATCTCAGGGGACACCCCGGGCCCCCGGGGCTCACACCTGGGCCGGGTTGGGTTTCTCGGGGTCGATCCCGTACCGCTCGATGGCCTCCGCCGCCGTCTTGGCCGGGACGGCGCCATCGGCGGCCAGGGCGCTCAGGGCGGCGAGGGCGACGTAGTGGCGGTCGACCTCGAAGAACGACCGGAGCTTGCGCCGGTAGTCGGAGCGGCCGAACCCGTCGGTGCCCAGCACCCGGTAGCGGCGGGGAACGAAGGGCCGGATCTGGTCGGGATACGCCCTCACGTAGTCGGTGGCGGCCACCACCGGCCCCGCCCGCCCGGCCAGGCAGGCGTCAACGTATGGGCGGCGCGGCTCCTGCAGGGGGTGCAGCATGTTCCAGCGCTCCGCCGCCAGGCCGTCGCGGCGCAACTCGGTGAAGCTGGGCACGCTCCACACGTCGGCGGCCACGCCGAAGTCGTCGGCCAGCAGGTCGGCGGCGGCGATCACCTCCCGCAGGATGGTGCCGCTGCCCAGCAGCTGCACCGTCGGCGCGTCGGGGCCGAGCCCGTCCCGGGCGGAAAACAGGTACATCCCCCGGCGGATGCCCTCCTCCACCCCCTCGGGCATCGGCGGATGCTCGTAGTTCTCGTTCATCACGGTCAGGTAGTAGAAGACGTCCTCCTGCTCGGCGTACATCCGCCGCAGGCCGTCCTGGATGATGACGGCCAGCTCGTAGGCGAAGGTCGGGTCGTAGGAGACGCAGTTGGGGATCACCGAGGACAGGACGTGGCTGTGGCCGTCCTCGTGCTGGAGGCCCTCGCCGTTCAGGGTGGTCCGCCCGGCGGTGCCGCCGACCAGGAACCCCCGGGCCCGGCTGTCGCCGGCGGCCCAGGCCAGGTCGCCGACGCGCTGGAAGCCGAACATCGAGTAGTAGATGTAGAAGGGGATCATTGGGCAGTCGCTGTTGCTGTAGGAGGTCGCGGCCGCGATCCAGGACGACATCGCCCCCGGCTCGTTGATGCCCTCCTGCAGCAGCTGCCCGTTCCTGTCCTCCTTGTAGAACATCAGCTGGTTGGCGTCCTCGGGCTGGTAGAGCTGTCCCAGCTGGGACCAGATCCCGAACTGGCGGAACATGCCCTCCATGCCGAAGGTGCGCGACTCGTCGGGCACGATCGGGACCACCCGCTTGCCGATCTGCTTGTCGCGCAGCAGGGTGTTCAGGATCCGCACGAACGCCATCGTGGTCGAGATCTCCCGGTCCCCGGTGCCGGCCAGCTGGGCGCCGAAGGCTGACAGCTCCGGCACCGTCAGCGACTCCGAGCGCTCGCGGCGACTCGGCAGCGGGCCGCCAAGCGCCTGGCGCCGCTCTTGTAGATAACGGGCCTCGGGGCTGTCGTCGGCCGGCCGCTGGTAGGGGTAGTCGAGCAGCTGGTCGTCGGGGATCGACAGGCCGAAGCGGTCCCGGAAGACCCGCAGGGCGGCCTCGGCCATCTTCTTCTGCTGGTGGGTGATGTTCTGGCCCTCACCGGCCTCGCCCA
The DNA here is from genome assembly GCA_036505485.1 of Acidimicrobiales bacterium. Classification (GTDB taxonomy): domain Bacteria; phylum Actinomycetota; class Acidimicrobiia; order Acidimicrobiales; family VFJN01; genus DASXTK01. Next base: position 5,278 of record DASXTK010000045.1, read on the forward strand.
TGCCGTAGCCCTTGACCGTCTTGGCCAGGATCACGGTCGGCTGGCCGGTGTGGCGGACCGCGGCCTGGTAGGCCGCGTACACCTTGACCGGGTCGTGCCCGCCCCGGTTGAGGTTCCAGATGTCGTCGTCGCTCATGTCGGCGACCAGCTCGAGCAGCTCGGGGTAGGCGCCGAAGAAGTGCTCGCGGACATAGGCCCCGTTCTTGGACTTGAAGTCCTGGTACTGGCCGTCGACGCACTCCTCCATGCGCTGGAGCAGCAGCCCGGTGGTGTCGCGGGCCAGCAGCTCGTCCCAGGCGCTGCCCCAGATGACCTTGATGACGTTCCAGCCGGCGCCGCGGAAGATGCCCTCCAGCTCCTGGATGATCTTGCCGTTGCCCCGGACCGGGCCGTCCAGGCGCTGGAGGTTGCAGTTGATCACGAAGATCAGGTTGTCCAGCCGCTCCCGGCCGCCGAGCGCGATCGCCCCCAGCGACTCCGGCTCGTCGGTCTCGCCGTCCCCCAGGAACGCCCACACCTTCCGGCCGGCGGTGTCGGCGAGCCCGCGGGCGCCCAGGTACTTGAGGAACCGGGCCTGGTAGATCGCCATCAGCGGCCCGAGGCCCATCGACACCGTGGGGAACTGCCAGTAGTCCGGCATCAGCCACGGGTGGGGGTACGACGACAGCCCGCCCCCGTCGACCTCCTGGCGGAACCTGTCCAGCTCCTCCTCGGAGAACCGCCCCTCCAAGTAGGACCGGGCGTAGATGCCGGGCGAGATGTGGCCCTGGAAGTAGACCAGGTCGCCGCCGTGGCCGTCGGAGGGGGCGTGCCAGAAGTGGTTGAAGCCGATGTCGTACAGGGCCGCCGACGACTGGAAGCTGGCGATGTGCCCGCCCAGCTCCGAGGACTCCTTGTTGGCCCGCAGCACCATGGCCAGGGCGTTCCACCGGTTCAGGGAGCGGATCTCGTGCTCGGTGGCCAGGTCGCCCGGATAGGCCGGCTGCTGGTCGACCGGGATGGTGTTCACGTACGGCGTGGTCGCCGAATACGGCGCCGGCGCCCCCCGCCGCCGGCCCTCGGACGCCAGCTCCCCGAGCAGGAACCGCGCCCGGCCGGTCCCCTCGAAGGCCAGCACCGAGTCCAGCGCGTCCAGCCACTCCCTGGTCTCGACCGGGTCAATATCGTTCAACATGGCCCTCAGTCCATCTCCGATCAGGCTCGAGCGCCAATGCCCTGAGCAACGTTCCCGCCGTGTTGGTCCAGATCGAACCACGCAACCCGTGCGGGAACCAGTCCTGACCTACCCATCCTGGGTGGCGCCCACCCTCGGCCGTACCGAGAAGAAGGAGCCGGCCGAGGACAGCCCTTGGGAATTGGAGTCAACGAGGACGGCAGCGTGAGATGTCTCTGAAGGACCGTGCCAGGCTTTCGGGGATCGCGTCCCCCATCTCAAGGCGGAGGGCCACACGACCGGGCGGGGCTGACGGTGGGGTTCGTCGTGGTGGAGATCGGGGGATAGGAATCTCTGGCCCGTTGGGCGAATACTCCGGATCCCCAGATCCGGGCTTGAGTGCCATGCGTCGTTCCTTCTCGCCGATAGTGAGTTCGCATAGACGCTGGAACTCCCGAGCTTGGCCGGTGGTCGATCGCTGTCAGGACCGCCGCACCCGCCCTCCAGGTCGGCGATCCGCCTGGACCGTGCTACTGCTCGAGCACGTAGCTGCCGGGGGCGTCGGCCACCGGACGGTGGCGGTCACTCCCCATGGCCGGTGGTGGGCGGCGGGCACCGCCCCGCTTGGCGATCCAGGTTGTCCAGTCCTCCCACCAGGTCGCCTTGTGCTCGCTGGCTCGGCTGCGCCAGCGGTCGGGATCGGCCGGCAGGAACCTGGCCCGGGTGTTGCGGCCCACCCAGTGGCGGGACTTGGGGTTGGGTGGGTTGACGACTCCGGCGATGTGGCCGGAGTTGGACAGCACGAACCGCACGCTGCCGCCCAGCAGCCTGGCCCCTTTGTAGCAGGACCGCCACGGGGTGATGTGATCCTGCTCGGCCGCCACCAGGTAGACGTCCTCGGTGACCTTGCCGAGGTCGAGGTGCTGGCCAGCCAGCTCCATCGCGCCCTTGGCGAGCTGGTTCTCGATGTAGCAGGAGCGCAGGTAGAACGAGTGCATCCCCGCCGGCATGCGGGTGGCGTCGTTGTTCCAGGTGAGGATGTCGAAGCTCGCCGGGTCCTCCCCTATCAGCCAGTTGTTGACCGCGTAGTTCCAGACCAGATCATTCGCCCGCAGCAGGTCGAACGTGGTGGCCATCTTCTCGGCGTCGAGGAACCCGGTCTCTGCCATCTCGCGCTCCAGCTTGGCGACGGTCTCCGGGTCGGTGACGATCCCGAGCACGCCCGGGTCGCTGAAGTCCAGGAGCGTGTTGAGTAGTGTCGCCGAGCGGATCCGGCGCTCACCGGCCGCGGCGAGCCAGGCGGCCAGGATGGCCGTGAGGGTGCCGCCCAGGCACAGCCCGACCATGTTCACCTGCCGCGCGCCGGTGATGTCGGCGATCACGTCGATGGCGGTGCGCGGCCCCGAGATCAGGTAATCGTCGAGCCGAATGTCCCGCATGGACGCGTCCGGGTTCTTGTAGCTGGCCGTGAACACCGTGTGGCCGTGGGTGACTGCCCACTCGATCAGGCTGCGGCCCGGGGCCAGATCCATGATGTAGTACTTGTTGATCCACGGGGGGCTGACCAGCAGCGGCGTCTCGTGGACGGTGTCGGTCTGGGGCTGGTATTGGATCAGCTCCATGAGCTGGTTGCGGAACACGACCTTGCCGGGGGTGACGGCCAGATCTCTGCCGACCTGGAGGGCGTCGGTGGGGACTTTCTGCGGTCCCCGCCGGCTGGCCAGGTCGTCCAGGAAGGTGGACAGTCCCCGGACCAGGCTCTGCCCACCGGTCTCATACGCGCGTCGGATGGCCGCCGGGTTGCCCCACAGCTGGTTGGTGGGCGCGGCCGCGTCGACCAGCTGCCTGAGCGCAAACTCCGCCTTGCGCCGGGTCAGCTCGTCGACGTCGGCCGCCACGACCAGGTCGTCGGCCAGGCCCTCCAACAGCAGATGGCGCTGCTGCAGCAGGTAGTACCAGGGGTTGGCCTGCCAGTCGGCGTGCTTGAAGCGCCGGTCGCCTTTCCGGGGCTCGACCGGGCCGGTCGCCTGGAACCCCAAGAGCCGCGCGGTCGCCGCCATGGTGGCTTGGGTGGACTGGCTCACGTAGTTGGTCCACAGGTTCAGCATGCGTAGCGGCTGCAGGGCCAGCGAGCCCGTGGCCTGGCCAAGGGCGGCACCCATCGAGGCCGGGTCGATGGTGCCGACCAGGCCGGACGGCAACAGCCGCTGGAACGCCTCCATGCTGGCCTCGAGCTGCGACACGAGCTGCCGCTCGAGCTGGGCACGGAACTCGGCTGTCTGATCGGCCATGACCACCCGACCCCCTGCATTCGACGCTCCGGCAAGTTCGTGCCAGCAGGCCTGCCGGCCTGGTTGTCCGCCAGCGCTTCTTGTGGATGCCACGATGCGCGTGTGCAGATGATCGCCGACCCCGACCCTACCCTCAAGCGCGACCGGTCCACGCTCGAGGTCGCCATCGCGGCCTGGCTGCCCAGCCCGCGGTGGCCTCCGCCCAGACCGTGCTCGAACCAAAGCGCGCCGTCGTCGTCGTCGCCGCTGCTGCCGCCGCCGCCGCCGCCGCCGCCGCCGACACAGGCAAGCACTCCACCCTCGAGGAGATCCCCCTGGCCTGCCGAGGCGTTTCGTCAGAACGCCTTACTTCGCCCCTGACGGTCCCGGATCCACCCGCGGAAACGCCGGTCAGCACAGTGGTGAGCGGCCCTTACTCGCACGGAGGAAGTCAGAGAGCGGTTCGTCCCGATCGAGCCACCTGAGCCGATGGGCGAGCGCTCCCACAGGCCCACAGCGCGACGATGATCATGTTGAGCGTTATCCAGGCTCCGAGGCCCTGGTGTCGGGGGCTCCTGGTCTGGCAGACACACAACCCGCATCAGGAGGCGTCCAGCGCCGCCAGGGTTAGGTGCCATGGGAACAGCTCGCGTCGACCCTCACGAGGGCGATGCAAGGGCAGCACGTCGGGGCCGAAGAGCACCTGGACGCCGCAGCCGCGAAGCCGCTGAATGCTCTCCGCCAACGCGGGATGCTTGCCCTGCGCGGCGTTCAGGTACGGCAGGACGACAACCGGCAGCTCCATGCCGATCGCCTCGCAGAGGAGCCCGAGCGCGAGTGTGTCGGAGATACCGGACGCCCACTTGTTGATCGTGTTGAAGGTGGCCGGGGCGACGATGATGGCATCCGGGGGCGACAGCAGGTCGGGCTCGCCAGGCAGCTTGTAGTCGTAGCGCACCGGGTGGCCGGTCCGCTCGGAAAGGGCCGGGGCGTCGATCCACTGGAAGGCGCGCGGCGTTGCGACCACACAGGCATCCCATCCCGCCTTTCGTGCCAAGTCGACGAGGACCTGGACATCACGGGCGGGGGGCGCCGCGCAGACGACGAGGTAGAGCACACGACCGGGTGATGGCTGGTCCGCCAAATTCATCTGTACAGCTCCAGGGATGGCGACGGCCGGCGATGCCGTAGGTAGCCTCATCCTATGGCCTCGTTCAGCCTGGCGCCCTTCCAGTCCCTGCTTCGCCTATCGGGCATACCCCGTCTTGTCGTCTCCTCACTGGTCGGTCGCGTGCCGGCCAGCATGGGACCGCTCTCGGTCGTGCTCCTCGTCCAGTCCGTGACTGGGTCCTACGCCCACGCGGGTTTGGCCGCGGGCGTGTTTGCGATTGCCACCGCCGTGGCGTCGCCGCTGCTGGGTCGCTTGATCGATCGTGTCGGCCAAACTCGGGTATTGATGTCGTGTGGGACGGTGTTCGCCGCGGCATTCGCGACGCTCGCGCTGATCGCTAGTCCTGACGTCAATATGATGCTTGTGTTGGGTTGTGTCGCCCTGGCCGGGCTGGCCAATCCGCCGCTTGCCCCATCTATGCGGACGCTGTGGTCAGCCAAGCTCGATGGTCCGACCCTGCACACCGCGTACGCGCTGGAGTCCACGATGCAGGAGGTCATATTCATCACAGGGCCGCTCCTGGTGGCCCTGCTGGTCACCACGATCTCCCCGGCGGCGGCTGTCCTTGCCGCGGCCGGACTCGCTTTCGTGGGCACCGTTAACTTCGCGACTTCGCCGGCCTCGCGTGCGTGGCGCGCCCAGCCGCGCGCGCCGGACTGGGCTGGACCATTGCGAAATGGCGGTGTTCGCACCCTTGTGGCTGTCATGGTGCTCCTTGCGGTCGCGTTCGGGCTTCTGCAGGTGGCGATTGCCGCGTTCGCTGCTCGCAATGGCGCGCCTGGCGCAGCTGGGGTCCTGCTCGCGACATGGACCTTCGGCAGCTTGTTGGGCGGATTGGTCGCTGGCGGTCGACGGTGGACTGAGCCCGTAGAGCGTCGCTACGTCGGGCTTCTGCTTCTGCTCGTCGGCGTCTTCGCCCTGCTGCTGCTTCCTGGAACGAACCTGCAGATGGGGCTGCTCATCGTGCTCGCCGGTCTGCCTATCGCTCCCTGGCTTGCTTGCACCTATCTGCTGGTCGACCGGCTCTCACCGGCTGGCACGGTGACCGAGGCCTTCACGTGGGTACTGACTGGCTTTTTGACTGGTCAGTCGATCGGGGCGAGTCTTGCCGGAATGCTGATCGATGCAAGCGGTCCCCGGATGGCCCTGTTCGCCGCAACTGCCAGCGTTGCACTCGCGGCGGTCGTTGCGGTCACTCGCTGGGCGACCTTCGCCCGCTCAGAACAGGTCGATCTCGACCACAAACGCGGTCGAGGTCAGGGGCGATAGCGAGCGCGTCAGGAGGAAAGGGCGTTCGCCGGTAGTCGCACGGTACGATCACGCTCGTCGCAATAAGCGAGAGGAGCCTTCTGGTTGCCACGGGTCGATCCCGCTGATCCACGGCCGACCTTTCGACAGATCGCCGATCAACTGCGCGACCGCATTCTCGGCGGAGAACTGCGGTCGGGTGGCATGCTGCCATCGGAAACCGAGTTGCTGACCGAGTTCGGCGCATCACGCTCGACCGTCCGTCACTCCATCGAAGTCCTGAAGAGCGAGGGCCTCATAGAAACCCGTCAAGGTCGCGGGGCCTTCGTACGCACGATGCATCCTCGCGTTCTTCGGCTCGCGCCCGACCGCTTCACGAGGAAGCACCGGCAAGCTGGCCAAACGCCCTTCACCGTCGATGTGGGGGCAGATCGAGCCACACGGCTTGAGGTCCGGCGGTTCGCGCGGACCACGGCGTCGGAGGAAGTCGCTAGTCGACTTGGCCTCTCCGAGGGTGCGGAAGTCCTCGCCCGCCATTTCCGCTTCTTCATCGACGAACGGCCGGTCCAGCTATCGACCTCGTACCTGCCGTACAGGCTCGTGCACGGAAGCCCAATCGAGGACCCCCGCCGAGAACCGTGGCCCGGGGGCACGATTGCACAACTCGAGACTGTCGGGGTCCGGGTTACAACGGTTATGGAGCAGGTGAGTGCCCGACTCCCCCTACCGGCGGAGGCAGGAGATCTTGAGATGAAGGCAGGCACCCCTGTTTTTCTGGTTGCCCGCACCATGTTCACCCGT
>DASXTK010000046.1:0-5780 GCA_036505485.1 Acidimicrobiales bacterium
CAAAAACAGTCGGCGATCGAGGTCAGGAACCGCCGGCGGTGGTCGGAGTTGCGCCGCCGGTCTGAGCGGTGCAGGTGTTGTAGGCGTCCGTGAGCCTGGTCTTCAGGTCCGGGGGCAAGGTCCCGTCGGTGCTGGTGAACAGGGCCACGACGTACTGCCGGAAGGTGGTGTCGTCGATCAGCCCGTTGAGGCAGGTCACGAACTCCGGCGACTGCTGGCCGCCCGAGCTGAGGAACAGGCCGCGGAGATCGGCGCACTCGCCCATGGCATCGACCAGACCGCCGGCCTCCTCCTCGCTCAGCCCGAACTCGCTGATGTTGCCGCCGCCCTGCCGGATCTCGTCCGGGGTCACTTTCTCCCGCAGGACGTCCAGGCTGACCGTGTCCATCAGGGCGCCGGCGATGCACTTCGACTCGTCGGTGGTCATGCCGCTGTCGGCCGCGCCGTCCACGAACGCGTTGATGTAGTCGTCCCGGCTGGCGGTGCTGGCCGAGTCGTTCGAGGAGTCGTCCGACTGGCTGCTGTCACTGCCCGAGGAGCTGTCATCGTCGTCGTCGCTGCAGGCCGAACCCAGCAGCGCCAGTACGACGAAGCCACCCACCATCCATCGCCGCTTGCTCACGGTGTGCTTCCTTCCGTTGATGGAACATCCGGCGGCCCGGTGCCGGGGTCGGCTTGGGCGGCGCACAGGGTGTACGCCTGGGTCAGCGAACTGGATGCCGCTTGTTGGGCATCGTCCGAGCCGACCAGGAACGTGGCCACGATGGCCTGCCTGAGATCGTCGTCGTCGATTGACGCGTCGAGGCAGTCACGAACGCCCGGAGCGAGGGTCGACGCCGAGGCGAGGAAGAACTCGCGCACGTCGACGCACTCGTTCATCTTGTCGTAGAACTCGTTGCCCTGGTCCTCGCTGACGTCGATGTCGAAGTCGGCCGGACCGGTGCTGGTCTTGATCTCCGCGGGGGTCACCTTGTCTTGGAGCTGCTCCACCCCGATGGCGTCGACCATGGCCTCGGCCACGCAGTCGATGTCCTGCGATTCCAAACCGGAGCCGCCGATGACCGTGGAGATGGCCTCGACATAGGCGGCGCGGTCCTTGGGGCCGTCCGATCCCCCGTCGGCGTTGTCGTCATCGTCCCCGCACGCCGCGGCCAACACGGCTAACGCCACAAGAGATCCCAGCAATGCACGGCGCATAGTCGCCACCTCCCCCACACCCGCCCCCGCGGGCCGGAACGGCGAGGCTATCCCGCCATCGTGGGGCCCTTTCCAATCAGGCCCGAGACGATCCCCCCGGCCCGCGCGCGCTAGCCGGCGGTGGTCGTTGGGGTGGTATCCGTCCCGGATTCCGGCGCCGCGCAGGCGTCGAACGCGGCGCTGATCTCGTTGAGGATCGGGCCGTTCTGGCTGCCGGCGTCGAGGCTGTGGGTGAACCCGTTGATCATGAACCGCTTCAGGAGATCGTCGGTCAGCTGCTCGTCGAGGCACGCCTTGGCCTCGGCGGTGACGTCCTGGCCGTGCATGACCGAGTCGATGACGATCTGGCGCAGGTCGACGCAGCGGTTGATTCGCTCGTAGAAGTCCTTGGCCTCCTCGGTGGTGACCTTTACGCCGAGGTCGACCATGTTGCTGGTCTCCTCGTCGCGGATGCCCCTCGGGCTCGTGGCCTTGTCGAGCTCCTCGACGCCGATGGCGTCGACCACCGCCTCGGCGAAACAGGTGCTCTGGGCCTGGGTGAGGTCATCGCTGCCGGACACCGAGACCACGGCGTCGACGTAGTCCTGGCGGGCGTTGGCGTCGTCGTCATCACCACCGCAGGCCGCGGCCAGCACCGCCAGACCCAGGACCACCACGCCGGCGTTTCGGGGCAGACATATCAAACGACTCATCGAGCGCGGGACGCTACCCGGTTACCTCCCGCGGACGCATGCATCCACATGCTGCGCGATGGAGCCCAGATCGGCCGGGAGTTGCTCGTACCGCTCAGGCCGGTCGAACAGACCCTCCAGTCGGGCCGGCAACGACGGACGCACACCAGTGGACCGCTCCACCGCATCGGGGAACTTGGCCGGATGGGCGGTGGCCATGCACACCACGGGAAGTCCCTCGCCGTCACCGGGCACGAGTCCGCAAGCCCTCGCTGCGCCCACCCCCACGGCGGTGTGCGGGTCGGCCAAGTAGCCGGTCTGCTCGTAGAGGGCCGCGATCTCGGCCAGGGTGGCCGCGTCGTCGAGGCTGGCGGCGAGGAACACCGGGTCGACCGGAACCTCGACCGCGCCGACCTGCCGGTACCGGCTCATCCACTCGGCGGTGGCCGCGCCGTTCCGGCCGGAGAGCTCGAACAGCAGCCGCTCGTGGTTGGACGAGATCTGGATGTCCATGCTCGGGCTCCAGGTCGGAACCACACCCTCGCGGGTCAGGGTCCGGGTCTGGACCCAGCGGGTCAGGACGTCGTTGCTGTTCGACCCGATCGCCAACCGCTCGATCGGGGCGCCGGAGCGGCGGGCGATCCAGCCGGCCAGGATGTTGCCGAAGTTGCCGGTGGGGACCGCCACCGTGCAGGACCCGAGCCTGGCCGCCGCGGCGACGTAGTAGACGATCTGGGCCGCGATGCGGGCCCAGTTGATCGAGTTCATGGCCGACAACCGCAGACGATCCCGCAGGGCGGCATCGGCGAACAGGGCCTTCACCAAGTCCTGGCAGTCGTCGAAGGTGCCCTCGACCGCCACGTTGAACACATTGGGGGCGTCGACCGTGGTCATCTGGCGGCGCTGCACCTCTGACACCCGTCCGGCCGGGTGGAGGACCACGATGTCCAGGGTCGGGCGGCCCACACAGGCGGCGATGGCGGCCGATCCGGTGTCGCCCGAGGTGGCCACCACGATGGTGGCCCGGTCTTGTCGGCGGGTCAGCTCGGCGTCGAACATCCGCCCGACCAGCTGCAGGGCCACGTCCTTGAACGCCAGGGTCGGACCGTGGAAGAGCTCCATGAGGTGGAGGCCCGGCTCCAGCTCCACCAGCGGACACACGTCGGGATCATCGAAGCTGGCGTAGGCCTCGGCCACCATGGCTTCCAGCTCGGGCCGGGCGAACGAGCCGTCGACGTAGGGCCAGATGACCTCCGACGCCAGCTCGGCGTAGGGGCGGGGCCGGGTCCAGCCGTCGGGCAGGGTGGGCCAGGTCTCGGGGACGTAGAGCCCGCCGTCGGCCGCCAGACCCGACAACAGCACGTCGGCGAAGGTCAGCGTCGGGGCCTGGCCTCGGGTGGAGATGTACTTCATGGTCGCCGCCTCTTCCTCAGTCCGTACCTATGACCCGGAGAACCGAGGTGATGCGGTCCACGGCGTCGAGCTGGCGGAGGTCCCGCAGCGTGGCCTGGACCGCAGCTTCCCGGGCCATGTGGGTGATGAAGACCAGCCTGGCCTCGTCGCCCAGCCCTTCCTGCTCCATCGAGCGGATCGAGACCTCGTGCCGACCGAAGACCCCGGCCACTGCAGCCAGGACGCCCGGACGATCCACGACGTCGAGGTTGAGGTAGTAGGCGCTCTCCACCTCGTCGATGGGACGGATGGTGGCCTTGCTCAGCACCCCGATGCTGGCGTGGCTGCCCTTGCGGCGATTGACCGCGGCGTCGACCAGGTCGCCGAGCACCGCGCTGGCGCTGGGGAACCCTCCGGCACCCCGGCCATAGAACATGAGGTCGCCGACCGCGTCGCCCTCGACGAACACCGCGTTGAAGCTGTCTCGGACCGAGGCCAGGGGGTGGGCTGCCGGCACCATCGCCGGGTGGACCCGGACGCCCAGGGCGCCGTTGTGCTGCTCGGCGATGGCCAGCAGCTTGACCACGTAACCCATCTTGGCCGCGTAGTCGATGTCAGCGGTGGTGATGCCGGAGATGCCCTCGTGGTAGACGTCGCCGGCCACCACCCGGCAACCGAACGCGATCGAAGCGATGATGGCGGCCTTGGCCCCGGCGTCGAAGCCCTCGACATCGGCGGTGGGATCCCGCTCGGCGTAGCCCAGGCTCTGGGCCTCGGTCAGGGCGTCGGCGTAGGAGACGCCGGCCTCGGTCATGCGGGTCAGGATGTAGTTGGTGGTGCCGTTGACGATCCCCATGATCCGACGGATCTCCTCGCCGGCCAGGGATTCCCGCAGCGGCCGGATGAACGGGATGCCACCACCGACCGCAGCCTCGAAGAGCAGGTCGACCCCGGCAGCGTCAGCCGCCGCGAACAGCTCGGCGCCCACGTTGGCCAGCAGCTCCTTGTTGGCGGTGACCACGGGCTTGCCGGACTTGATCGCGGCCAGGATCAGCTCACGGGCCGGCTCGATCCCCCCGATCAGCTCGACGACGATGTCGATGTTCGGGTCGTCGACCACAGCCCCGGCATCGTGGGTGAGGACGCCCTCGTCCAGCTCGATGCCCCGGTCCTTGGCCGTGCTGCGCACCGCAACCCGGGTGATCTCCAGCCGCACCCCGCTGCGGGCCGCGATGTCGTCGGACCGCCGCCGGACCAGGTCCACCAGCGGCGCCCCGACGTTGCCACAACCCAACAAACCAACCCGGACGAGATCAGCGGTCACGGAGCGTCATGCTACGAGCCAGCACCGACACCCCCCGACGAGGTTTCCGTTGGAGGGGGAACCGAGGCTGTAAGCCAGCCCCGTTGGGGCTGGCTTCTCGACATTGCCAGGAAGCTGCATCTGTTAAGCCATTCCGGGCATCTTCGGGAGTGTAGGATACATCTAGGGACATCTCCACTGATCCCCTTGCCCAAGAGCACGAACAGATGTACCCTGATTCTTGTGTTCGAGCAGGTCAGCGCCACCATCAAGACCGCCATCGAGGAACTGTCGATCCCTGTCGACAGCACCGCTCTGATCCGCTGCGTCCAGTTGCTGGACCGGTTCAACGCCGTCGTCACTGAGGCTGTTGGGGACTTCGACGCCGCCGAGGGATGGAAGGACGACGGGGCCACCTCGATGACAGCGTGGCTCAAGGCCCACGCCGGACGTTCCGGCCGCCAAGCCGCTGCTATGAAGCGCACCGGGACACGGCTCCGGGACCTCCCCGTCACGGCGGCTGCGTACAGGAACGGAACACTGTCGAGCGGGCAGGTCGAGGCGATCGTCGCCAACCTCAACGACAAGACCGCACCCCTGTTCACCGACACCGAAACCGAACTCGTGCCCCGGCTGGAACCCCTGTCGGTCGGGGACGTGTCCGCCGTGATGCAGGAATGGGCCCAAGCGGCCAAAGACTCGTTGGATGATGAGCCCGAGCCGGCGCTACCGGAACGCAGCCTGCACCTGTCCGAAATCCTCGACGGGCGCCGGGAACTGCGCGGGAGCCTCGATCCCGAGGCTGGGGTGATCGCCGAGACCGCTCTACGGCTCGCCGAGACCCCCGACTCCGAAGCCGAACCCACGAGGACGCCGGCGCATCGCCGCGCTGACGCACTGGTCGACATTCTGCGGTTCTATTTGGACTACCAGCAGACCCAGTTGGGTGGCCGCCACCGGCCCCATTTGAACGTGTTAGTGGACTACGAAGACCTCATCGGGTCACGGCCTGGGCAACCCGCCAGCGAGACCCCCGCTCACGCGGCGTCGGCTCGGTTCGTGAACGGGACGAAGATCGATGCGGTGACGTTGCACAAACTGGCCTGCGACGCCGCCGTGCACCGCGTGATCCTGCAGGGCCGGTCCTCGACCCTGGACTACGGCTGGACCACCCGCACCATCGCGGCGAATCTGTGGGCCGCGTTGGTGGCCCGCGA
>DASXTK010000047.1:0-19654 GCA_036505485.1 Acidimicrobiales bacterium
ACGCGGCCGACAGGCTCACCCGAGCCCGTTCCATGACGGCGCAGAACCCGATCGCCGGCGCGCTGGTCGATCGGGCCGAAGCACTGGCGTCGAAGGACAAGGCCAGCCTCGACCTACCCACGATCGCCGAAGCGTTGAGCCAGGCTGGCTGTCCCTACCAGCAGGCCCGCACCCTGGTCCTGGCCGGCGGCGAACACCAGGTCGAGGGCGAGGCCCTCCTGGCCTCGATGCATGCCATGCCCATGCCGGTATGAACGCCGCGGAGGTGCGGGACTTTGAGGCCGGCGATCAGGACGAGGTCCGTGCGCTCGTCCTTGACGGGCTGCGGGAGCACTGGGGTGAGCTCGACGACACCTTGAACCCGGACCTCCGGGACATCACTCGGTCGTACGGGCATGGCCGGACGGTGGTGGCGCTGGTGGACGGCACCGTGGTCGGAACCGGAACCGTGGTCCCAGTCGACGGCGACAGCGCGATCGTCACCGCCGAGATCGTGCGGATGGCGGTGGCCAAGCTTTGGCGGCGGTCGGGCATCGGCCGGCGCATCGTCGACGAGCTCGTCGCCACCGCCGCGAGCTGGGGATTCCCGAAGGTCACGCTGGAGACCACGTCGACCTGGCCCGACGCCATGGCCTTCTACCAGTCCTGCGGCTTCGCCATCACCCGTCACGCCCAGGGTCGCTTCGGCCCCAAGACCTGGTTCGAGCGGCCGCTCTGACGGCGTCAGATCGAGCTGTCGAGGGCCCGGTCGACCCCCAGGTACAGCCGGGCGTTGGCGTTCTTGCCCACCTCGGCCAGGGTCTGCAGCTCCTGGAGCCGCAGCAGGCTGGGGTGCTCCTCATAGGTCTCGGCCATCTCGATCCGTTCCCGCAGGGCGTCACGCTCGGCCGCGGCGCGGATGCGGATGCCCTCGGCTTCGGTCTCGGCCGACAGGCGGTTGGCGTCCGCCAGCGCCCGCGCCTCCCGAGCCCGGACCTCGGCCCGGGCTTCTGCCTCGATCCGGGAGGTCTCGGCCTTGGTGCGGGCATCGACCCGCTCGGCCTCGCTGAGACGCTCGGCCGCCAGCACCCGGTTCATGATCTCCTGGAGGTTCCCAGGGAAGACCAGGTCCTTGACGTGGGCCCGTTGGATGGCCACGCCGTACTCGGCCGCGCCCTCGGCGACGTCCTGGAGGATGTCGTCGGAGAGCTGATTGCGGTTGGTGAGGATCTCCTCCAGGGCCATCGAGGCCAGCGAGCGCCGGGCCGCCAGCTGCACATCGCTGTAGATGCGGTCCTCGAAGGCTTCGACCCGGATGACCGCGGCCTTGGGGTCGACGACCCGGAAGTTGGTGATGATCGTGACCCGGATGGCCACCTTGTCCGCGGTGAGGATCTCCTGGCCCTTGATGGTCAGCTCCCGCTCCCGCACGTCCAGCAGCAGGACATCCTCGACCGGCCGGCGCATCCAGCGGACTCGCCAGGTCGGAACCAGCGGGTAGCGCCCAGGCACCAACACATCGACCAGTGCGCCGTTGCGGAAGAGCAGACCCCGATGGGTCTCCCGCACCACGATGTCTCGTCTCGCCATCCCCAGCTCCTCGTATCCAGAAGGTGGGCGCCGGGATCACACCCGATGTGAGGGACGAGCATGTGCAGATGCGCATCTGTGATCGCCCGAGTTGAGTGGTCGGACGTACCCATACGGTGAGTTGCTCGCCTCTTGGCCGACCGGCGCCCGCCGCGAACCTACTCCCCGTGCATTCTCACCAGCCCTCGCGTTTCCGGTTGAGCGCCGACGCCGGTCGGTCCTTGTTCCGGCGTGGATATGGCCCGGTACTCGGACCAGATCTACGCAGGAACGAGTGGCTGACCGCCGGCCTCGTGCTGCGGTGACTTGGACCCGACCGACGACAGCAAGGAAGCTGCATCATGGACTTGCGACTTGAGCTGGTAGTTGTCCCCGTGTCGGACGTCGAGCGGGCCAAGGCGTTCTACGAGAACCTCGGCTTCAACGTGGACGTCGACTTCAAGGCCGGCGACGAGTTCCGGGTCGTCCAGCTGACGCCGCCGGGCTCCGCGTGCTCGATCACGATCGGCAAGGGGGTCACCGAGGCCGAACCTGGTTCCATCAAGAACCTGCACCTGGTCGTCACCGACATCGACGCGGCGCACGCCGACTTCGTCGAGCGCGGCGTCGACATCACCGAGGTCCGGCACTTCGAGGAGGGCAAGTGGGTGCCCGGACCCGATCCCGCCGGCCAGCCGTTCGGTTCGTTCGCCTTCTTCAGCGACCCCGATGGCAACACCTGGGCCCTGCAACAGGGCATGCCGGAGGGGGCGAGGACGTGAAGGAGTCGGAGTTCGAGGAGCTCGCGTCGCGGTACCGGCGCGAGCTCCACGTCCACTGCTACCGGATGCTGGCGTCCTTCGACGAGGCCGAGGACGCCGTGCAGGAGACGTTCCTACGGGCCTGGCGCGGCCTGGAGCGGTTCGAGGGCGATTCGCTGTTCCGGGCGTGGCTCTATCGCATCGCCACCAACGTGTGCCTGGACATGATCCGGAGCCAGGGGCGGCGAGTATCGGGGCCGCGCTCATACGCCGACATTCCCTGGTTGCAGCCCTACCCGGACCGGCTCCTGGACGAGATCGCGCCCGCCGACGACCAACCGGACGCGGTCGTCGTGGCCCGGGAGACCATCGAGTTGGCCTTCCTGGCTGCGTTGCAGGCGCTACCGCCGCGGCAGCGAGCCGCGCTCATCCTCCGGGACGTGTTGGGGATGCCGGCGGTCGAGACCGCGTCGCTGCTGGATACGAGCGTGGCCGCGGCCAACAGCGCCCTGCAGCGGGCCCGGGTGACCATGCAGCAGCATCTGCCGTCCCACCGCCTCGACTGGCCGGCGGCGGAGCCCAGCGCCGAGGAGAGCGCGCTGCTGGAGCACTTCATCGACGCTCACGAGCGCGGTGACGCCGAGGCCGCACTGGCCGCGGCCACCAGCGACATCCGCGTCACGATGCCGCCGAACCCGAAGTTCTTCGACGGGATCGATGCCCTCGCCCGGCTGCTCGAGCGGGCCTTCGTCCTCCAGCCCGATGGCGACTGGCGTTTGGTTCCCACCATGGCCAACCGCATGCCGACGGCGGCGAGCTACCTACGACGACCGGGCGACACCGAGTTCCGGGCGTTCAAGTTCGACGTGTTGCGCATCGAGGACGGCGCCATCGCCGAGATCACCACCTTCGGCGTCTCCCGGTTCCCCCTCTTCGGACTGCCGCCCACCCTGGCCGAGTACGAGGCCATGATGCGGCAGAGCCCGGTCACTGGTCCATCAAGGTGACCCATTGCCGCACCAAGTCCTCCATGAAGGCATCGACCTTGTCGGTGTCGCTCATGGCCGCTCATCCTGCTGTTGCGAAGTACCTCAGGGCTAGCCGGGATTGGAACCGGCTCACCGGCCCCAACAGCAGGGTGACCACCAGCAGCATCGGGGGTCCCAGGATGAAGTGGGCGAACCACGCCCCGGCCAGGGTCGGACCACCCCACGACTGCTCGAGGTGGTCGGCGCCGAAGGCGGGGTAGAACACGCCCCGCCCCAGGAAGACAGCCCAGGCCGGTACGACCAGGGCGAAGCCGACCAGGTTGGCGGGCAGGCTGAGCACGGCATGGGTGAGCACCCGTCGGGTTGGTCCACGGCGATGGGAGGCCGGGACGTCGGCCGGCATCCCCAGGAGCCGGCTGGCCAGGGCGCGTTGCCAACGGTCGACCCGCCGGGCACCCCCGAGCGGGGCGACGACCAGGGCGATGAGGCCCAGAGGCAGGGCGACAGCGGCATAGGCGTGGCGGGCCAGGGCGGGACGCACGGCTTGCAGCCAACGAGTTGAACGAGAGGTGGTGATGGTGGTGGTAGGCACCAGGCCATCGTTCGCCAACTCGGAGAATGTGTCGTCGGCCGGGAAGCGGCGGCTGGCCTACATCCGCAGGAGCAGTGGCCGCATCGCGTACATCTCGAGGCGGACTGGTCAGAGGGTCTGGAGGCCGATGTGACCAGGTCGAAGCCCCAGGTACGGTCGTCGCCATGACCGAGAGTGGAGCCGCTGCCTTGCCGACGCGACCGCCGCTGACCGAACGGCTGACCGGTGTGATCGGGTCGCTGACCCCGGCCGCGTGGGCCCGGATCGATGTCGCGGTGGCGCTCGCGATCTTCGTCGGCTTCACCACGCCCGCTCTGCTCGGCTACCCATCCCACGATGGTTCGCCCGCCGCCGTCCTGCTGTTCGGGGCCGGGGCCACCCTCCCGATCGCGGCCCGGCGGCGTTGGCCTCTGGCGGTCCTGGCCGTCGTGGTGGTGGCTACGACGCTCGGCACCATGCTTGGTGTCCGGTTCACCCCATTCGTGAGCAACGCCGGTCCAGGTGTGGTTCTGGCCATGTACACCGTGGCCGAGCGGTTCCCACGGAGGCTCTCGCTGGCCGCGCTCGCGGTGCTCATCTCGGTCACGTGGGCCGGGGCGCTGATCGCGGATGCAGCCCATCCGCAACAGGACCACGACGCGGTCGACGCGCTGGCCGCGCTCGGTGGGTGGGTGATCGGCGACGCCATGCGCGCCCGCCGCGCCTACCGGGCTGAACTGGCGGCCCATCGCCGTGACGAGGTCGACCAACGGGCTCGTCGGGGCATCGCCGAGGAGCGGTTGCGGATCTCGCGGGAGGTCCACGACGTGGTGTCCCACAGCCTCAGCGTCATCGCGGTGCAGGCCGGCGTGGGGCGCCTGGTCTTCGACACCCAGCCGGACAAGGCCCGGGCCGCGCTGGCGGAGGTGGAGAGCCTCAGCCGTGGCGCGCTGGACGAGCTGCGCCGGCTGCTCGGGGTCATCCGGCGGCCGGTCCCGACGGGCCCGCTGGCCGGAGTGGACGAGTTGCTGGCCCCGGCACCCGGCTTGGACAACCTCCCCGAGTTGGTGGGCCGGCTGGCGGCGGGCGGGATGGACGTGACCCTCCACCTGGAGCCTCCGGAGGGCACACTTCCCCCGATGCTCGAGCTGACCGCGTACCGCATCGTCCAAGAGGCTCTGACCAACGTGGTCAAGCATGCGGACGCCGCCCCGACCCGGGTCACGGTCCGACCGGGACCGGGCGCGCTCCTGATCGACGTCGTCGACGACGGTCGGAGAACAGAGGAGCCGGCGACGTCGCCCGAGCTCGGGGGCGGCGGCTGGGGGATCGCCGGCATGCGGGAGCGGGCCGGGCTGTTCGGGGGCACAGTGAGCGCCGGGCCGGATCCGGCTGGCGGGTTCCGGGTCTCCGCCCGCCTCCCGCTGAAAGGGCGCGGCCAATGACCATCGGAGTCGTGGTCGTCGATGACGAGGCCCTGGTGCGGGCTGGTTTCCGGGTGCTGGTCGAGACCGCCCCCGACCTGCGCGTGCTGGGCGAGGCCGCCGACGGGGCCGAGGCGGTGCGCCAGGTGCAGGCGCTCCAGCCCGATGTCGTGCTGCTCGACGTAAGGATGCCGATCATGGATGGGTTGGAGGCGACCCGCCGCATCGTCCAGGCCGAGCCGGCGAACCAGGCTCGGGTCCTCATCGTCACCACCTTCGATCGCGACGAGTACGTCTTCGAGGCGCTGCGAGCCGGCGCCAGCGGCTTCGTCCTCAAGGACACGCCACCGGAGAGGCTGCTGGACGCCATCCGGGTGGTGGCGGCCGGGGAAGCGTTGCTCGCGCCGGGAGTCACCCGCCGGCTCATCTCCGAGTTCGTCCGCCGCCCCGATCCGCCGGTGGCGGCTCCGGCCGCGCTGGCGTCGTTGACCGAACGGGAGCTGGAGGTCCTGGTGCGGGTGGCCGCGGGCCGATCGAACGCCGAGTTGGCCACCGACCTACACATGAGCCCGGCAACGGCCAAGACCCACGTCAGCCGGCTGCTGGCCAAGCTGCGGGCCCGCGACCGAGCTCAGCTGGTGGTCATCGCCTACGAGGCCGGTGTTGTAGTCCCCTACACCGGCGACGGAACCGACCTACTGGACCCGGACCGGCCCTGACCGGTCAGGGGAGGCGCAGCTGCTGCGGGTCCGGCGGATCGGCCAGGCCCTGGCGTTGCAGGTACCCGACCACGGACTCGATCGTGCGCCAGCCGTGACCTTCCGCAGCCAGATAGCCGGGGACGTCCAGGGCCTCGCGGCCGCCGTCGCTGGCGGCCAGGACATCGGCGACCACATCGGCCAGGGTCATCGCCGGGAACTCTGCCACCCGCTGGTCGAGGAGCCGAGCGTCCCGTTTGCGGCGCTGCCGGGAAAGATCGTCGTCGCCGATCGTCCGCTCGATCGAGCTTGTCATGGACATCGTCTCCTCGTTCTCGGCTCAGAAGAGGCGACGCCCGAACTTGAGCCCCCGTGGGCACACGAAGCGACTTCCAAGAGTCGATGCCACCGTATCGGCCTGCTGCACCGACCGCGCTGGGCTGGGAGCCCCGGAGGGTCAGTCCGACTCGTCGTCGCGCAGCAGCCCGTTGGCGGCGGCGAGCGCGGTGGCCGTGCGCACGGCTTCCTCGTAGACGACGGCGAAGTGGTGCGGTGCCGCGGTGTCCGGCGTCAACGGCGGCTCGCCCAGCGATCGGGGCAGCGCCGCCGGATCGGGCGTGGGCCGGATCGGCTCGGCGGCGCGGGGACCGCCCTCGCCGCCGTCCTTCCAGAACGTGTCGGCCTGCTTGGCCGCCGGCTGGCGGCCCTTCTTGGGGGTGCGTCGGCGCTGTGGTCGGCTCATGCCGCGCTCCCCACCTTCACCGGATCATTGTCCGAACCGTCGTCCAGCAGAGCGTTGGGGCGTAGGCCGAGCGCCGTGCGCAGCTGATCCGGGGTGAGGTCGCCTACGGAGCTGCTGGCCGGCAGGACGAGGTCGGCGATGCGGCGCTTGCCCGCCACCACCTCTTCGACCTGCTCGTCGACAGTGCCGGGGCAGACCAGGCGATGGCTGACGACGGTGTTGACCTGCCCGATCCGCCATGCCCGGTCCCGGGCCTGGTCCTCGACCGCGGGGTTCCACCAGCGGTCGTAGAGCACGACGTGGCTGGCGGCGGTGAGGTTGAGGCCCGAGCCGCCGGCCTTGATGGACAGCACTAGGGCGCCGGGGCCGGTTCCCTCCTGGAACTCTCGCACCAGGCGATCCCGTACACCCCGTGAGAGACCACCGTGGTAGCAGGCGATCGGCAGGCCGGTGAAGGCGGTCAGGTGGGTGGCGAGACGCTCCCCCCAGCGGGCGAAGTGGGTGAAGATAAGCATCCGCTCGCCGGCGGCGAACACCGTCTCGACCAGCTCCTCCAGCCGGGTCAGCTTGCCCGAGCGGCCCTCGAGCGGTCCCTCGTCGTCGTCGAGGTAGGCCGCGGGGTGGTCGCAGATCTGCTTGAGCGCAGTGATGGCGGCCAGGACGTGACCGGTCCGCCCGCCGGGATCGTCCGGATCGAGCTTGACTCCGAGAAGGTTGTCGAGCACGGCCTGGTACAGCCCGACCTGCTCGGTCGTCATTCCGCAATGGTCGAGCTCATCGATCTTGTCGGGCAGCTCGGCGGCGATCTCAGGCTCGGACTTGGTACGCCGGAACACCAGGAGCCCGTTGAGGGCGCGGAGGGCGGCTTCGCCGGGGGCGACGTCCTTGCCCTTGGTCTCGGAGAGCTGAGCGACGAAGGCGTTGCGCGGCCCGACCAACCCGGGGTTGGCGAAGTCCAAGATGGACCACAGGTCGCCGAGGCCGTTCTCGATCGGGGTCCCGGTGAGAGCCAGGCGGGACCGGGCCGGGATGCGGCGGAGCTCGCGAGCGGCCTCACTGGTGGGGTTCTTGATGGCCTGGGCCTCGTCGAGGACGACCCGCCGCCAGTCGAAGGCCTCGAGCGCCTCGACGTCGCGGACCGCGGTGGCATAGGTGGTGAGGACGATGTCCGCATCGCCCACGAACCCGGGCAGCTCATCGGCACCGGCTCGACCGGGGCCGTGGTGCACGTGGACACGTAGGGCGGGGGTGAAGCGCTCCGCCTCGGCGTCCCAGTTGCCCAGGACGGCGGGAGGAGCGATGACGAGGACCGGTCCGTCGCCGCGGGTGGCCAGTAGATGGGCCAGCACGGTCGGCGTCTTGCCGAGGCCCATGTCCATGGCCAGGCAGCCGCCCAGACCGACCCGGTCGAGGAAGGCGAGCCAACCCCGCGCCTCGGCCTGGTAGGAGCGAAGCTCGCCCTCGAATCCCTCGGGTGCGACGAGCGGACCCGGCGGATCGCTGGAGGCGCCGCGCACGAGGTCGACGGCCCAGCCGCTGCCGTCGACGACCGCCGATCCGCCCAGCGAGTTGTCCTCGAGACCGACGGCGTGGCGTAGGAGCTCGGCTCCGCTCAGCTCGGTCGTCGTTGCATGTTGGGTGAGGGCCTGGGCCGCAGCATCGAGGTCGGCTCGGTCCAGCTCGACCCAGCGGCCCTTGGCGTGGACCAGCGGGCGGGCCTGCGCGGCCAGACGGGCGATCTCCGGGAGGTCCAGCTCGACATCGTCGAACAGCACCGACCAGCGAACCTGCGAGAGCTGGTGCGGTCCCACCTTGGACGGGCCCGAGTCGCCACCGGCGGCCTCGATGCGCAGTCGGGGGGCGAGCCGGCTCGTCGAGGCCACCGGGACCCGGACCTGGAAGCCGGCGGCGACGAGCACGGGTCCGGTCTTGGTCATGAGGTCCCACGCCTCGTCGGCGGTGAGCACGACCTGGCCCCGCCGGCTGGTGCGGCCGAGCGAGGGGAGGAGACGTCCCAGACGATTGAGCTCGGCTTCGATCTGCTGGGCCTTGGCTCCGTTGGCCGCCGCGAGAGCCCGTCGGATCGGTTGGGGCTGGCGTCCGACCCCGGTGGTGCTCACCGACAGGAGCCAGCCGCCGTCGGCTTCCGGAGGATCTAGCCGAACCGTCAGGCGAACGTCGTCGTCGGCCAGGACCGGTGCCGCCCACTTCTGGAGGTCGTCGGCCATCTGGCTGGCCGGACCCTGCGCTGCAGCGAACGGAGTGCCGTCCAGCCCGGCAAGGACAGCTTCGGACAGGTCACGACGGTTGCGTGCGACCGGAGGCGTCGCGGCGGTGACCAGGCGGGCCGCTCCAGCGCGGCAGACGGCGTCGACGACGGCTCCGAGCACGGCCCGGCACAGCCGCTCCGGGCGGGCCGACTTGTCGAGGGCCTTGACCGGGCCGGGCATGCGGGAGGCCAGGGCCTTGAGCCGCCGCTTGTCGAGGGCCGCCGGCGCCCACTCCACGGCATAGGTCGGGTTGCGCTGCTTGCCGCCTTTGCCCGAGCTGACCCGGCGTAGGGTCGGCACCATGCGGCCCTGGGCCACGAGCTCGGTGGCCCAGGCGGCCACCTCGCCCAGCCACTGCACGCTCGGCGCGGCCTCGATCGCCAGCTGCCCGGCGCCCACGCCGACCAGCCAGCCGAGGGTCTCGGCCAGGGGAGCGGTGACCGAGGCGGCCCGGTCGCTCGAGGGCAGGGGCACGCCCTTGTGCTTCGTCCATTCGATGGCCCCGGCTCCGGCCTTGTCGATCAGTTGATCGAGCTCGTCTCGGGGAGCGGGCCGCAGTCGCGGGTTGCCCGCCCACACCACCAGCCGGTCGGTGGCCCACGACGCCTGCAACGCCGCCGTGGTCCGATGGTCGCCGTCCTGGTCCCTGTCGTTTCGGGCGTCCAGCTCCTCGTACCCGAAGCCGAACTCCTCGTCGTCGAACTCCTCGTCCTCCTCGTCGAGGGGCTCAGGGAACTCGTCGGGGCTGAAGCGGCGCAGGGCCGCGACCAGCTGGTCCCGCTCGGCGGACAGGTCGGCGAGGGCCTGGGCCCGCTCGTCGCGGTCCGAGCGCGCCACAGTGTCGAGCCATTCCTCGGTCTCGGCGAGGAGGCTCCGCAGAGTCGCCTCCCACTGCTCGGGGTCGGCCTCCAGCAGCGCCAGCTCGTCAGGCGCGCTCTCTCCGGCGACCTCCGAGGCGACCAGCGCTTCAAAGGTGGTTTGGTCCAGTCTCAATCTCCGTGTTGGTTCGATGCCCAGGGCCTCCGCCGGTTTCCGGGGCCAGCTGGCCGGACGAGGCATCACCGGGTGGCCATCAACCCGAGGGGACAGCCACCCGGCATTCTATGGCGAACGCAGCACGGAACGACCACACCGGCCCGCGCTCAGGATGGATCAGCAGTTCGACGTGCCCGGATCCCCGGCGAACCGACCCTCGATGAACTGGTTGACGTCGGCGTTGCCCCGGTAGACGAGGTTGATGTGGCGGATGAGTCCGGTCGCACCACCGGTGTCGTAAGTCCGCCACGTGACCTGAACGTTCTGTGAGCAGGAGGCGTTGCGCAGCGTCTCGGCCTGAGGGAAGGCGACCAGTCCGTCCTGGGTCTCGTGGTACTGGAAGACCGGGACCGTGATCGGCTGGGCCCCCAACGTGTTCTCGCCGAGACGAGCCAGCCAGGCCGCATCGAACGGGCTCGTGGTCACGTAGTCGAAGATGCTGTGGCGGCGTAGTCGAGGATGAGGTCCAGGGTGCACACCTCGCTGTTCATCCGGGCGATCTCGGCCCGCCCGGTGTCGTTCAGATGCGACTCGAGCGACAGATCGGGATACGCGTTGTCCTGCCCCACGAGGGAGTACACGAAGAAGCCGAAGCCATCCTTGGCCTCGAGCGGAACCCCCACCTGGATGAGATCCGCCGGCACGCCGCCGCCGACCACGCCGACGAGGTGCAGTTCCGGGGCGTAGGCCGGCTGCAGCTGGCCAGCCCACATGGCCGCGCCTCCGCCCTGCGAGTACCCCCGGACGACCACAGGCGCGGTGGCCGACAGTCCGGCCTCGGGCAGGCGCTCGGCGGCGCGGACCGCGTCGAGCAGGGCGTTGCCCATGGAGGTCCCGATCATGTAGGTGGTGGTGGGGTCGGGGTGGTAGCCCTCGTAGTCGGTGACGGCCACGGCGTAGCCCCGCCGCAACATGTCGTTGACGGCCGGCTGCTCGTAGAACCCGCCGGCCTTGATCATCAGCGAGGGAGCGCAGCGGAAGGCCGGGCCGTGGGTGCCGGGCCCGAATCCGATGATCGGAGCGGCGGTCGGGTCGACGCCCTCGGGAACGAGGACCGTCCCGGTGACCGCGTTGGGCTGGCCGAGGACGTTGGTGGACAGGTACATGACTGTCCAGGCGTCGGCCAGGGCCTGGGCCGACGGCGGGCCCGCGAACGACGGACGGGCGCGGATGATGTCGCCCGGTGCGCCAGCTGGCAGCGGATCGGGCGGTACGTAGAAATCGTCGTCCGGCGACGCCTGCGCCGCCGACTGGGCTGTGGCGTCGGTGGCGACGATCCCAGCCGCCCCGGAGCTACTTCCCCGCACCACCAGCACGACGAGCAAGAGGACCATAGAGAGGGCACCCAGTGCCCACGCGCGAGTTCGATTCGACACTTTCAGACCTCCAGGAAGGAGCGGACCCCCGCCAGCGCTGGCGGGGGTCCGGCTCGGAACGACCTTCGCTCGGGCTAGCTCGCCGCGGTGAGGGTCATGTCGATGGTGTTGCCCGGACCTGCGGTGAACAGGCTGATGATGTCGCCGAAGCCTCCGCAGTTCGCCGCGACAAGAGGCGGCAGCGTGTAGGTGCCGACGAGCCTTCCGCCCTGCAGCGGGTTGAAGACCTCGTCTGCCGGTGTCGCCAGGTCGATGACGGCCGGGGTGGTCGTCTTGCAATCGGGACCACCGCCGATCGGCAGGATCCCGAACAGATTGACGCTCGTCAGCTTCACGAACATCTCTGAGTGCGACGTGAGCTTGCCGTCCTTCAAGGCACCCGTGGTCTTGCCCACCTGCACGAACTCGATCGCGGCGGTGGTCGGCAGGATCCCCAGGATCGTGAAGCTTCCGCTAGTGGGATTGAGCGTCAGGTCAGAGCTATGGGTGCCGGTCGCCAGGTTGAAGTCCGCTTCGATGCCACCATTGAGGGGAACGTCCCCGTTCGCGGCCTGGATGTGAGAAGTCCCGGCCAGGTCGAACGAGAAGTGCAGGCCCTGCGGGGTGGTCGTGGTGGTCGTCGGCCGCGTGGTCGAGGTCGTGGTCGTCGGCCGGGTGGTCGACGTGGTGGACCCCGGTGTGCTGGTCGTCGTGGTCCCACCACCGCCCTTGATCTGGAACGTGTGCAGGACGTTGCTCTGGCCCGGGGCCAGCGTGCACTGCGAGTCGAAGGTGCCCAGCCCGGTCGGGTTGCCGTTGGCATCCTTCGGGGTGATGGTCAGCACCAGATCGTTGACCGTGATCGTGCCCGTGCCCACCTGCGACTGGGTGAACGTCAGCGACGGCGTCGGACCGTTGGCGTTCACGTCGAAGGGTCCGGCGGTGGCCGGGATCGGAGCCTGCGGGATGGTCAGGTCCACCACGAGTGGCAGTTCCAGGGTCGGTACCGACAGATGCGCGTCGGCCTTCACCGTGCCCTCGAGCGTGGTGGCGCCGACCGTCCTGAGCCCGGCCCGTGCGCCCTCGTTGACGGTCGCCACCGAGTGGATCTGGAAGGCGCCTGTGGGCACCCCGACCTGGATCTCCGACGGGATGTCGGAGTTGATCTGCACGGTCATCGGCTGGGCGCCGATGAGCGGGAACACGCAGCTGTACTCCAACGTGAGGGACACCGGTGTGGCTGCTGCCGTACCGCCCCCCGACACGATCGCCGTGATGCCGGCCACCAGACCGGCGATGGCGATCGCGGCTATGGCCGACGTGCGCCGGCTCCTCTTTCTCATTGCACTCATGGGTTGGTCTCCCCCCGGATGCTGTTCGTGGGTCAACAACATAAGTGTTTACCGACGCAGGGGTCAATAGTGAGGAGATAGACGGCGTTATCCCATGCAGCGCAGTCAGTATCTATAACGTATACTGACCTCTCTGGGACACGCCGGCGACGAGGGGGAACCGGCATGGAGGAACTCGTGCGACGGGTTCGCACGCTGCTGAGGGATCAGGCGAGCCGCCGATCGCCAGCGGTTCGGGTGTGCCGCTGGATCGCGGGACCGCGGGACTTCGACGGCATCTTCTCCCGCACGGCCCGCCTCGTCGGGGTCCTCTACGTGGCGGTCACGGTCCCCTTGCTGGTTGGACTCAGCGCGCTGCTGTCCGGCCGGGTGCCCTACGTCTTCATGTTCGCGGTGTTCCCGATCGTGGTCTACGCGCTGCCTTGCTTCGCGCTGGTCTGGACGGCGCTGGTGCGCGCGCCGTCGACGGCGCAGGACCGGCGCTGGTACTCGCTGTGGCATGGCGGCATGGTCGTGATCTGCCTCACCGGGGTGGGGATGGTGCTCGGGCTCGCCACCGGTTCCCGGATCGCCAACCCGCTGGGCATCCCTGCGGTCCTCGCCATCGCCGTGCTGCTCAACGGTGGGATCGTTGGCTTGACCCGTAGCCGGTCGGGCCAACGGGCCGTGTCCGTCGACATGATCGAGGCCGCGATGGCCGTCATCGCTGTCGCCGCGCCGGCGGTCCTGATCTGGGGCCAGAGCATCGTGAACGCCGAGGAGGCCTGGTACACGGTCCCTTCCGGACTCTCCGTCATCGGGATGATGTTCGGGATCTACTGGGCCGTGGCCCTCGTCGTGCGTCTCGGCCCCAACGCCGGCCCCCTCGAGATCTGTGGGCTCGGCATCACCGTGATCGGCGCGGCCAACGCCATCGCCCAGGTGGCCCAGGGGATCTCCGGATTCACGCTGCCGGCACCGCCGCTCATGGCCCTGCACGTCGCCTGTTCGAGCTTGTTCTTCGTCGTGCCCCTCTACCTGCGCTGGGCCCCGCTGCCCGGGCTGGATCGGTTCCCCCCGCAAGGTCAGATCCGGGCCCGATCCCTGGCCACCGCCATCACCCTGATAGCACTGCCGGTGCTGCTCGTCGCCAACGTCGCAGTCGACGGGCACACCGCCTGGGCCGCGCCGTTCTCGCTGGGGGTCGTCTCCGTGTTGCTGGCGTTGGCCGGGCTGCGGCAGCTGGCCGGCAACCGCGAGACCCGAGATCTCTACGCCCAGGTCGAAGAGGCCTCTGACCAGCGGCGTCGGCTGCTGGCCCAGCTCATGTTGGGGGTAGACGAGGACCGCCACCGGGTGGCCCGGCAGCTCTACGAGCAATCCATCTCGGCCTACACGCTCGTGGCCTCGCTCCTGGGCACCTATGGGGCCTCGGGCCCCGGGAGCCCCTCGCTGGCCGGAGCCACCAAGGTGGTGCGGGACAACATCGCCCGCCAGGCCGCGTCGCGCCGTGAGCTCATGCTCGCCATCAAGCCGGTGGAGAAGGACCGCAACAGCACGACCAGGACCCTGGCCGCACCGATCCGGGCCTACCTGGAGACCCTCTACGAGGACCATCCGGCGCCTCGCCTGGTGCTCAGGATGGACCCCGACCCCGACTTCGCCCTCGACTGGTCGACCGAGACCATCGTGCTGCGGATCGTGCAGGAGGCGCTGTGCAATGTGTGGCGGCACAGCGAAGCCACCGAGGTCGACATCACGGTCGACATCCTCAGCGGGACCATCAGCCTGTCGATCACCGACAACGGCATCGGCTTCGATCCGGCCGCCACCGTCTACGGGTCGGGCGTCACCGCCATGCGGGCCATCGCGGCGTTGCTCGGTGGGGGCATCGACATCGACAGCGCCCCGGGAGCAGGCACGACGATCGTGGCCCGGCTGGGCAGCGAGCGCGTCGATCCGCCGCCACCCCACCTCCAGCTGCTCTCCAACGTCGAACCGACCTAGGACTCGAACTCGGCTCGCACGCCGAGCAGCCGTACCGGCCGGGTGTGGTCGAACAGGGCGAGCACCGCGAGCGCAGCTCGCTCGATCTCCTCTGGGTCACTGGTGGGCGTGGCCAGGCCGATGCTGCGGGTGTGGGTGAAGAAGGGGGCGAAGCGGACCTTCACTCCGATCCGAGCCGCCCGGCGTCCCTCTTCCTTCACGTCCTCGGCCACTCTGGCTGCGAGTTGCACCAGGTGTTCGTCGAGCTCGGCCCGGTCGCGGACGTTCTGCTGGAACGTGGTCTCCCGGCTGCGGGAACGTGGCAGGTACGGATCGGCCGTGACCCGGGCGTCGCCGGCGCCGAAGGCGAGCATGCGGTACCACGGGCCCATCTTCGGGCCGAAGCGCTCCGCCAGGTCCTCCGGATCGGCCCGGGCCAGCTCGGTGACGGTTTGGATGCCCATGTCGGCCAGCTTCCGGGCCGTCTTGGGGCCGATGCCCCACAGGGCGTCGGTGGGGCGATGGCCCATGATCTCGGTCCAGTTGTGCCGGGTCAGCCGGAAGATGCCTCCGGGCTTGGCGAACCCAGTGGCGATCTTGGCCCGCAGCCGGGTGTCGCCGATGCCCACCGCGCACGACAGCCCGGTCTCCTCCTTCACCAGCCGTTGGATGTCGGCGGCCAGGGCCTCGGGATCGGCGATGTCCCCGCCGAGGAACGCTTCGTCCCAGCCGAGCACCTCGACCACCACGGGGAGTTGGCGCAGCGTAGCCATGACACCTTCGGAGGCCTCTTCGTACGCCGGCTTGTCCGAGGGCAAGAACACCGCCTCGGGGCAGAGCCGGGCCGCGGTCCGCAGCGGCATTCCCGAGCGGATGCCAAATGCCCGGGCCTCATAGGACGCCGTGGCCACCACGGCGCGCTGGGTCGGATCGCCCTCGCCACCGACCACGACCGGCTTCCCCCGCAGCTCCGGCCTCCGCCCAACCTCCACCGCGGCCAGGAACTCGTCCAGGTCCACATGCAGCACCCAAGCCACCCCCTCAGTATGGGGTAGCTTCCCGACAGGTGGGGTGCGACGAGGCGGGCTGCTGGGGGAATCGGCTTCCGGGCGCGAGCCATGCGGTTTCGCAGACCGCGCCGTCTTCAACGGCGTCCGCTTCGCCGGCGACGTCCATTTCGCCGGGGTGACGTTCGGCGGGCACGCCAGGTTCAACGGCGCATCTTCAGCGGACGAGCCGTCTTCGGCGCCCGAGCGCCCGCCTACTTCTCGGGCCCGGTTCGACGCCGCCTATCGCCTCGAGGACCTGCGGCCCTCCGATCTGGGGGAGGCCGGCGAGGGCCGGCCGCTGCGCAGCATCTCGTTCCACAACGCCCGATTTCGCGGCGGTGTGATCGCCGATCTTCCGGCGGCGCAGTTCGAGGCCGCCGGCATGGACATCGGTGGAGCTTCCCGACTGATCGTGCGGGGGCCGGTCGCATTGGACGAGATCACCCTCAACCATCCGCTCACGATCCTCACCGCCAGCCGCAAGCGCGTCGCTGAGCTGCAGGCGGCGCACCAGCTGGTCGGAGCTCGCCCGGTTCTTGGAGCCTCATCCCGCGGTGGGCCGGCTCGATCCCGCGGGCGGTACCGCCAGCTGTGACATGGCCTGGAGGAAGCCAGGAACAGACCGGGCGCGGCCAACTTTGACCGCCACAACCGCCGCCTTCCGCTACGGGTCTCGGGCTCTTCTTCAACCGTGCCTGCCCCGGCAATCCTGTCCGGACTTGGACGATTGGTGGAGCATCTTCGTCTTCGTCGTCCGTTGGTCGGTCAGCCTCTTCCCGTCACCGGACACCGCCGGGATGTCGACGGCCGGTCAAGCCGTGTTGCTCGCGCTCCGGTTCGTCTCACCCGTGCTCCTGGCCCTCACCTTCCTGGCCATCCGCATCCGGGTCCACCGCTGAGGCCGAGGTGTCCCGGGGCGCCATGACATCGCTGATCCAGCGAAGCTGTGCCGGCAGGAGGCTTCGCCACGTGCCGCTGTCATGGAAGCCCGGATGATGCCGCCAGCGCTCCCGGGCACGGTGTCGAGCAACCGCCTGCTGGTGCCGGCGAAGACATCGTCAGCCCCACAGTCGATCCGGACTGGCATGCCATCCAGGACGCCGGCATCGGCCAGGACGTCGTTCGCCCGGAAGTCGCCCTCGTTGTCGAAGGCGCCTGGTGCCGCGGCTTCCGACCTGGTCCAGATCGCTGGGCTGGCGGCGACCACGGCGGCGACCGGGTCCGGGTTCCGCTCGGCCAGCAACAGCACCCCATAGCCGCCCATCGACCAGCCGAGCGCAGCGAACCGCACGGCGGGGCCAAGCCGCTCGGCGAGGGCTGGTAGCAGTCCCGCGGTCAGGGCGGTCTGAGGGTCGTGGCCGGAAGCCCGGCGGTGCCAGTAGTCCGTACCGCCATCGATCGTCGCAACTGCCCAGGCCAGGCCGGCGTGTGCGACGAACCGGTGCACGCCCAGGTCTTCGAAAGCGAAGCGTTCATCGCCACCTTTCCCGTGCAGGCAGACGAGGCACAACTCGACGTCGGCGAGCGGCGGCGTCCAGAGTCCCCAGGCATACGCGTGTCCGTCGGCGGCGTCGAACGTGCTGTAGACGACATCGCCGGCATCCTCTTCCGATGGCACCGGGAGGTCTGGTCCGGCGAGCAACCCGCGCTCGTGCAGCCGCCGACGCAGAGCTGACGAGCGGTCGATGGCGAGCCAGCTTCCGCTCGCCATGGCCGCGGCCGTCGCCGCGCCACCAGCGATGACCCTCCGACGGGTGATCAACCCTGACGAACCCGCGGTGTCCACCGGCCCCATCGCTCCGAGACCCTAAGGACCTGCGCGGATAGGTGTTCGGTTGGGCACTCGTCGACGGTGCCGTAGGCGACGTACGCCCCGCACCTCGGTCTGGTTAGCGTGACGAGCCGTGCCTACACCTCGCATCTGCGTCGTTCAGATCAACGTCCCCGACATGGACAGCGCTATCGATTTCTACACCGACGTCTTGGGATTCGCGATTGCGTCCCGGGCCTCGTACCCGTTCGCGGTGGTCCTGGAACAGGATGGCTTCACGTTCCTTCTGGCCAAATGCGACCACAGTGCGTCCATCGACTACCCGCATGTCGCGCAGACCCTCATCAACATCGAGACGACCAGTCTCGCCGCGACCCTTGACGACCTGAAGGCCAAGGGCGTCGACCTGATCCACAGCGAGCCGCAGCCGTGCCCACCCGGTCTCTACGCAGCGATCCGCGACCCGTTCGGCAACGTGCTGGAGTTCCTGCAGTACACACAGCATGCCTAACCCTGACGCTTAGGACATGAGGGGATAGGTGCTCATGTGGGGCTCCATCGGGTGCGGTAATCGAGGAGGCGGCCGACGATGAGGATGGTGGTGGCGAGGCAGAGGGCGGCGTGTCGGTGGCGGGTACGGCGGTCGGTGTTGCGGCGGAGCTGTCCGTAGTTGGACCACCACGAGTTGGTGGCTTCGACGATCCAGCGCAGGCCCAGCCGGACGGGCTGTTTCTTGCCGAGTTGTTTGGTGCCGCGGCGTTGGATGTTGAGATCTTCAAGCCCGAGGACCGCGAGCCGGGAGCGGACGACGGGTAGTCGTAGCCCCGGTCGAGGTGCAGGGTGTCGATGTCGGCAAGCAGCCCGTTGTCAGCAACTGCCTCGATGGTGGGTTCGAGGAGGCAGATGTCGTTGCGGTTGGCGCCGTCAATGACCCAGCCGACGGGGATGCCGTGGTGTTCGGAGGCGACCGACCACTTCCAGCCCAGTTTCCCCGGTCAGTGGGGTTGGGGCCGGTTCCTTCACCGCCGTAGGGGGCCTTGTGCAGCGACCCGTCGATGCTGACCTCGGACAGGTCGAGACCAACGATCCGGTCGAACGCGGCCTTGGCTTGGGCTTCGAGCCGCTCGAATACTCCGATCCACTCGTCGCGTCGGGCTCGCAACGTTGTGTCGGACACTTGGTGGTCGAGGATCGCTTCGATGTCCACCCACGACGAGCCGGTGACAAGGCGGATCAAGAACCCCCAGAAGCACAACCGATCAGGGACGCGGGGCCGATGACAACCCCAGGGATGGGTCTCAACCTGCGGAGGCAGCAGCGGCTCGACCGTCTGCCAGACGACGTCCACCACCTCGGGATCGAGCGCGCGCATGATGTATCGGACCCTCCACCTGGTCGTCCTTGTTGGTCGCACCCGAAATCAAAATCGGGACAACCAGGCGACCGGTGGATGGTCACCTATCCGCGCGGGTCCTAAGCGTGCCAACCCACGCGGATGGGTCAGTCGCGACCTAGCGGCTAGTAGAGCGAGATCGTGAAGAAGTCGCGGGATTCCGGGGTGAGATAGCGCTCAGCCGGTCGTTCCATCTCCGGATAGAGCTTGTAGCCGGTGACTGACGCCGGGTCGACCGGGTCGGGGTGGTCGTAGAAGTTGAAGGTCACCCAGGTGGGATTGATGTCCAGGGTCAGGGCGCGAACGGCTCCGGCCCGACGGAGGCTGTCAGCGAGGCTCCTGGCCGAGAGCGCGGGCCCGGCGACGTAGACCATTGCGCCGTCGGCGGTGACTCCGACCCCGGATCGGGCCACGGCGATCTGCCCGTCGAGAGTGGCGCCCCACGCGCTCGTGTCGTTGCGATTGATCGCCGGGTCCACCTCGCCGCCGTCGACGATCAGGGTGAGGTTCTGCAGCACGGCTTCGATCTCGGAGGTCATCGAGACGTCGCGACCCCAAGCACCGACCTGGACGTGACCGGCCTGGTCGATGACCACGGACGCAGCTCCGTCCCGGAGGGGGACGGCTTCGATGCCTTCGGAGTAGAAGCCGCCTTGGGCGTCCTTGGACCGAAAGCCGCCGTTGAAGGCCGCCACGATCGATTGGAGCGCGGCCCCTTCGATCACCGGGGG
>DASXTK010000048.1:0-2878 GCA_036505485.1 Acidimicrobiales bacterium
GGGAGTCGTCTTCGCCCAGCCGGAGGCTTACCGGCATCCTTCCCCGACCCAACCCCCCGTGCAGGGACACCTTGATGCCGAGCTCGCCGGTCACGCCCCACGCCACCAGCACGGCGTAGCCGTACTCCACCAGGGCGGTGGCGAACTCCTTCCAGTCCGAGGTGGTGTCGTCGAACTCGGTGCTTCGGAGCCTGTCGACGATCCGGGCATCGGCCAGGCGCTGGACCTGCTTGGCCTCCTTCGTGTGCTCGAACTCGGCGATGAGGTCTTCGGGGACGGCCTCGCTCCTGGGCCCGCCGTTGCGCCGGGCCGTCTCTGCACGTTGTACGCGCCGATCAGGCTCACGGTCGCGAAGCGAAGTCACTCTTCAGGCTCCTAGGGAGGTGACTCCGCCAGCCGTCGCGCAAAATCTGGGAAAAATCTCCCCGCCTCGCGGGCGCTGAGGCAGCGGGCCGCGAAGGGCGCCGAGCGGTCGGCGTCGTGGGGCTCACGAGGGTCGTCCTGGGCCAGGGCTGGCCAAGAGGACGGCCAGGGCCACCACAAGCAGGATGAGGTACGCCGCGGTCGGGGCCTCGTGGGTGACGGCCAGGACAGTGACGCCCAGGATGCTGGCCAGCCACCCGCCGACCCACACCCGCGAATGCGCCCCGACCCGGGTTGTGATCTGGTCGAGCAGGCGGCCGAGGCCGTCGAAGTCCATGTTGTCGGGCACCGGCCCGCCTCCTCGTAGGTCGCTTGCTTTGCAGCGTCCTAGGGATCGCCGTCGAGGTGCGGTCGCGCTGTTCTGGACGGGGCTGCAGGGTCGGCGCCCGCAGCTGCGATCAGCCGGCCGGCCAAACGGGAGGATCGTCATCCCGGCTCCCCAAGACCATAGTCCGCACCCGTCGTCGGCCTTGCCGGCCTCTGGCGTCACGGCGGGGTGGACCGCGATCCGCCCGTGGCGATCAGCGGGGCCCGGGTGCTGATCGAGGCCACGACCAAGCTGGCCGTGGCCTCGAGCTTGGCGAACCCGTCGACGAGCGGGCCGACGTTCCGACGCAGGTCCAGAAGGCTGTGGGCCGTCCATCCCGATGTCATCGCCCCCGACGCCAAGGGTGTCGAGAACACCAAGCGGTTCCTGTCCGGGCTGAGCCAGATCGCCGCCACCCTGGCCGAGCTCTGCGCCCTGTACGGGCCCGACCACGGCCGCCCGGCCGACGACCCCGGTCAATGTCCGGCACCCCAGTAGCCGGGCCGTTCTGAAAATCGCTTAGAACGCGACGCAAGAGACCGGCGACGCCGCCCTCGAGGTAGCCATGCCTCGGCGCAGCGAGTGACCGGCGAAGTCGTCGATGTCGTAGCCCAGCGGGCCCATGTGGCGCTTCACGACCAGCGCCACCGACTGGGGGTGAGCCGCCGGTCGGCGACATTGCCGTGGCGGTCGACGGGACGGAAGACCGCGCCGCTGGTGATGTTGGCGATGGCCAGCCAGCTCCGTAGCGCCCCGGTGAGGAGATCGACGTAGAGCTGGGCCCGCCGCTCGCGTAGCCATCGCACCTGGTCCCGACGGAGCGCGAGCTTGAACGTCATCCAGGGAACGGAAACGGCGATGCTCAGTGCGAGGCCGGTTGAGACCGCCGCGATCACCGTCTCGGGCTCCATGTCACGTGCCCCTCATGGCCGGCGCCGGTTTGGGTCGTGGCGGGCGGTGAGCTCGGCGACGGCGCGGTTGGAGGGGTTGACATACCGCTCGAGGCTGCGCAGGGACCGGTGGCGGCTCTTGGCCTTCATCATGGTGACGTCCTCGCCAGCCTCGGCCAGGTGGGTGAGCCGGGAGTGACGCAGCTTGTGCAACGTCCGGCCCCCGGAGGCCTCCTTGAAAATCTCCTCGGCCCGCCGGTACGAGAGCCGAGCCCGGCCGGTGTCGGGGTCGATGTCGGCGGCCGCCGGCACCCGGGCGGGCGAGGGGGCCTTGTCGGACAGGAACACCGGCCCCCGGGTCCGGCCGGCGATCAACCGGGCGAGGAGCCGGGCGGCTTCGGAGTCCCAGAAGATGCTCTGGGCGTCGCCGCCCTTGCCGATGATCTGGCCCTGCCGGTTGGGCAGGTCGACGTACTCGACGTCCAAGCCCAGCAGCTCGTCGGCCCGGGCCGCCGTGGAGTAGCCCAGCGCCCAGAAGGCCCGGTCACGGAGCCGGTGCCGGGTGTCGCGCCACAGGGCCCGCAGCCCCTCGATAGGTG
Source organism: Acidimicrobiales bacterium (assembly GCA_036505485.1). Lineage (GTDB taxonomy): Bacteria > Actinomycetota > Acidimicrobiia > Acidimicrobiales > VFJN01 > DASXTK01. Next base: position 2,220 of record DASXTK010000048.1, read on the forward strand.
CGGCCTGGTCCTGGCGCTCCTGGATGCGGGTGACCCGCTCCTTGCGGCGCTTGATCTTCGCCGCCGGCGAGACCGGGAGGTCGTCGCGGTCCACGACCCAGGAGAAGAACGACCCGATGGTGGCCAGGTTGCGGTTGTAGGTGGCCGGGGCCAGGTCCCCGTAGCGGGCCCGCAGGTGCGCCTCGAGCTGGGTGCGGGTCACCGTGAAAGCGTCGATGTCGGCGCCCAGGTCCTCTCGCAGGGCCTCAAGGGTGCGCTCGTAGACCACCACGGTGGAAGCCATGAAGTCGCCGTCGGCCAGGAATTCGTCGATCGCGGCGCCCAACGCCAGGACCCGGTCGCCGCTGGCGGCCTTGAGGGAGATGACCTGACTCATGGCCGTGCCCTCCGATCTCGCAACAAATGCGTACCGGACGGTAGGTGGCCAGGGCGAAGAAGTGGTGGATGGAGAGGTCGCCGAGCGGTGATCTCGCACAGAAAGGGTCATTTACTGCGGAACCCGTCCCCCGCTTCCAAGCACCGCCACCCATGCGCTGAAACCCATCACACCCCGCAGACCGCTCAGCGCATGGATCAGCGGCGCGCGGAGGAATTCGGGGAGGTCGGGGGTGGCGAGGCGTTCGACGATCTGCGCGGCCAGGTCCAGGGGTCTCGGGCTG
>DASXTK010000049.1:0-1535 GCA_036505485.1 Acidimicrobiales bacterium
GGGCAGGACGTTCGTCGAGGGCGAGTTCTTGGACACGGTCTGCGGCATTCCCGACTCCCGCACCGAGATCGTCATGCTGAAGCCGCCCGACGATGGCACCCGCCTGGAGCTCTCGAGCTTCGTGCGACCCGACTCCGTGCCAGGCTCACCCGACGCCATGGCCAACGAGCTGGGACTGCGCAACGTGGCCTTCGAGGTCAACGACCTGCAGGCGGCTGTCGATTGGGCAGCTACCGAGGGCTACGGACTGGTCGGTGGCATCGGCGAGTACGAGGGCGCTTGGCGGATGGCCTACGTCCGGGGCCCGGAAGGGATCATCGTCTCGCTGGCCGAGCGCATCGGCTGAGCCTCGCAACGCCCGCATCGCCGCCGATGCAGCCGTCGCACAGTGGGCCGTAGGTTACCGCGTACGAACACCTGCACCACCACCGTGAGCAGCGCCTTTGCCGTCCCTGTGGTTGGGATCCGCGGATGCTGAGGCGGTGTCGGGTGTTGCCGGCGTCGTCGGTCTGGGAGTCCCGACGAGCCTGGGCCTGCTCGTGTCGGCGACGCTGCAGCCAGGTCAGGATCATCGCGGACATCGCCTGGACGGCTTGTCGGCGCTGTTGCTCGGTCATCGGGACGACCTCGGGCTCGGTCAAGGTGAGGACCGGAAGTCTGGGCTGTCCCGGCCCAGACCGCTTACGGGGGACAGTCACATTCACACCCTGACACCACTAAACCCTGGACCCGACCAAGTCGGCCGATCAGTCCCCAAAGCGGTGAGCGCGGCTTGCCGTGCCGACGTTGTGCGGGCCCTGCGGGTCCGCGCCGAACGCTGGTGGCGGGGCAACGTGACCCGCCCCAGCCGGGAACCGCGGTGTTGGCCCACCGGCGTCGACCCCTGCCGCGCCAGCGCCGCGAATCGGACCCCAGCCGTGCCAGATGAACGGCCGCAGACAACCCACCGCTGAGGTAGGCAATGGTTAGATGTAGCCGGTGAGCAACCCGTGGGACGAGGAGTTCGCCCCCTCGACCTGCGCCCGGAACAAGTGACGGTACTCGATCGTGGACAGCTGGGCCGGCGGCGAGGCGGTGCGCGGCGTCTCGGGCGCGGTGCCCACCGTGTACCCGCTTCGGCAGCAGCGTCACACCGCGCGATGAGGCGACGATCATCCGATGACACGCCGTGGCGGGCGGCGATACCGTCAGGTATCGCCTCGCGGAGAGGAGCGGTTTGCGATGAACGGCCTCCAGTCAGACACCTCCCAGCCTCTGGTCATCGACCCGACCGGCAGCGACATCCACGGCGAGTCCGACCGTATCCGCGCGCAGGGTCCGGCGACCCGCGTCGAGTTGCCGGGCGGTGTGCTCGCCTGGACCATCACCAGCTACAAGCTGATGCGCCAGCTGTTGACCGACCCGCGGGTGTCCAAGAACGCCCGCCAGCACTGGCCGGCCCTGCGTAACGGGGAGATCCCACCCGACTGGCCGCTGATCGGCTGGGTCATCTTCGACAGCATGGTCAGCGCGTACGGCGCCGAGCACACCCGGCT
>DASXTK010000050.1:0-12208 GCA_036505485.1 Acidimicrobiales bacterium
GCGGCTGGTTGCTAGGCAACCGCTGGCATCTCAGTTTCGGCAAGTGCCATAAAACCTGACGGTGACGAGAACGAAACGGGAACGCCAGGCGTCATAAGAGTCGGTGAACCGGCATCCCGTAGGTTCACCTTTTGACAACGACTGGGGCCGGGGGGCGTAATGCGGACAGGGCGGCAGGTTTGGGGCACGTTGGCGGTTGTCGGCGCGCTGGCGGTCGGACTCGTTGGTGGGCTGAACCCGTCGCCGGTCGCAGCCCAGGAGGCGGCACCGACGCTGGCGGTAACTCCGGCCGACGACCTGGTCGACGGCACCGAGGTCACGGTCGCAGTCTCGGGGCTGGCGGCCGGCGACCAAGCGAGCGTGACCCAATGCGCCGCGGACGCCACCATGTTCGAAGACGGCTGTGACGTGATCGAGATCCCCTCGGACAGCGCAGACACTGCCGGCAACGCCAGCGTGAAGCTCCGGGTCGACGCCCTGCTCACGACCGGCTGGGGTGAGAACGAACGGCAGGTCGACTGCCGTGACGACGGAGCCTGCGTCGTCGGCTTGCTCGACGAGAACTGGGACCACGTCGTGGCGACGGCACCGCTCCACTTCACGCCCGACGGTGCGCTGGCGCCGCCTCCGGTGGCCCACGTCGACCCCGACCACGACCTCACCGATCTGCAGACGGTGGCGGTGAGCGGAGAAGGCCTGGTCTGGGGCCCGTACGCCATCGCCGTCCAATGCGCCGCCGAGCCGGCCAACGAGGGCGACTGCGACTTCGAGACCGAAGAGTTCATGACCGTGGAGGCCGACGGAACGTTCGCGACCGACGTCACTGTGGCCACGATCGTCGACGTCGGTGGCGACACCGTGGATTGCCGCGTGCCCGACAGCTGTGTCCTCGTCGTCTCGCAGGACCAGCTCCGGTCGCCCGAGAAGATGACCGGAGTCCCGCTCGGCTTCGACCCCGACGGCGTGGTGGTGCCTCCCACCATGACCGTCGATCCGCACATGGACCTGGTGGACGGCCAGCATGTGACGGTCACGGGCAGCCACTTCCGCTCGTCGTTCCTGGACCTGAGCCTGTGCTCCTCCGACCCGACGTGGGACACCTGTCAAACGATCGGTTTCGCCGACGGCGACGGACACGGCGGATTCACGAATGAGCTCGAGATCTTCCCGGTGATCACGACCCCGTCGGGCGAGATCGACTGCCGGGTGGCCGAGGAACCGTGCCTCCTCGTCGCGAGCCGCGGGAACCCGGGTTCGGCCCGCGCCGGCCGAGCCGAGCTCCACTTCGACCCTGACGCGCCGCTTTTGCCGGGCCCGGAGCTCGCGGTCACGCCGTCGACCGATCTGGCCGACCAGGCCTCGGTGACCGTGTCCGGAAGCCACTTCGTCCCCTTCGGCTACCCCGACGTGTGGGTGTGCTCGGCCACGGATGCGAGCGTGTGCGACCCCCAGTCTCGGACCCAGCCCCGACCCGACCGCGACGGCACCTTCAGCGTTGAGATGGCCGTCGCCGCCATCTTCCAGGCCGGTTCGGACGATGAAGCCCCGGTGGATCCGGAGCCGGGCCCCACCGTGGACTGCAGGGCTGAACCTGGGTGTGTCGTTTCCGCCCAGGACGATGGCCCTCGCTATCGCCGGGCCACCGCGCCTCTGAGCTTCGCTCCACCGGTCGCCGCAACCAATCGCTGGTTCGATCCGATCTTCGATGTCGACGTCACCCACGACGTCGTCTACCGCGACACCGTGGATTCCCAGGGGAACCCGGTCCAGCTCAAGCTCGACATCTACCAGCCGGCCGGGGACACCCTGGCCAAGCGGCCCGCTGTGGTGTGGATGGACGGGGGCTGGTTCGGTCCGGCGGAGCAGTGGGAGCCGAACCCGGACATGTCCGGCTACGCGGACCAGTTCGCCCGCCGGGGCTACGTCGGTGTGACCATGGAGTACCGCCAGCGGCCGGGAGTCTGCTGCCCGGGCCGCGATCCCCAGGCCATCACCGACGCCCTGGTCGACGGGTATGAGGACGCGGCCGCCGGGGTGGCTTGGCTCAAGGCCCACGCCGGCGACTACCGCATCGACCCCGACGCCATCGCCGCGGGTGGTGCCTCCGCCGGCGCCGCCAACGCCTACAGCCTGGCCTACCTGCCCGGGCAGATGGACCAGCCCGCGGGCTCGTCCGTCGCCGCCGCCCTGCCCATCTCCGGCCTGAGCCTGGGCCAGCCCGATGCCGGCGAACCGCCGGTGCTGGCGTTCCACGGCACCAACGACAACCGGGCGCCCAAGCACCTGTCCGACTGGGCCTGCGACGACGCCGACCGCGACGGCGTCGTCTGTGACGTCGTCGGCTACCAGGGCGCGGGCCACGACATCTTCGTGAGCCGGGAACGGGACATCGTCCGGCGCTCCGCCGACTTCCTGGCCGAGAACGTGCTCAAGCCCCACGGCTACATCGAGGACCACGAGCATCCGACGTCGACCACGTCCACGTCGTCGACCAGCACGACGTCGACGACCTCAGGTCACGACGGCCACGGCGGGAACCTGCCCCGCACCGGAGCCAACTCCCTGGGGTTGATCCGGATCGGTCTGGGCCTCAGCGCCCTGGGGGCCGGGCTGCTGCTGGCGGGCCGCTACCGCCAGCGTCTCAGCCTGGCCGGCCGGGACGACCGGGGCGACGTCCGCATCGCCGGTCCGTTGTTCGTCGGTCTGGCCCTGTTCGCGGTCCTGGTGGTTCCGGCGGTTGCGGGGGCGCAGGAGGATCCTCCTCCTGGCCATGAACACCCGACGACCACGGTGTCGGAACCGACGACCACCGTGCCTGATGGGAGCTCAACCACCACCACGAGCAGCTCCACCACGACCACGTCGTCGACCACGACCACCACACCACCTGATGGCAGCACCACCACGACCATGCCGCCCCACCACGGCGACCCGCCGCCCGAGTGGCAGTTCCCGCCGGAGTGGACACCGGACCAGGTGGAGAAGGCCACGATGCTGATCCACGACACCGAGGCCTCGCTGGAGCGGTTCAAGAACCCGGCGATCCTGCCGCTGATGGGCTACCAGTGGATCCACGACGGGACCCGCACCGACACCTTCCAGCACTGGATCAACCTGGGCTGGATCCTCGGCGACTCGGACATCGTCAACCCGCTCTATCCCGAGTCGTTGGTGCTGCGCACCACCGATGACGGCCCCGTGCTCGAAGCGGCGATGTTCATCCTCAACAGCTTCGGCGACCCACCGGCGGAGTTCGCGTTCCTCCCGGATTGGCACATCCACGACAACCTTTGCTTCGAGGGCAACTACGTCCTCGTCGGCATTGCGGTGAACGGGCAGTGCGAGCGGGGGTCGATCCTCCCGGTCCCGAAGATGCTGCACGTATGGATCGTCGACACCAGGTGTGGCCGCTTCGCCGGCGTCGACGAGAACGGCCTCATGTGCCACCACCACGAGGGCGAATAACCCCGAAATTGAGGCGTTTTGCGCGCTATAAGCGCGCCAAACGCCTCAATTTCGGTTAGGTCAGCCGCTCGATGACAGTGGCGTTGGCCTGACCGCCGCCCTCGCACATGGTCTGGAAGCCGAGGCGCCCGTCTGTGGCTTCCAGATGGTGCAGCAGGGTGGTCATCAGCCGGACCCCGCTGGCCCCGAGGGGATGACCCAGGGCGATGGCCCCACCACGGGGGTTGAGGCGGGCGGGGTCGGGCTGGAACTCCCGGGCCCACATGAGGGCGATGGCGGCGAACGCCTCGTTGCACTCGTACGAGTCGAAGTCCTCGATGGTGAGACCGGAGCGGTCCAGCAGCTTCCGGGTAGCCGGGTTGGGCGCCGAGAGCACCAGCACCGCGTCGTCGGCGGCCACCACCATGTGCCGGATGGCGGCCCGGATCGGCAGCCCCAGACGCTCGGCCACCGACCGTTCGGCCACCAACATGGCCGACGCCCCATCCGACATCTGCGACGCGTTGCCGGCGGTGATGTCGGGCGCCAGCGACGGATCCCAGGACGCGGCCGAGCCGAGAGCGGCCAGGGCCTCCAGCGAGGTGTCCGAGCGGATCCCCTCGTCACGGTCGAGCAGGTCGCCGGTCTCCTGCCCCTCGGCGTCCTTGATCGGCACCGGGACCAGCTCGTCGGCGAAGAACCCGTCGTCGCTGGACTGAGCCGCCCGTTGATGGCTCTGGAGCGCGAAGGCGTCCATCTCCTCCCGGGTGACCTGCCACTTCTCGGCCAGGAGCTGGGCCACCTCGAACTGGGTCTTGAGCTGCCCGTCGCAGGCGGCCATGAAGTCCCGGCTGAACGGACCGAGCCCACCGCTGGCGTTTGAGGCCATCGGCGCCCGGGTCATCGACTCGACCCCGCAGGCGATGGCCAGGTCGTAGGACCCGGCAAGGACGCCCTGGGCCGCGAAGTGCACCGCCTGCTGGGACGATCCGCACTGGCGGTCGACCGACGTGGCCGGCACCGACTGCGGGTAGCCCGCCGCCACCCAGGCGTTGCGGGTGACGTTGCACCCCTGCTCGCCGACCTGGGTGACGCACCCGCCGATGACGTCGTCGATGCGCTCGGGATCGATGCCGGTCCGCTCCACCAACGCCCGGAGCACGAAGGCCAGCAGGTCGGTGGGGTGCCAGCCGGCCAGGGCGCCCTTGCGCTTGCCTATGGGGCTGCGGACGGTGCCGACGATGACGGCGTCCCGAGGCGCGCTCATGAACGGTGGATGAGGTTCATGCGCTCGGTCAGGACCAGCTCGCCGGTGGTGTCGTCGGTCCAGGCCGTCTCGACGACCAGGAATGTCATCGTCCGGCCCTTGCTCTCCTTCTCGTACAGGTCGACCAGCCGTCCTTCGCCCCGCAGCACGTCGCCGACCACGATCGGACGCTGGTACTCGAACGACTGCTCACCGTGGAGGATCAGCCCGCCGTTGGCAAGGAGCGCGCCCAGCACCTCGCCCACCGGATCGCTCTCGACCGGTTCCAGGTCGGCTTGCAGCTCGGGGTGGGCACCCCAGTTGCGGGCCGCGAACGGGAAGGTCGGCGGAGCCGGGATCCCCTTGAACCCGGCCACAGCAGCAGCTGCTGGCTCGCGGTAGACGGGGCTCTTGTCGGTGACCGCAGTGGCGAAGTTGGTCACCGGTCCCCGTTCGACCACGACCCGGAAGCGGGCGGTGGGCCTCCCGATCACGCTGGTATCGACGGCCATTTCGGTGGTTGCTCCCTTTCAGGCTGCGCCGAGGACCATGTCGGCCAGGCGCTGGCGGTACCAGGCTCCCCGGCCGAACAGGACATCGTTCTGCTTCGCCCGGCGGTAGTAGAGGTGGCAGTCGACGTCCCAGGTGAAGCCCACGCCTCCGTGGACCTGGATGCTCTCGGCGGTGATCATGTTGGCCGCCTCGCCCACGAAACCCTTGGCCATCGCCGCGGCCGCGGCCCGTTCCGGATCGTCGACGTCGCTGGTCCACGCGGCGTAGTGAGTTCCGACCCGGGCCAGCTCGAGCTTGTGGAGCATGTCGACGATCTTGTGGCGGATGGCCTGGAAGGTGCCGATGGGCCGGTCGAACTGCACCCGGACCTTGGCGTACTCGACGGCCAGGGCGAGAGCGGCCTCGCAGGCTCCGACCGTCTCGGCGCACAACGCCACCGCGATGTCGTCGACGATGCGCTGGATGAGGTCGGTCTGGTCGCCGGGCGGACCGACGCGAGTCGCGGGGCGCTGCTTCAGCTCCAGGCGGGTCAGCCGGCGGGTGACGTCGAGTCCGGGGACCGGCTCGGCGGCGGGCCGCTCGACCAGGTAGGTCCCCAGGCCTGCCTGGTCGCGGGCCACCACCAGGGCCCAATCGGCGCGGTCGCCGTCGAGCACCGTGGGCTTTCGGCCGTCGAGCAGGAACCGTTCGCCGGCCGGAACCGCCTGGGTCTGGATCGACTGGCCCAGCGGCTCGGCGCTGCCCAGTTCCTCCAGCGCGAACGTGCCGCGGGTCGTTCCTGCCGCGAGCGACGGCAACAGATCCTTGGCCCCCAGCCGGAGCGCGGCGAGGGTCGCCTGCACCGCGGAGGACAGGAAGGGTCCGGGGAACGCGGCCTTGCCCAGTTCCTCCTGGACCACGACCAGGTCGACCAGCCCCAGCCCGGTGCCGCCCTGTTCCCCGGGGACCAGCAGTCCGGCCCAGCCGAGAGCCGCCATCTGGTCCCAGACCGGATCGGGCAGCCGGCCCTCGTCGTCCACCGCCCAGCGGACGAGATCCCGCCCGCCTTCCCGCTCGATGAAGCTGCGCACCGCCTCCCGCAGGGCGTCCTGCTCCGGACTGAAGGTGAAGTCCATCGGGCGCCCACAGTAGCTCTCGTATCTGACACTTGCGTCACTGTTACGCTGCCGCGGTGGACTTCGCGCTGACCCCGGAGGACGAGGCCTTCCGCGACGAGCTGCGGGTCTGGCTCGACGAGAAGCTGCCCCCGTTCCTGGCCGAAACCGGTTCCGACCACCCTCAGAGCCCCGGGATCATGGGGCGGATGGAGCGGGGCCGAGCCTGGCAACGGGTCCTCAACGACGGTGGTTGGGCCGCCATCAACTGGCCGGTCGAGTGGGGCGGGCGTGACGCCACCGTCATGCAGAGCGTGATCTACAGCGAGGAGATGGCCCGGGCCCGCACCCCGGGGCTGTTCAACCCCAACGGCATCTGGCAGATCGGGCCGATGATCATCCGCCACGGCGACGAGACGCAGAAGAAGCAGTGGCTGCCCGGGATCCTCGACGCCAGCGAGCACTGGTGCCAGGGGTTCAGCGAGCCCGAGGCCGGCAGCGACCTCGCCAACCTGCGGACCATGGCCTTAGCCGACGGCGACTCGTATGTGATCGACGGGACCAAGATTTGGACCTCAACCGCCCACATCGCCGACTGGGGGCTGTTCCTGGTGCGGACCGACCCCTCCGCCATCGCCGAGGGGCGCAAGCACGAGGGCATCACCGCCCTGATCGTGCCCATGAAGACCCCTGGGATCGTGTGTACGCCCATCCGGGAGATCACCGGCGACGCCATGTTCTGCGAGGTGCAGTTCACCGGCGCCCGGGTGCCTGTTTCCTACCGGCTGGGCGAGGAGGGCGAGGGGTGGGTAGTGGCCATGGGCACCCTCACCAACGAGCGGGTGGGCTCGTCGGGCATCTCGATCGGGCTGCGTTACGAGCTCGACGGGCTGATCGCGGCGGCTCGGGAGCACAATCCCGCAGCGCTGGAGGACCCGGACATCCGGGACCGCATCGCTCGGGTCCACACCCAGATCGAGTTCACCCGCCTGCTCAACGCCCGGGCCCTGTCCAAGGTGCTCAAGGGCGAGAAGGGCTGGCCCGAGGTGTCGCTGGCCAAGCTCCAGTGGAGCCACCTGTCCCAATACCTTGCCGAGCTGGGCGTCGACGTGTTGGGCCCGGCCGGAGTCCTGGCCCGAGGCGGCCCCGACGCCGTCGACAAGGGCCACTGGACCCACCAATACCCCTGGCAGCGCTTCACCTCCATAGGCGCCGGCGCCACCGAAGTCCAAAAAAACATCATCGCCGACCGGGCCATAAAACTCCCCAAGCGCTGAGGCAAAGGAACGAGAAACGACGGCTCCCAGGCCAGCCCCGAGGGGCGGCGGACTCCATGATGGCTGGCGGCCCCTAACGAGGTGGGCCGTCAAGGACCGCCCACCGCGGTGAGCTGCCGAAATTGAGGCGTTTGCCGCGCTTATAGCGCGAGAAACGCCTCAATTTCGGCGAGGACCCGCCACCGATTGCCCGGACAAGCGCCGCGAACACGCTGGGACGAGGCCAGCCCCCTCGGGGCTGGCTTGGGCGCCTCGTTTGTCAGTTAGAGCGCCTGGAGGAGGTTGACGCCCGGCTTTCCTTCGACCAGACGCACCTGGCGGCCGACCCATTCCTCGGACTCGAACGACTGGAGGAGGGTGGGGTCTTCTATGCGGGCGTAGCAGCGGTCGCCTTCGGGGAGGTCGCAGACGGCTAGGCCCCAGTCGACCTCGCCGGAGCGGTCGTGGACCACCGAGTAGGTGACCACCGTGGCCGGGCCGGTGGCGGTGTCGCGGATGGCTTTGATCGGGAGGGCGTCCACTCGGGCCGAATCGGGGGGACGGAACGCACCGGGCTCGGTGGACCACACCCCGAAGCAGTGCTTGGTCATGTGCATCCCGACCCCGCTGACCAGGCCGTAGCTACCGGGATCCGTCCGCAGCACATCGGCCATGGCCGACAGGCTGTGCAGGAGATAGCAGCTGCCGGGACCACCGTGATACGGCAGGCCGCCGGTCACGGTGAGCGATCGGCCGTCGGTGGTCGGATCGATCCCCAACGCATCGCAGGCGAACAACACCGAGCTGGTGAAGCACGAGTACAGGTCGAGGTGGGCCACGTCGTCGATGCCGACCCCTGCCCGGCGGAGCGCCTCCGCTCCGGCCGCGGCCATGGCCGGCGACGACCAGGTCGGGTCGTGCTCGGCGACGTAGACCGGGTCGGTGGCGTAGCACCAGCCCCGCAGGTAGACCCGGCGCTCGGGCGGGACCCCGAGGGCGTCGGCCCGCTCGTGGCTGGCCACGATCACCGCGGCGGCCATGTCCACATCCATCACCGCCACCATGTACTTGGTGTACGGGTAGCCGACCATGCGGTTGTCGGCGGTGGCGGTGACGAGCTCGTCGGCGCCTCGGGCGATCGGGAACCAGGCCTGCGGGTTGGCGGCAGCCACCTCGGTGAACGGGCTGAACAGCTCGCCCAGGCTCCTGCGGTACTCGTCCGGTGCCACACCGAGGTGGGCTCGCCGGGCCACGTCCCACAAGGCGAAGGTCAGCCAGGCCTGGAAGACCTCGTGGGCCACCTCGGCGGGGTGGAACGGCGCCTCGAACGGAAAGGGCGACCGCGACGGTTCCGGAAAGGACCACTCCGGTCGCTCGCCCGCCTTGCGCAGGATCCGACGGGTGGCCAGCGTCTCGCCACCCACCACCAACGCGGCGTCCAGCTCACCGGCCAGGATGGATTGGGCCGCCTCGGCCACCAGGACCTGCGGTGTCGTCCCGCCGATGCCGGAGTACCGCTGGTGCCGCGGTGTCAGACCGAGTCGGGCGGCCAGCCGGGCCGGAGGATCGTCGTACGACCAGCTCTGGCAGTACACGACATCGAGCTGGTCGACCGCGGCCAACACATCGACGCCCCCGCTGTCGGCCGCGGCACGCCGGGCCACGTCCTCCCACAGCTCGAGCGGCTCGGGAGCCGGACCGTCGGCCGGGTGGACCGTGCACTGCCCCACCCCGATCAGGCATGGCGTACGCGGATCGATCTCGCCTCTCATCGGCCCTGCCACACCGGGGGACGCTTCTCGGCGAAGGCCTTGGGGCCCTCTTTGGCGTCCTCGGTGGCGAAGATCTTCTGCGCCAGCTCGGTCTCGATCTCCAGTGCGGCCAGGTAGTCGGCGGCGAGCCCCCGCAAGACGCTCTCCTTGGTGGCCTGGACCGCCAGCGGGGCGTTGGCGGCGATGCGCCGGGCCAGGTCGAGCGCGGCGTCCACCAACCTGTCCTTCGACACGATCTCGTTGATCAACCCCATGGCCAACGCCCGCTCCGCCGGGACCAGGTCGGCGGTCAGCAGCAGCTCCATGGCCAGGGGAAACGGCAGCTGCCGGGGCAGCCGGACCGTGGTCCCGCCGCCGGCGAACAGACCACGCTTGGGCTCCATGACCGCGAACTGGGCATCCGGACTGGCAAGACGGATGTCGGTGCCGCACAGCATCTCCATCCCCCCGGCGGTGCAGAAGCCGTTGACCGCGGCGACGATCGGTTTGTAGATGCGCACCTTGGGCGGACGGAGCACGGCGAACGTTCCGTCGGACAGCTTGCAGCCGTCGATCTCGGTGACGTTGCCGGCGCTGATGTCCTGGGAGAGCTGGGTGATCTGGGGGATGTAGGTCTTCAGGTCGGCGCCGACGCAGAACGAGTCGCCGCTGCCGGTGACGACGGCGACCCAGGCGTCGGGATCGTCCCGGAACGTGCGCCACGCACCGGCCAGATCACGGAAGGCGTACATGTCCAGGGCATTGCGGGGCGGGCGGTCGATGGTGATGAGGACGATGTGGTCCTCGGGCTGCTCATACCTGATCGCCATGGCGGTCACGTTAGCCCTGAACAATGACGCACCTGTCAGAAACTGCCACACACCGTTCTGTGACCTGTATGCCGCGCCCTGGCGCGGCCTACAGGTCACAGAACGACGCGGCCGGGTCGTCAGCGGGACAGGAGGAGGCAGCTGGCGAGGTTGCCGCCGCCGGCGCCCGCGACGGCGAGCTCGGGGCCTCCCGGGACCTGGCGGTCGCCGGCCTCGCCCCACAGCTGCAGGCAGGCTTCGTGGAGGAGGCCATAGCCGTGGAGTCGGCCGCCGGACAGCTGCCCGCCGTTGGTGTTCAACGGCAGCACGCCGTCCCGGAAGAACCGGTCGGCGTCGTCCTCCAGGAACGGACCGGCCTCGCCCTTGCCGCAGAACCCGAGGGCCTCCAGCCAGGCCACGGTGATGAAGCTGAACCCGTCGTACAGCTCGACCAGGTCCACGTCGCCGGGCTTGAGGTCGGTGCGCTCCCACAGCATGGCCGCGGCGTCGCGGCAGGCCATGGTGGTCAGGTCGTCCCACTGGTCCCACGAGTTGCGACCCCGCAGCGCCGAACCGATGGCTTCGATGGCCACCGGCGGACGGCGCAGGTCCAGCGCGGTCTCCGCCGCCGACACGATCATCGCGGTCGAACCGTCGCACGGCGCATCGCAGTCGTACAGGCACAGCGGCGTGGAGATCATGCGGACGCCGAGGTAGTCCTCCAGCGTCATCGGATCGCGGTACACCGCCTTGGGGTTGAGGGCGGCGTGGCGGCGGCAGGTCAGGGCGATGCGGGCGAGCTGCTCCCGGGTCAACCCGTAGGTGGACATGTAGCGCTGGGCGTACATCGCCACCCAGTTGGCAGCCGACGCGGCCCCGAACGGCAGAGCCCACTGCATGAACCCGCCGATGCGGAACCCGCTCCCGCCGCCCAGTCCACCGCCCATGGTCACGCTGGCCCGGCCGCCGTCGCCCTGCGCCGACGCCTCGGTGACGGTCCGGAAGCACAGGACGTGGCGGGCGTAGCCGGCGGCCACCGCCGCAGCCGCGGTCACGACCGACCCGAGCTGGCCCGGGTTCTCGATCCCGCCGTTGTACCAGTCCAGCTCGAGCCGTAGGGCCTCCTGCACGTCGGACACGCCGGCGCCGGAGAACCCGGGCGGACTGTCCATCGCCCCTGGGTAGGTGGCGATGCCGTCGATGTCCTCGGGGGTCAGTCCGGCATCGGCGATGGCGCCCAGGCAGGCGTCCACGGTGAGGTCGATGCCGCTGCGGTACAGCCGTCGACCGACATCGGACTGGCCCACGCCGGAGATGACGGCGTCCCGTTCGCCTCGACGAGCGGTCATGGCCGGACCTCGAACAGCGGCAGCCACACGTCCTCGTACTGCTCGAACACCACCTGCACCAGCATCCCTACCTCGACATCCTCGGGCGGGCAGCCGACCACGTTGGTCATGAGCCGGACACTGGGCTGCTCGTCGATCTCGACGATGGCGACCACGTAGGGCGGGTCGAACCCCGGGATCCACGGCTGGTGGTTGACGGTGTAGCTGGCCACGGTGGCCCGGCCGCTGACCGGGGTGGGCTCGAGGGTGCGGGTCCGGCAGACCGGACAGATCGGCCCCGGGGGATGGACCATCAGCCCGCAACCGGTGCAGCGCTGGAACCGCAGCCGCCCGTCGGCGCCGGACGTCCAGAAGAACTCGGTCTCGGGCGTCAGCCTCGGCAGGACCCGGAACGGACGTTCGGTGGAACCGGTGCTCACGGCAGCTCGACAGTGGCGTCGCCGGCCACCTTGACATCGCCGGCCTCGTTGGCCAGCGAGCAGTCGAGGTCGACGAGCTGGTGACCGTCCTCCTTGCGCTTGCCGGTCACCACGATGTGACTGGTGAGCACCTCATCGGGCCATGTCTGCTTGGTGAACCGGACCCGGTAGCGGGTGACGCGGCCCACGCCGGCCCAGTCGGTGAGGGCGGTGGCCAACAGCCCCATCGAGAACATCCCGTGGCCGAACACGCTGGGGAGCCCGGCTGCCCGAGCCTTCACATCATCGTGGTGCATCGGGTTGTAGTCCCCGGATGCGCCGGCATAG
>DASXTK010000051.1:0-15775 GCA_036505485.1 Acidimicrobiales bacterium
CCCAGCAGAGCCGGACACGGCTCCGACGACCGGCATCGCCGAGACCGAACCGGAGCCAGTCCCGGCACCAGCAACCGCTGAGCCGGCGCCCGACGCAGCTTCTACGACCGAGCTCGCTGCGGACGAGCCGGAGACGGTCCCGGCACCAGCAACCGCTGAGCCGGAGGCGGTGGCGGCCGCGGCTGTGACTGAGCCGGAGACGGCTGCGGCTGGTGAGGGGCAGGCGACTGCGGAGAGTCCTGCGGTTGTTGAGGAGGAGCCGGAGGCGGCTGCTCCGCCGGAGGCGGAGGAGAGGCCGCGGGATTGGGGTCGGGAGGGGCGGCGGCCTCGGCGGAGGCGGCGGGTGGCCATGGTTGCCGTGCCCGTCGTGGTGGCGGTGCTCGCCGTGTCGGCGTGGGCGGTTGACTCGGCCGCGTCGTCGGGCGAGGTGGGACGCAACGTCGAGGTCGCCGGCAAGGCGGTCGGAGGATTCGACGAGGCCCACCTCCGGGAGGTCACCGCCGAGCTGGCGGTGAGCCTGACCGAGCGACCTGTCACGATCCGCTCCGACGGCAAGACCTACGAGTCGACAGCCGCCGCCCTGGGCCTGACCCTCGACCAGGACGCCACCGTGAATGCAGTCCTAGATGTGGGACGTGATGGGTCTCCTCTCACCCGCCCGTTCCGCTGGGTTGCCTCGTGGTTCGGGACCCGAAAGGTGACACCCCGGTATGCGCTGAACCAGCCGCAGACCGCCGCCGCCCTGGAGACGGTCCAAGGCGCAGACCGCACCGCGCCGGTCGAGCCGGCGATGCAGCTGACGGACAACGGGCTAGCGCTGGCCGCGGGCCAACCCGGCCGGGGCATCGATCCGAAGTCCTTCGCGGACAAGCTCCGCAACGCGGCCGAGGATTCGACTGACGGCCCGATCGTGATCGATGCCGACCAGACCAGCCTGGCTCCCAACTACACCGACGCCGACGTCCAGACGTTGGTCGACCAGGCCAACACCATGACCGCACCCGGCATCGCCATCAAGGCGGCCGCGGTGGGGGCCGATGCCCCGGCTCAGAGGCTGCGGTCCTGGATGACGCTGGGGCCGGTCAACGTCGACGGAGGCGTCAAGCCCGAGCTGGTGGTCAGTCCTGACCTGGTGAAGGCCGATCTCCCGACCCTGGTTGGATCCGTGGGTGAGGCTGCGGTCAACGCCACCGTCACGTTGGACGAGGCCACCGGAACCCCGGTCGTCGTTCCCGGTCGCAGCGGGGTGATGTGCTGTGGCGACGACTCGGGCACCCGCATCCTCGAGGCGCTGAAGGCCGGGCAGGGCCAGGTCGAGCTGCAGGTCGCGGTGGCCGAGCCGGAATGGACCACCGAGGAGGTCCAGGCGTGGGGAATCACCCAGCCGATCGGTGGAAGCCGGGGGTGGCAGAGCGGCCACGAGGTCCCGGGACCGGGCCCGGGGTTCACGACGTTCCACGACTGTTGCGCGGCCCGGGTGAGCAACATCCACCGCCTGGCCGACCTGGTCCGGGGAGCGGTCATCGCGCCCGGTGCGGACTTCTCCATCAACGACTACATCGGACCGCGCACGTCGGCCAAGGGATTCGTGCTCGCGGGGGCCATCGCCCAGGGCCAGCACGTCGAGGAGATCGGTGGAGGGGTCTCGCAGTTCGCGACCACGACGTTCAACGCCGCTTACTTCGCCGGGCTCGACATCCTCGAATACCAGGCCCACACGGAGTGGTTCTCCCGCTATCCCCGGGGCCGGGAAGCCACCATGGGGTATCCGAAGCCGGATCTGCGCATCCACAACAACACGCCATATGGCCTGATGATCTGGACGTCGTACACCGGGACGAGCCTGACCGTGACCTTCTACTCGACCCCCTGGGCCAGCGCCGAGCAGACCGGGATCTCCGAGGGCAGTTCGGGAGCCTGCCGAACCGTGGTCACCACCAGAACCCGTTGGTTCCCCGACGGCACGAGCGTCGACGATCAGTTCCGGGCCACCTACCGACCAGGTGAAGGCCAGTTCTGCTGACCGCTAAGCGGAACTGGACGCAAGGGAAGACAGCGCCGGCTCCAGCCACGCCCGGAGGGCGTGCTCGGGGGCGGCGCCGACCTGCCGGGAGACCACCCTCCCGCCGTTGAACAACGCCAACGTCGGTATCCCCTGGACTCCATATCGCTCCGACAGTCCCGGGGACTCGTCCACGTTGACCTTGACGAGCTTGATCCGGCCAGCGAACTCCTGGGCCAGCTTCTCCAAGGCCGGGCTGACCATCCGGCAGGGACCACACCACGGCGCCCAGAAGTCCACGAGCACCGGCAGCTGCGAACGCTCGACCACATCGTCGAAGCTGGAATCGGCGGACTCCGCTATCCACGGAACCGGCCCCTGACACTTACCGCAACGGGGCGTACCCGATGCCGAGGCCGGCACCCGATTCTTCTTGCCGCATGCCGGACAGACCACGACCTGCGCTGTTGGCGTCACGCCACCCATGGCTCAGCCTCCTGTCGTGGTTCAACCACCAATGGCTACCCAATCATCCCTCCAACAAGACGTTCTGCCCGCGCCCGTGGGGTTCGAGCGCGGGCAGAACGATCTTCTAGTGGGCTGGGAGCCGGCGACGACGAGCCAGCTATTGGAACATCGCCCCACTGAACAGGAGTGCGACCGCCAACTGGAGGCCGATGAGCTCCGAACCAGTGAGGGGGAGCTGGCCCACGACGTGGGCCAAGGCTCGTCCGACCGCGGTGAGGTTGGAGGTCACCGCGGCGCTAGTACCGCTCACCGACGGGACGCGGTCGGGCCGCAACCCATGAACGGCCGGAGACCGGCCAGGGAGGGCAGGCCTAGTCGTGGGTGAATGAGGGTCGGAACGCGATGATGCCGAAGGGCACCGTCACCAGACCGCGTAACCGCATTCCCAGCTCAGCAGCAGCCCAAGTGGCCGCTGCGGCCAAGATCGAGAGGGCGGGCCCGAGGTCGGGCCGCCCGACGCCGCCGGATCCGCCAGACCCACCGGGCGGCATCCCCGCTGTCGGCCTCGGACAGGGGCGGGGGGACGCCTGCCCGGTGGGCAGATCTGGTGAAACGGCAGCCGCCTGAGACGACCAGCGCCACCGTTGGGGCCCGTCGACACTGTCCCGAGGACGATCGCTCGCCACGGAGCCCTACGTCGGTGTGGCTGCTTGTTCTCGAACTCACAAGTGCCACGTTCCATACGCCGTCAGCCTTCGCCTCGAAGAACCCGAAGTCAAGCGAAGAGTGGTCGTCTCAGCGCATGAAGTGAGAAGAGAGGATATCTCCGCGACTCGTCAGTCGCAGGAGGTGTCGGCGAAGACGAACCCGTTCGGGGGATCCTCCGGCGTGGCCCGGCGGTAGCCGTCCGGGACGGGTGTCGCGAGGTTCTGGAGGTTCTCCTCGGTGCGGGGCAGGTACTCGTAGGTCGTCGTTTCCCCCTCGCCGCTCGACTGCACGGGCAGGTAGGTGTCGGGATCGACCAGCGTGACGCCGCTGCCGTCCTCGGTGATGATCCGGATCAGGTCCCGGCCGTCGACGTTCTGCGTGCCGTCCACGACCAGGCCTCCCTGGTCGAGGAACGTCTGGACGTAGCCGATGTCGGCGTCCTTGCGCAGCTCGCGGGTGGTCTCGGTCCAGGTCCGCTGGCAATGGTCGACCATTCGCCAGGCGTGCTGGGGCGGATCGGGCAACCCGGGATCGCAGGCCACGAACGCTCCGGTCTCGTCGAACATGTAGTGGGTCACGGGGTCGCACTGGCCCACCTCCGGGGGCACCGGCTCGGCCAGTCCCGGCGCGGCTGCCTCGTCCAGACCCGGAGCCTCGGGCCAGCCGCCCTCGACGACCACATCGCCGTCGAGGGCGACGATGCGCTCGTGCCGCGCCGCCGTCACCGGGTCGTACCAGGATTGGCGGTAGGCGGGAGCATCCCCGCCCGACATCGTGTAGGTCTCGAAGAGGATCGCGTCGGCGGGCAGCGCCTGGACTGCGGCGCCGACCCGAGTGGTGAGGCCGCCGAGAGAGATCTCCACGTCGGGTGGACGTTCCTTCCCTTGGTCGGACCGCGTCGTGATGGCCGCGAGCAGGATCGTCGCCGCGGCCACCGCTCCGATGCCGACGAGCAGCGGGGCCCGACGACGCCACCGGGAGCCGGAGGCTGGTCCCCCGCCGGTGCTCCCGCCACGGAGGCGGTGGGCATCGTGGATCCGGGCCAGCTCGTCGGCGAGCCGGTCCTCGAAGTGGGGCAGGGCAACCTCGGTGGGGGTCTCGATCATGACTGGTCACCGTCCTTGGGGGTCGATGTCATCTGGATGCGGAGGCGGTGCCGAGCCCGGGACAGGCGGGTCCAGGCCGCGGCGGGAGAGATGCCCAGCTCATGGGCGGCCTCGGTCGCGGTCCGACCGGCAGCCACCAGCCGCAACATCTCCTGCTCGTGGACTGGCACCGAGGACACGGCGGCCTCGACCAGCCCGGCGGAGCGGACCGCATCGAGCGCCGCCTCGGCCCGCTCGATGTCGTCCCGATCCAGCATCTGCCGACCGGACAGCTTCCACACCAGGGCCTCGTGCCGGGACCGGCGCCGATGCAGGTCCCGCACCACGTTGGCCGCGATGCCCAGGACGAAGGCCGCCGGTTCGGCCCGGGTCGAGTCGTAGCGATCAGCCCGGTGGAGCAGGCGGACGAAGGTCTCGGCGACCACGTCGGCGACGTCCTCGGCACACGAGCACCGCCCGCTAGCAAACCCGGTCACCCGCCGGACATAGCGGCGATAGAACGTCTCGAAGGCCGCGCCGTCAGTGGCGGCGGCCACGAGAAGGGCGGCATCGTCGTCCGCCCGCTCGGCCGTGCTCATGCCAGGTATACGCCCGCTAGGGCCCGACCCTTACCGGGATCCCCCACCATCGGACCCCATGCTGACCCACCACGCTCCGTGGCGGACATTTGTCGCCGTCGGCTAGGCCGTCGCCCCGCCGTCGATGGCCAGGGCCGCGCCGGTGATGAACGCGGCTTCGTCGCTGAGTAGGAAGGCCACGAAGCCGGCGATCTCCTCCGGCTGGGCCACGCGCCCGGTGGGGTTCGGGGCTCGGCCGGTCAGGGGATCATCCGGTGCCGCGCCGAGCAGGCCGCGGTAGAGCGGTGTGTCCACATTGCCGGTTACGAGGGCGTTGACCCGGACTCCCCGGTCGGCGGTCTCGAGGGCCGCGGCCCTGGTCAGGCCCACGACGCCGTGCTTGGCGGCAACGTAGGGCGCCATGGTCGGAACCCCGGCCGTGCCCGCGATGGATGCGTTGTTCACGATCGAGCCGGCCCCGGCGTCGATCATGGGAGCGAGCTGGTACTTGAGGCCGAAGAACACGCTGGTGAGGTTCTGTTCGAGATCCCCACGCCAATCGGCCTCGTCGATGTCGCTCAGGGCACCGCGGGCTTGGACACCGCCAGCGTTGTTGAACGCCCCGTCCAGCCGGCCGAACGCGGCGATGGCTGCTGTCACGAGTCCGGCGGCTTCGGTCTCCACCGTGGCATCGGCGGCCACGAACATGGCCGGACCACCCGCGGCTTCGATCCCGGCGGCGACCTCGGCCCCCTCCTCCCGGCGTCTGGCTCCGACCACCACGGCGGCACCTTCCGACGCCACCCGCTGGGCCACCGCCCTACCGATGCCGGAGCTACCCCCGCTAACGATGATGACCTTGCCGTGCAGCCGCCCAGACATCGGCACAACATCCATGCCCCAACTCTGCCGCCCGCGGTCCGAGATGCGGACTCACGGCAACGGAATCACGCACAGGCAGTGGTCGGGATCACCGGGGATCCGCTCGACGTTTGCGCCCCCAGGCTGACGTTGAGCTCGATCATCGGATCGTTGTCCCAATGGACGATGGGGACCACGGCCGTAGCGCCCGACCGGCGAGCACGGGCGATCTGATCCGTCTTCAACTGTCGCCCGTAGCCCTTCCGGTGGCGGCCAGTCCGGACCATCTCCAATCCCGCATCGCCGCGTGGGTGATCTCGGCGTCCGAAACTGTCCCCGGGTCGTCGGTCTCGCTCACATCCCGCCACGGCGCCTCGGCGTGGGTCACTCGCACGAGATCCTTCCCCGTGAAGGCTCCGTATCGCTCGGCCACATAGGCGACCGTGGCGATCTGATCAGATCAGCCACTGCACTGCTCCCGGAGTCGCACTCGATCACCCGCAGGCATTGTTCCACGAACATATGTATGGGGTATCCCCTTGGCTGCACTAGCCTCAAGATGTGGGGCGGTGGGGGTCAGGTCGCCCTGGTCAGCTGGTTGGGGCGGCTGGCGATGTTGGGCATGGTGATGTCTGGCTGTCGGTCTGTGCGGTGCGGTTGTCGGGTCGGCTGGGGGCGGGCCGGTAGACGCCGGTGATGTCACCGTTGTTGTTGATGCCGTTGGCGATGGTGCTGACGGCACCGGGGGAGTCGATGGGTGTGAAGGGGCGATTCGATCCTCGGCGGAGCAAGAAGCCGTGAGACTCGCTGTCGGCGAGGGTGGGATCGCGGTAGGTGGTGCCCACGATGTGGCCGTGGTTGTTGATGCCGAGCGGCACGGTGAGCGCGGCATCGGGGGCGTCGATGTTCTCGGTGACGCCGTTGTGTAGGAGGAACCCGTGGGCGGCCCCGGCGGCGTCGAGGTAGAGGCCCACATTGTCACCCCGGTCGTTGATGCCGAGGGGCGAGGTTGCGAGGCCGTCAGGGACGTCAACGGTTCGGAACCGGCCGCGCTCCCAGATGAAGCCGTGGGTCGTGCCGTCGGCAGCCAGGTAGTCGCCGACGACCTGCCCGCGGTTGTTGATGCCGTACGCCTGGGTCTGGACGGCGCGAGGGACGTCCAGGTTCCTGAACCGGCCACCTTCGAGCAGGAAGCCCCGCCGCAGGTTGGCTGGATCGTCCAGGCTTCCCGTCTCGGTGTAGTAGCCGACGAGCTGGCCGTGGTTGTTGATCTGGGCCGCCGACGTTCCGGTGGCGCCGGGCACGTCGATCGTTCGGACACGGCCGCGTTGGTCGCGCACGAAGCCGTGATCGCGCCGGTCCGCATCCTTGTAGCCCCCGGCGATCTGGCCGAGGTCGTTGATCCGACCGGCCTCCGTCTCGGTGGCACCGGGCACCGTGACGTCCCGGTAGCGGCCCCGCTTCAGCAGGAAGCTCCGGTTCGTGCTCATCTCTGGCTCGCTTGGGGGCGCGCCCAGGACGCGGGCAGGCCCCGATGTCCCCGCTGGCGCCCATGTGTTCCCGCCGCGGGCCGCCGAGACGGGCAAAGGGACCGCCAGGCCTAGGGCGGCCGCCCCGGTGGCGACGGCTGCGATGGCGGCGAGGCGGGAGTGGGTGAGCCGGTCGAGCATGGCCATAGCGGACTCCTGGTGACGAGGGTTCGCTTGGGTGTTCGGCGCCACGAGCCCAGCCGGATGAGCCCGGCCGCCCACACCCTTGCCCGCCGGTTCGCCCCCGAGGCAACGGTCCCTCCCAGCGGCAGCTGTGAGCACCACTGGCCGCCTCCCGACATCGGCGCCAGCCAGGCCGACTGCACCAACCACAAGATGTGGTGGTCAGTGGGTCGGTGCGGAGTCCTGGCCCATCGCCTCGTCCCAGGTGGCCAGACGCCGTTGGGGTCTTCCGTCAATGACGGGCTCGCGATGACGGCTCCAAGGAAGCGGGACACGCTGCGGAAGGCGACGCTTGATGACCCAACCTCGCCGAACGCCGCCACCGTGAACTCGATGCCGGTGCCATCGAGAGCTGACATGACCGCGGTCGCGTACTCATCGAGCAGACCGAGGTGAACGTCGTCCGAGGTAGGCATATTGACCGCTCTGGGGCGACCCTGCCCGCCCGAACGAGGTGCACCCAGCCAGAGGGCAAATGGGCCCGACAGACCAGGAAGCCAACCAGGCAACTTCGTCCAGATGTAGCGTTTGAGCAGCGAGGCGACGCGGTGCACGCCGGGCAGCACGACATGGGCGGGCTGACCGCTGCGGCTCACCGCGATGGACTGGTGGCCGAAGGTCTCCGCCAGCGGCGCGTAGACGTTCCAGCCGTCGGTGCGGACCGTGGCACCGGCAGTGACGGCGTTGCCGACGAAGGCGCACAGCGCTTCGGAGCTGACTTGGCGTAGGCCCCGACGAAGGTCTCGTCGACCTCGACGATGCCGTCGAGGCGATCGCGGTCGGGACGCACCATGGCTCGGCACAGCTTGTGCATCCAACTCCACGCCGTCTCATAGGAACCAAGGCCAAGCGCCCGTTGCAGCCCCAGCGCTGAGACCCCCGTCTTCTGCGAGGTGACGAACCACGCCGCGGCGAACCAATCGGTCAACGGCAAGCGGGATCGGTGGAAGATCGTTCCCGCGGTCACCGATGTCTTGCGCCGACAGCCCTGGCACAGCCACAGTCCCGGCCCGGTGCGCCAAGCGTCGGCGTTCCCGCAACGTGGGCAGCGGAAACCATCGGGCCAGCGCAGCCGGGCCAGGTACTCGACACACGCGTCATCGTCGGGGAACCAGCTGCGCAGTTGCCGGAATGAGGCCGGATAGTCCACCCCAGCGACCGGCATCGTCTGCAATGCGGTCTCCGCATTATGCGTCAGAAGCGTGAGCCGACCGACCACGCTCGGTCGGCTCCGCCATTCTGGATCAGAAGTCTGGGAACTGGATGCTCACGTGGTTTTCTGAGGACGCCCAGTTGGGGATGTTGACCACCTCGGTGGGGTCGTCGTCGGCCCGGGCCGTCATCTCCACCCGCACCGTCCGGTCGGGCGGGGTTGCTGCCGGGATGAAGACGTCCATGCCCGTGAGGAAGGGCAGCGAGAACAGAACCGGATGAGGAGCGATGAGGTCAGTCACACCATCGGAGCCGATGTCGAAGGCGAAGATCGCGTTGACCCGCTTGGTCCGCGGCGAGTTCGCGGCGTTGAGGATGTTCAAGCCGTCGATCTCGAGAACGTCGTTCTGATCACCCTGGTCGCCCCACCACTCCTTGTAGCGGACCACCGTGAGCGTCAGGTGCCGCTCGCTCTTCTCTCGGAGCAGGTCGAGCCCGGTGCCCGGCAGCGATGTCAGCAGACGGACCAGGTGGTCGTCGTGCTTGTACCGCGTGTTGTAGAAGTGGTGCATCGTTCCGTCTGCGAACACGATGGCGAACTCGTAGGTCTTATGGGTGTTCGCTCGGAATGGTCCCCACGCGCCGTCCGCGCCGATAGCGAACGTCGCCTTTGGCGCGTGACCCAGCCGTTCGCCTGTCTGCCGACTGACCTCCCAGATCTCCAGCGTGGTGCCCTCGGCCCCGACGTTGCTGGGGAACTGGTTGGCCTCACCTGACAAGTTGACCCGACCGTCACGATCGCGAGCGATGCCGGTCGTGCGCGGGGCCTGGCCGGTGAAGAACTCGTAGAACTGGGCGAAGGTCTCAGCCGCCGTGGCCACCTGCACGTGACTCTGGTTAGGCGAGTAGAAGTTGGTGGCTCCGACGATCTGGCGGGATTGACTGCCCTCGCCCCACACCGCCAGCGTCGGGACGCCACCGGGCGGAGCTGCCGCAGTGCGCCCGTCGATGTTCACATAGTGAGCCACCTTCGCCGCCCGCTCCGGCGAGCTGTTGAGGTAGCCGTGCGACACCGTCGTGCCGAGGGAATGGCCCAGGAGGTCGACCTGGTCCGCGCCGGAGCTCTCGAGCATCTGGGCGATCAGCGCGTCCAGCCCGGCCCAGACCTGTTCCATCGTGTTCAGGCCAAAGGTGGAGTCGTACTCGTGGACCGCGATCAGGTCCTGCGGGTAGCCGTTGCTGGTGAGCCGCATGGCCTGGCTCTCGAACTGAGCGCCGGACCCTGCGCCGCCGTGGACGAAGATCACGGGCCGCAAGTTCTGCGGCGGATGGGCAACTCCCCCCGAAGCTGGTGCGGCACTCGCAACCGACAGCACCGTGAGCAGGAAGACGAGCACGGTGGTGAGGCGCCAGTGGATGGACCTACCGGACCGAGCGGCGTGGTCGGACATGTCAACCCCCTCTAGACAGTCGACCCTTTGCTACCAACAACCGATAGGCGTTAGCAAACAGTTGACTTAACCAGCCGCCGACGGCTTGACCTTCCGCAGACGCAGCAGTCGGCGCGTCGCCTCCGACGGCTGCACGCCCAACAGTGCGGTGACCTGGTCCACGACGTGGCTCATGAAGAGGCGGTCGTCATCCTGTTGAGACACCGCGGCACGGAGGGCCAGTTCGACGAACGTGAAGCGGATCGCGGCCACACGCAACCGCAACGACGGCCTCGCCGCCTTGGGAACCGCGGTGTCGAGCAGCGCATTCCATCGCTCCATGCTGTTGTTGGGATCGCGCTCAGCGAGCAACTCCTCGAACGAACCCGGCCGGCAGTAGTACTCACCCGCGATCCGCAGGTACGCCCGCCCCCGATCGACGTCGTTGAGCTTGGCCCCGATCGGCAGCACCAGCGCGGCCGACAACGCCCTGAGATCGTCGCGTCCAGCGTCCTCGTACTGATCGAGCAGCGCATGGCGGCGAGGTTCGCTGTCCAGACGATGTCTGATGATGATCTCGCGGACCAGACCGTCCCGGTCGCCGAAGTGGTACTGGACGGCACCGGTGTTGTTCTGGTTCGCAGCCCGGTTGATCTCTCGCAACGACACGCTGGTGATCCCCCGTGCCGCGAAGAGCTGCTCGGCGGCCTGAAGGATCTGATCCCGTGTGTCGCTGCCCGGGTGGGCCCGGCGCCGGGCACTGGTGGGTGCTGGATCCATTTGACCAGGGATCCTAGGCCAATTGCCCCACGAGGTAATACACGTGCCTTAAGTCCGGCGGCCGAGGCCGAAGAGGTTTTGGGCAACCTTTCGGATCTGGATCTCTTCGGCACCTTCGGTGATGCGGTAGCGCCGGTGGTGGCGGTAGATGTGCTCGAACGGCATGTGGCGGCTGTAGCCGATGCCGCCGCAGGTCTGCATGGCCCGATCGGCGGCATCGCAGGCCAGCCGGTTGGACCGGTAGTTGCACATGGCGACCAGGTGCGTGACCTCCATGTGATGGCGCTGGTCGAGCTGCCAGGCGGTGAACCGGACGAGCTGGCGGAGCATCGCCGTCTCGGTGTGCAACTCGGCCAGCGGGAACTGGATGGCCTGGTTGGTGGACAGCGGACGGTTCCACACCGTGCGGCCGTTGGCGTAGGCCACCGCCTCGTTGATGCAGAACTGGCCCGCCCCCAGCGACGATGCCGCCTGCCGGATCCGATTCTCGTGCACGAAGTGCTGGGCCAGTTCCAGGCCATGGTCGACCCGGCCGAACACCGCCGAGGACGGAACCCGCACCGAGTCCAACGTCACTTCGGCGTGGTCGGTCGGCATGTTGAACGTCCACCAGAAGAAGTCGACGCTGAAGCCCGGCGCATCCGTCGGGACCAGGAACGCGGTGATCCCCACCGGCGAACCGGGCTCCCCCGAGGTCCGGGCGAAGATGATGTCGTGGGTGGCGTGGTGCAGCCCGGAGTTGAACCGCTTGCGCCCGGTGATCACCCACTCGTCGCCGTCGGCGACCGCGGTGGTCTCGAGGAACGTGGCGTCCGAGCCGTGGTTGGGCTCGGTGAGCCCGAAGGCGAGGCGTCGGGTCCCGTCGAGGAACCCGGGCATCCACTCGGCTCGCTGCGAGTCGGTCCCGAAGTCGCGCATCATGAGCACGGTCGGGAAGTTGCCCACGATCGAGCTCTCGTTCTGGAGGTCGTTGTGCAACCCCAGGCCCTTGAGCGCCAGGTGCTCTCGGATGATGGCCATCTCCAGGTTGCCGGCGCCGTGGCCGCCGAACTCCTCGGGCAGGGCCCAGCGCAGCCAGCCGGCGGTATCGGCCCGGCGCCGCATCTCGGCCAGCAACGCCTCCCACTCCGACCGGGGCACCCCGCCGGCCTCGAAGTCGGTGCGGGCGTACTCCCGCCGATGATCGAAGAACCGGATGTTGTCGTCCTGCTGCTCCAGCGGACGGATCTCCCGCTCGATGAAGGCGTCGAGATCGTCGAGCGTGGCCTGGATCTCCGGCGGGATGTCGAAATCCACGGTCAGCCCGGGCTCTGGCTGGGGGTGCAGGCCAGCGCAGCGGCGAACCGCTGATGCAGCTCGATGATCTGGCCCAGGGTCAGGTCCATCTCGGCGAACGGACCAACGATGGTGACGCACAGGGTGAACACCGCCCGGGACGCCTCCCGGGCATCGGTGGTCGTGAACACCCCGGCCGTTACCCCGTCTCGTACCACTGTCTCGACGAGGTCGATCATCTGCGCCCGCTTGGCCACGATCTTCACGCGGTCGGGCTCGTCGAGCCGTGCGACCTCCCGCCAGGCCACCTGCGCCGCCAGCTGGGCCCACTCGGTGTGCAGGTTGGACCAGATCAGGGTCTCGACGGCGGCATCGAGGCGGGAACGAGGGTCGGGACCCGCCTTGTCGATCTCCCTGGCCAACCGGACGAGCACGACGTCGTGGGCCTCGTGGAGGAACTCGCGCAGCAGGTCCAGCTTCGACGGGAAGTGGTAGTAGAGCGCGGCCACGGTGACATCGGCGGCGGCGGCGATGTCCCGGGTCGAGGTGCCGTCGTAGCCCCGCTCCCCCATCAACCCGATGGCCGTTCGCATCAGCGCCACCCGACCAGGTCGGCTGCGGCGTTCAGATGCTTCCCCTGCACCCGCCATGTTCGGTCCCCCCAAAGGCCCGCGAGACCTGACGGACCCTACAACAGCCGCCAGGATAACTTGGCGAACGCACGCTAAGTTTCTGGGGAGGCGACCGTCCGGGGGGACCTTGATGAGCGATGCGCCGACGCCGTCCGTCGAGGCCGGCGGCCTGTTCGAGATCGTCGAGGAGGACGTTGACGGCGCGCGCCTGCGAGTGTTCAAGAACGCCCCGCCGTCGCTCCGGGCGATCTGGGCCCTGAGCGCGGCCCACGGAGACGCCGACTACCTCGTCTTCGAAGGCGAGCGCTACAGCTTCACGCGGGCCCACGCCATCGTGTCGACGTTGGCCTGGCGGCTCCACCGCGACTTCGGGGTACAGCCCGGCGACCGGGTGGCGCTGGCCATGCGGAACTTCCCCGAGTGGGCCTTCAGCTTCTGGGCCGCGGCGTCCATCGGTGCGGTGGTAGTCCCGCTCAACTCGTGGTGGACCGGGCCCGAGCTGGCTTACGGGCTGGCCGATTCCGGCACCAGGGTGCTGGTCGCCGACGGCGAGCGCCTCGAACGGCTCGACGACCTGCTGACCGGTACCGACGTGCAGCACGTCGTGGCCGCCCGCAGCGACCGGGTGCCGGCCGACGCCCTGTCCTTCGACGAGATGCTCAGCCAACCGGACGGCGCAGCGTCTCTTCCCGACGTGGCCGTCTCCCCCGACGATCCGGCCACGATCATGTACACCTCGGGCACCACCGGGAAGCCCAAGGGCGCCGTCGGCACCAACCGCAACATCGGCGCCCACGTCATGAACGCCCTGTGGGCTGCCACCGCCGCTAGCGCCCTGCCAGGTGGATCCGGAGCCGCAGCGGCGGCGTCGGCGCCCACCGCCACCCTGTTGACCTTCCCGCTGTTCCATGTCGGGGGGCTCCACTCGTTCCTCATCCCCTACACCGTGGCCGGGGGCAAGGTCGTGCTGCTGCGGCGCTGGGATGCCGCCCTGGCGCTCGACCTGATCGAGCAGGAGTCGATCACCTCCCTCGCCGGGGTCCCCACCACCATGTTCGAGCTGTTGGACGAGGCGCAGCGCCAAAACCGCGACCTCGGCTCGGTGTCCGGCGTGGCCGCCGGCGCCACCCTGGTTCCGCCCGAGCTGGTCCGCCGGATCGACCGGCAGTTCACGTCGCGGGCCGCACCCACCAACGGCTACGGCCTCACCGAGACCTCGGGCGCGGCCGTGGCCAACACCGGCGCCGCCTATCTGGCCCATCCCGACAGCGTCGGCCGGGCGATCTCGCCGGTGATGGAGATACGCATCGCCGATCCCGATGGCTTCGCCCTGCCTCCGGGCGAGGTGGGCGAGATCTGGCTGCGGGGACCGACGATCATCCGCGGCTACCACGGGAACGAGGAGGCCACCGCGGCCGCCATCACCGGCGGCTGGTTCCACACCGGCGACGCCGGACGCCTCGATGACGAGGGCTTCCTCTACGTCGTCGACCGGCTGAAGGACGTGGTGATCCGAGGCGGCGAGAACGTCTACGCGGCGGAGGTCGAGGCCCGGCTCTACGAGCACCCCGATGTCGTCGAGGCCGCGATCGTCGGGGTGCCCGACGATCGGCTGGGGGAAGCCGTCGCCGCGGTCGTCCGGCTGCGCGACGGCGCCACGGTCGACGGCCCCGGACTCCGGGCCCACGTGGCCGCCGGGCTCGCCGCGTTCAAGGTGCCGTCGCTGGTGCAGATCACCGCGGACCCGCTGCCCCGCAATGCCGCCGGCAAGGTCCTCAAACGAGAGCTGCGGGAAACCCTGACGCTGGCCTCCACCAAGGCCCCGGTCCCGGGGAGGTGATTCCGATGCCCCGTCCACTACACGAGACCAGCCGCCTGCCCTTCGACGGAGCGGTCGACGCCGACGGTCACATCCTCGAGCCGCCCGACCTGTGGGAGACCTACCTCGAGCCCCAGTATCGCGACCGGGCGTTGCGGATCGTCCTCGACGACAAGGGGCTGGAGGAGCTGGAGATCGGCGGGAAGCGGTCGACTCTGAGCCGCCGCGGCTTCCCCTCCATCCTGGGCGCCATGGGTGCGCCGGACCTCGGCGCGATGCAGCAGGATCCTGAGCGAACCTACGTCGGTGAGGCCCCGTTCGGCAGCATGGATCCCAGCGAGCGGGTCGCCCTGCTGGACGCCGAGGGCATCGACGCCGTGGTCCTCTACACCACGCTGGGGTTGCTGTGGGAGGCCGAGCTCGACGACCCCGAGCTGTCGCAGGCCTACACCCGGGCGTACAACCGCTGGATCTGCGACTTCTGCGCCGACAGCGACCGCCTCGTGGCGACCGCCCATCTGTCGCTCAGTGATCCCGCCGCGGCTGCAGTGGAGCTGCAGCGAGCGGTTGAGGAAGGGGCCCGGGGCGCGTACGTGGCTCCGTTCACCCACGACGGCCGGCCGCTCGGGCATCCCGACAACGACCCCGTGTTCGCGGCGGCGCAGGACTTGGACGTGCCGTTCGCCATCCACCCTACGTTCGAGCCGGCGTGGGCCCGACCCGGTCGTCTCGCGGTGGAGAACGTCCGGCAGCTGCGGCTGCTGGCCTCGGTGGCGGCGTCCGACGGAGTCCGGCACCAGTTCACGACGTTGTTCGACTACGGCGTGTTCGATCGGTTCCCCCGTCTCAAGATCGTCGTGCTCGAGTCGGGCGGGGGGTGGATCGGCTACTGGCTGGATCGCATGGACGCCGTGTACGGCCACACGTTCATCGGCAGCCGGGTGCCCTTGCGGGACCGGCCGAGCGACTACTTCCGCCAGCGGGTGTGGATCTCCTGCGACCCGGACGAGCGCACGATCCCCTTCCTGGCCGAGCGCTTTGGGGCCGACCGGTTCCTGTGGGCCTCGGACTTCCCTCACGCCGACCACACCCCCGAATACCTCGACGACCTGGTCGAACTGACCAAGTCCATGCCCGACTGGGACCGCCCCCTGTTCCTCGGCGAGAACGCCCGCACCCTCTACAACATCCCCGCCAGCCGCTGATCTACGCCTCGTTTTCGTGAGAACCCGTTCGTTCTGTGACCTGTATGCCGCGCCATGGCGCGGCATAC
>DASXTK010000052.1:0-17610 GCA_036505485.1 Acidimicrobiales bacterium
CCGGCTGCGACATCCCCTACCCGCACTGCGCCATCGACCACACCCAGCCCTACAACAAAGACGGCGAAACCATCCAAACCAACGGCCGGCTCCGATGCCGCCACCACAACCCCACAGACAACGGCTGGACACCCGAACCCGAACCCGACGACGAGGACATCAACGACGAAGACGACGAGGACGATCCCGACGACACAGGGTGACAAGTGGGGGATTGTTCGCCTATAACTAGAACAATGCTTGTTCGGGTTGATGCGACGGCCGCTGAGGCGCTTTACCTTCAGATCGCTGCGCAGCTGCGGGCGGCTATCGGGAAGGGCGATCCGGGTCCGGGGGACCAGCTGCCACCGGCGCGGGAACTGGCCGAGGGGCTGGGGGTGAACATGCATACGGTCTTGCGGGCTTATGCCGAGCTGCGTGATGAGGGGTTGGTCGAGATGCGGCGGCGGCGGGGGGTCATCGTCCAGGACACCGGTCCGGGTCGGGCCCGGCTGATCGATCTTGTGCGCCGAGCTACCGCCGAGGCCCGTCGGCAGGGACTCGAGTCCCGAGACCTGCAGCATCTCGTGGCGGAGGTCTGGTGAAGCGCAACGTGCTCTTGGCGGCGACGGTGCCGCTGCTGGTGATCGCCTTCTCGATGCTGCCTTGGCTGATCTGGTGGGATCAGCTTCCCGACCAGATGGCCACCCACTGGGACCTCCTGGGACGAGCCAACGGGAGCAACAGCCGCATCGTTGCCTTAGTGACGTCGATGACGCTGGCGAGCGTCGTGGTGATCGGGTGGTGCGGCTACGCCGTCAGGCGGCTGCTCCGGAGGAGTGAACCCGCCTCGTCCGAGGATGCCGACTTCTGGTTCGCTGCGCTGGGCTTCAGCGGCGGCGTCCTGGCCGCCATCTCCGTCGGCACCGTGTGGGTCAACGGGAACGCGTCCAGCTGGCGGAAGGTCGACCTGCCGCTGTGGTAGCTCGGGGTGGGCCTGGCCTTGGCCGTCGGCTGCGCTCGGATCGGCCTGACCCTCGAGCGGCGCTTGCGCACGGCGCCGCCGGCGCCGCCGGCCGAGGTCCCGGTCGAGCGGATGGAGCTGGCTCCGGGGGAGCTGGCCACGTGGACGGGTACGGCTGCGGCGAACGGGGGCCTGCGTTTGGGCTTGATCGCCTTCCCCGCCTTTCTCAGCATCTGGTTCTCGGACGAGCGCATCCTGACGATCGGGTCGGTCTGCTTGGTGTTGGCGGCGCTGGGGTCGGTGCGGGTGAGCGTGGGCGCTCACGGGGTGCGGGTACGTCCAGAACTGG
This sequence comes from Acidimicrobiales bacterium, assembly GCA_036505485.1. Classification (GTDB taxonomy): domain Bacteria; phylum Actinomycetota; class Acidimicrobiia; order Acidimicrobiales; family VFJN01; genus DASXTK01. The sequence goes on from DASXTK010000052.1 coordinate 1,293, forward strand.
TGCGCTGGCCGGCGGTCCGGATCCCGCTGGCGCACATCGCCCGGGCAGAGGCCATCGACCTGCATCCGATGCGCTGGGGCGGTTGGGGCTACCGAGGCAGCCTGCGTCTGGTGCGACGCGCCGCGTGGGTGGTGCGAGGTGGCCCCGGGCTGCGGATCGAGCTCACCGACGGCGCGGTCTTCGCCGTCACCGTCGACAACGCCGTCGCGGTCCTCAACGGGCTGCTCGCGGCCGAAGCACCGACCGCGGCCTAGCCCCCTTCCGAAGTCACGTCGGCCAGATGAACTTCCTGGCCGCGGTGGGCCTTGATGCCGTCCTCGTCGAGGATGAGGGTCTTCATCGGGTCGCCGCCGCGCCGTTCCAGGAACGCCACGACGTAGCCGAACCCCAGAGTGTGGGCCTGGCTCAGAGACCCGGTGCCCAGCTTGAACCCGTGGTAGCCCTGCTCGCCGCCGCCGGACAGGTACCACTGGCCGCCGTCCTCGCCGTCGGGCCGCTCCAGTTGGAACGCGCCCCACTTGGTGCCCGACCGGGTGTACATCCGGTACTCGACCCCCGGGATGATCGTGTCGAAAGCGCTACTAATCGTCGGCATTCGCTATCTCCGTCGGGATGACCCACCTACCATCCCCTTGCTAGCAGGGAAGGCAGGAAGCGAGGCAGGATCGTGAAAACTTTGGCGATCACCCTGGGCGATACGACGACGGTGGTGGACGTCGTCTCCGAACGTCCGCCGCGGTGGTCGGTCAAGGGTTCGGAACCGCGGGTCCCCGGTGAGCTGTTGCGAGAGCTGTTCGACGAAGCCCGGGGGGCGGGCGTCCCCGAGACCGCGTTCATGGCACCCCGCATGTCGGCCACCGGTGACGACGGGCGACCGTGCGAGATCCCACTGTCGATCATGTCGTGGTGCGTGTTCGCCTCATTGCCCGAGGACGGGCACTCCGGCGACTGAGCGAAACCGTCAAACGACCACGCTGCGGCTGGTCTCCCGGGCCTCGTCCCGCGGCGAGTAATCACGCCACGCCGCGGCCAGGCGCCGGACGGTCTCCTCGAGCACCGGTGGCTCGGCGGTGAAGGGGACACGCATGTGGTCGCGGTGATCGGCGGAGGGTGACATGATCTCGCCCGGAATCACCTCGACCCCGTGGCGCAACGCCACCTGGGCGTAGGCGGCAGCGGTCCCCGACGGAATCCTGATCCACAGCGACGGGCCACCCCGGGGGCGCCTCCACTGCCATTCGGGGAGCTGCTCGGCCAGCAACTCGCTCACCAGTTCGAGGTTGCGGCACAGCGCCGCGCAGTTGTCGATCCGAATCTCGTCCAGATGCGGCACCAAACGAGCGGCAACCGCCTGGTCGAGCAGCGGTGAGCCCAGATCGGTCATGGCCTTGAGCTCCGCGAGCCGGGTGATCAACGGAATGGGTCCACGCAGCCAGCCGACCCGAAGCCCACCCCAGGCCGACTTGCTCAGCGAGCTCGTCGTCAGGATGGGTGCGTTGTCCGTCCCATAGGCGGCGATGGGCGGGAGCCTCTCACTGTCGTCCAGGGCCACCTGCTCGAGGGCGTTGTCCTCGAGGACCGGAACCCGCTCGGTTGTTGCCAGCGAGGCCAGGGCCTCACGACGCCGGACGCTCATCAACGCCCCGGTGGGGTTGTGGAACGACGGCATCACGTACACCGCGCTCGGATGACGGGCGGCGACGAGGTCGCGGATGGCACCGACGTCGGCCCCGTCGTCGTCGACCGGGACCGCGGCCAGCCGGGCTCCCCGAGTCCGGAACACGTCGAGGGTTCCGGCGAAGCTGGGGGACTCGACCACGACGTCGTCACCCGGCCGAACCAGCAGCATCCCGGACAGATGCACCGCCTGCTGCGCTCCGGTGGTCACCAGCACCTGCTCGGGGGTCGTCGGCGTGCCGTCGGCCGTGAGCATGTCGGCGATGGTCTCGCGCAGCAGTGGCAACCCGGCAGGGGAGTAGCCGGTGAGCGCGAACAACTTGTCGCTGTCCTCACGGGTCACATCGGCGAGCGCCTCCGCCACCCGGGGATGGGCCGGGAACGCCGCGCACGCCAGCGAGATCAACCCACCGCTGCCCGAGATGAGCGAGCGGTAGACCGGGCTCAGGGGGACACCGCCCGCGCCCACGGGCTCAGTCCGACGCCGGCGACCACCTCGCACTCGGGTGCCGCTGCCCTGGCGACTCTCCAACAGACCCTCGGTCCGCAGCGCGTCGTAGGCGGTGACCACCGTGGAGCGACTCACCGCCAACCGGGCCGCCAGCTCCCGCTCGGAGGGGAGGCGTTCGCCGAAGGCCAAGTGGCCGTGGTCGATGGCCTCACGGAGGGCCGCGGTGAGCTTGCGATGCAGCGGACCGGGGCCGTCCGACCACCGACCGAGGATCGATTCGACAGTTCCGGAGCTTGTCATGTCCATACCAATAATTCCCTCATTGGCACTGGAGTTGGCCTGCAATACTCGGCACGGTAGCCGGATCGAAGGCCAATGTCGACCAGTTCCAGCGGACCAATCCGAATTGGACCGAAGAAATGGACTGATCCCGAGGAGATGTGATCGCCATGTTCGAGGTGTACTGCCCGAGCCATGAAGCCGTCGTGCTGCTGACGGCACGACAGATGGAAGCGGTGCGCAGCACCCGCGACGGCCTGTTGGTCACGTGGAGATGTTGGTGTGGCCAGCGCGGGCAATCGCTCGACGGCCGTCCCGTGAACGACGACTGCACCGAGTGGTCCGAAGCGAGCTGACGAGAACCGGAAGGAGGGGACAACATGCACCATTCACTGACGAAGACGCTCGTCGACGAAAGGCGACGCGAGCTGCGCGCTGCGGTGACCGGTCGGCGTCGCCGATGGCGCGCGTCGCGGTTCAGCGCCGTTTGGCGAAGAACCAGGTGAGCAGGTCAGCGCTCTCGTCGGCCAGCACGCCGTCGGTCACCTCGACCTCGTGGTTCAGCCGGGGATCCGCACACAGGTTGTACAGCGAGCCACAGGCGCCGGCCTTGGGGTCGGCCGCTCCGAATGCCACCCGCTTGATCCGTGCCGCGACCAGCGCGCCAGCGCACATCGGACACGGCTCGAGCGTGACCACCAGGGTCATTCCCTCGAGCCGCCACGATCCGACGGCGCGGGCCGCGTCGCGCAGGGCCAGGATCTCGGCGTGGGCGGTGGGGTCGTCGCTGCGTTCCCGTTCGTTGTGGCGCTGGGCGATGATCGCCCCTTCGTGCAGCACGACCGCGCCCACCGGCACGTCGCCGTGCGCAGATGCTGCCGCCGCCTCTTCCAGCGCCATGCGCATCGCCTGATCGACATCCACGGGCGGCGAAGTTAGTGCCTCACCAGCGCCGCGATGTCGGCCTGGGTGGTTATTGCCGCAGAACTGACGCGCTCATTGCACTAGAGATGCATGCCTAACTCGCGGATATTTCATTACGGTCTGTTGACAGACCTGCCGTCGAGGCTCACTATTGGGTGCGAATAGTGGGGGTTCTGAGAAGGGCGAACCCACATCACTGCGTGGTTCACCTGGGGAGGGTTCCGTTTCGCGTTCATGTATCGCTGGCTTTGTCGCGCCTGAATAGCATTTGACAGATTGGCTCGCCAGCGCCCAGTGCTCCCACTAATAGCGCAAATAAGTGCGCGGCTAGTGACCGGTAGGCACTCCATCGCACAGCGTGGTGCCTGGCCTCCTCCCGGTCCAGCCATAGGGGGAGGGCAACGTGCAAACTACGGGCAGTCTCATCGAGTCACGTCCTGGTGGCCGGCTCAGGCCGGAAGGGCCCACCAGGCGTCCGCCGAAGCCGAAACGTCCGAAGTGGGGACGGCTCCACATCGCCCTGGGAGCAGTCGTCATGCTGGTCACCGCCGCGGTGGTGGTGGAGCGATCGGACCTCATCGTCGGCAGTCCGGCCTCGAGCATCCACTCCCGTCGACCAGAGCATCGTGGGGGATATCGCCACCAAGGCGATCGCCGTCTGGAGATCCAGGCCCTCGACGGCAGCGGCAACAACCCGAATCATCCCGACTGGGGTCAGGCCGGTACGCCCTACACCCGGGTTGGCGAGCCCCGCTACGCCGACGGACTCTCCGCGCCCGTCGGCGGTCCAGACGTCCGCTATGTGAGCAACCGGATCTTCAACGACATCCACCAGAACGTCTTCTCCGAGAACGACGTGACCCAGTGGGGCTTCGTCTGGGGACAGTTCCTGGACCACACCTTCGGGCTGCGCGACGACAAGGGTGAGGAGCAGAACATGCCGTTCGACAGCTCCGATCCGCTGGAGGAGTTCACCAACACGCTCGGCGTGATGCCGTTCGCCCGGTCGGCCGCGGCTGCCGGCACCGGCCTGGAGAACCCACGCGAGCAGACCAACACCGTGAGCTCGTACATCGACGGCTGGACGATCTACGGCGGCACGCCCGAGCGGCTGGAGTGGTTGCGGGACGGTCCCGTCGACGGTGACCTGTCCAACAACAGCGCCTACCTGCTGCTGCCCGACGACCTGTTGCCACGCCGGGACGGACGCGGCGACGCTTCGGGGGCACCGGAGATGGCCGCGGACGGCCGGCTCCGAGGCCAGCCCGACCGCGCCTTCGTCGCTGGTGACGTCCGAGCCAACGAGAACATCGCCCTGACGGTGACGCACACCCTGTTCGCCCGGGAGCACAACCGCATCGTCTCGCAGCTGCCCGACTCCCTCAGCGAGGAGCAGAAGTTCCAGATCGCCCGTCGAGTGGTGATAGCCGAGCAGCAATACATCACCTACAACGAGTTCCTGCCGGCACTGGGTGTGTCGCTGCCGGACTACGAGGGCTATGACCGCGAGACCAACGCCAGCCTGACCAACGAGTTCGCCACCGTGGGCTACCGGGCCCACAGCATGATCCACGGCGAGTTCGAGGTGGAGACCGACGCCGATCGGTACACCCCCGAGCAGCTCGCGGCCATCGAGGCCAACGGCGTCGAAGTCCAACCGAGCGAGGACGGCACCGAGCTCACGTTGGTCATTCCGCTCAACGTGGCGTTCTTCAACCCGGATCTCCTGGAGCTGCTGCAGGTGGGTCCGATGCTTCGGGGCATCGGGTCGGAGGCGGAATACAACAACGACGAGATGATCGACAACCAGCTCCGCAGCGTCCTGTTCCAGATTCCGGCGCCCGGCAACCCGCAATGCCTCGACGGCAGCGGCCTGCCCGAGTGCTTCGACGGGGTCCTCGATCTCGCCGCCCTCGACATCGAACGGGGCCGGGACCACGGGATGCCCAGCTACAACGAGCTTCGGCAGGCCTACGGGCTGGCGCCCATGGAGTCGTTCGCCGGCATCACCGGAGAGACGAGCGAGTCCTTCGCCAACGACCCGGAGCTCACCCCGGGTGCGGAGATCGACGACCCGGACAGCCTGGACTTCGTCCACCTGGCTGACATCGACGGTATCGAGATCTCGCCGGACGACGAGGACGCCGTGGAGAATTCGGCGGTCGAAGTCGAGCGTCGGACGACCCTCGCGGCTCGGCTCAAGGCCATGTACGGCTCGGTCGACGACGTCGATGCCTTCGTCGGGATGTCAGCCGAGGCCCACGTGCCGGGCACCGAGTTCGGCGAGCTGCAGCTGGCGATCTGGACCCGTCAGTTCCAGGCGCTGCGCGACGGGGACCGCTTCTTCTACGGCAACAACCCCGGGCTGCGGCGGATCTACTACCGCTACGGCATCGACTTCCGGGTCTCGCTCGGCGACATCATCGCCCTGAACACCGACATCCCCCGGGAGGAGCTCGGCGACAACGTGTTCATGGTCACCGAGGAGCCGACCGAGGTGACGGCCGCAGTGTCCGATCCCATCGAGGTGCAGGTGCCCACCGAGGCCGAGGCTCCGGGCTGACGCTCCTGTCGCCAACCGGGTGAAACTTGCCCCGAGCTCATCGTCCGACCATGAGCTCGGGGCACGCCCGCCCGGTCGGGGAGCCGATGAGGGCGGCTCCCCGACCGGTCTTCGGGCTGCTGATGCCGGTCAGGCTTGCGTGGCGACGGCGGTGCTCCGCGGCGTCGACGACTGGCCACCATCAAGGCGGTGCCGATCGCGATCAACCGCTGCCCCAGAGGGGCCAGGCTGTCGTTGACGCCGTGCCCCGGTCCCCTTGACCGGGGCACGGTCGCGTCGCATCACGTGTCGGTGAGCGTTTGCACCAATCTTCCGAGCGCCTGCTCAGAGCCGCCGGTGAACACGATGTAGCTGAAGCCGTAGTGCTCGCGACGCTGCTGGATGTCCTCAGTGATCTTGTCCAGCGACCCGATGAGGAAGAGAGGGGACGCGGCAACATGGTCGGTGGACTGACCGAAGCGCGACGCCAGTGTGGCCAGGGCTGCCGACCGGTTGTCGGTGACGACGGCAAGCGGTGCGATGCTGAGCTCGATCCGGGCGAACCGGTCGCCCGCCGCCTCCTCGATCCAGCCGATGCGTTCCCGGGTGGCGTCGGTGGTGGCGGTGGCGACCGCCGCGGCGGTGAACGCCCCGTCTGGGATGGGAACGTTCACGCCCACGATGTCGGCGTGCTGGGCCGCGAACGAAAGGACGCGCCGGCCTCCACCACCGATGAGCAGCGGGATGGACGCCTTGCAGGTGGCCGCGGCCGCGGCGTTCACCGTGGCGTGCAGGTGCTTCCCGTCGTGGTCGCCGTCCTCACCGGCCCACAGCGACCGGAGGATGCTGACGTGTTCGGCCAGACGGGCGATCCGCACCGCGGGCCGGTCGAATGTGAGGCCGGCGGCGGCATAGTCGCTGGCGTCCCATCCGGCGCCGAGCCCCAGCTCGAAACGGTTGTCCGAGAGCAGCGCCAGCGTTGCCGTCTCCTTGGCCAGCACGGCCGGATGACGGAGGTCGGCAGCCATGACCATGGTGCCGAGGCGGAGCCGGCTGGTGGCGTCGGCGGCGGCCATCAACCCGAGCAGCGGGGCGAAGGCCGAGTCGAGGTGATCGGGAAGGGTCACCGTCGAGTAGCCGAGCTCCTCGAGCTCTCGGGCCTTGTCGGCCCAGCCCTCGCGGCTGCGGGGCAGCGGCGCGTGGGGTGCGAACCGCTCGGAGAGCAGCACGCCGAAACGGAAGGCTCGTTGGTTCGACATCGTTTCGAAGGCTCGCGCCGGTCTCGATCGGGAACATCACCCAGGTGGGTGACGTTCCCGGTGGGTGGCGAGCGCAGCCAGCTCGACGCGGTTGGTGACGTCGAGCTTGGCGTAGACGTGGGAGAGATGTGTCTTGACTGTCTCCCGACCCATGAACAGGCGGTTGGCGATCTCCGGGTTGGTGAGGCCCTCGACCGCGAGTCCGACGACCTTGAGCTCGGTCGGGGTGAGGCTGGCCCAGCCCGAGCGGGGACGGCCTCGGGATCCCCGTGAGCGGCTGACGTAGGCCACCGCGTCGTCGAGGGACAGAGCGGCGCCCTCCGACCAGGCGGTCTCCATGCTGTCGCCGTCCAGCGAGTCTCGCAGTGCGGCGACGGCGGCGTCGTGCTCGGCGCGCTCGACCGGGGGACGGGGATACCCCATCAGCTCCCGAGCCGCGTCGCTGGCGGCGTAGATCCTGGCCGCCTCGGCGTCGCGCTCGGCCCGAACAGCCTGGCGGGCGAGCACGTCGAGGCTGTCGACGTAACAGGTCCGCAGGCCATGACCGACCCGGAGGGCCAGCGCCTCGTGATGAAGTCGTTCGGCCCGATCGGCATCGTCTGGTGTCAGGAGCGCGGCCGATTCGTCGAGCGCGTCGGCCAGGATGCGGGGCAGGTCCAGCTTGCGGCCGAGAGCGATGCTTTGGGACAGGTGCTCCTGGGCGATGCTCAGGTCGCCAGAGCGGCGGTGGGCAGTGGCGAGGCCGAGGAATGCCCGGGCCACGATCATGTTGTCGACCAGGAGCCCTCCGAACCGTGCGGCTCGCTCGAACCAGCCCCGGGCGCCGTCGAGGTCGCCCCGCCAGAGGTGCAGCTGCCCCAGGGAGATGGCCAGCGTGGGCACGTCGACGGAGCTGTCGGCGCCCTCGACCGAGCGGACGACCTTCTCCAGGAGCTGCATGGCGCCGTCGATGTCACCGGCCATGCCCTTGACCCACGCCAGGTTGCTAGTCGTGAAACCCGCTGTGTAGTAGTTGCCCTGAGGCTCGGCCAGGCGGACGGCCTGCGTGCCCAGCGCGTCGGCTCGCCGCACGTCCCCGGTGAACAACGCTCCGTACATCTGTCCCATGAGGGCGAAGGCGGCGAGGTTCCGGTCGCCCCGGCGCCGGCTGCGCTGCAGTGCCGCTTCGAGGATCGGGCGGGCCTCACCGTGCCGGTCGCCGTTGGTCAGGGCCAGCCCTTCCAGGACCAGGCTCAGGTCCGTGCCGAAGGCGTCGCCGGCCGCCTCCGTGTGGCATCGGGCCTCGGCGCAGAGGTCCCGGGTGGTGGCGAAGTCGAAGTAGACGTAGGTATACGCCAGCAGGTCGAGACACCGGCCCTGGTTGTGGTGGTCGTCGTTGGCTGCAGCGATCTCCAGGCCCCGTTGGGCGCACCCGACGGTCAGGTCGAACCGGCCACCGATGGCCCCGAGTTGACCGGCCCCCGCCAGCAGCCGGGCCTGGAGAGTCGATCGTTCGTCCGGGGCCAGCTCGATGGCGCGCTCGAGGTACTCGATGCCCTCCCGGGAACGACCCTGCAACAGCCACATGCGGGGGAGCGCGGCGGCCAGCCGCCGGCTGCGCTCGCCGTCCGCCGCCGACAGGCCCCATTCCAGGGCCGAGCGGAGGTTGTCGTTCTCGCTCTCCAACCGGGCCAGCCAGGCGTCCTGGTCGGCGTGTTCGAGCTCGGTCTCCGCGGTCTCGGCGAGAGCGAGGAAGTAGTCGAGGTGGCGGTCGCGGGCGGCGGCGCCTTCGCCCGCGTCGCGCAGGCGGTCCTGGGCGTAGTGGCGAATGGTCTCCAACAAGCGGTATCTCGCCTGGTGGTCGGTCTGCTCGACCAGCACGAGGGACTTGTCCACCAGTCGGCCCAGGGTGAGAAGGACGTCGTCCTCTCCACCTGGGCCGGTGCACACGACGCGAGCGGCGTCGACGGTGAAGCCGCCGGAGAAGACGGCGAGCTGACGGAAGACCATCCGCTCCGGCCCGTCGAGCAGGTCGTGGCTCCACTCCACCGAGGCCGCCAGGGTCTGCTGGCGGGCCACGACGCCGTGCGCGCCCCCGGTCAGGAGCCGGAACCGGTCGTCCAGCGCCGCGCCGACCTGCGCCGGGGTGAGCACCCGCAGCCAGGCCGCGGCGAGCTCGACGGCGAGCGGGATGCCGTCGAGGCGCCGGCACACCATGCGTACGGCGGCCTCGGTCCGATCGTCGATGGCGAACCCCGGACGCACCTGGGCGGCTCTCTCGGCGAACAGAGACACCGCCTCGTTTTCAACCAGCGACGGCACCCGCCACACGATCTCGCCCGCCACCCCGAGGGGTTCCCGGCTCGTGACCAGCACCGACACCTGCGAACACGCACGCAGCAGTGCGTCCGCAAGCTCGGCGCTGGCTTCCAGGAGATGCTCGCAGTTGTCCAGGCACACCAGGAGCCGGCGGTCCCGCAAGTACAAGGACAGGGCGCGCAACGGTCCGCCCACCGGTTCGACCATCACCTTCATGGTCGCCGCCGCGAGCTCCGCCACTCGGGCGGGATCGGTCACCGGGCCCAGATCGAGCCACCACACGCCGTCCGGCCAGCGTTCGGCCACTCGGGCCGCGGCGTGGACGGCGAGGCGGGTCTTGCCGCAGCCCCCCGAGCCGGTGAGCGTCACCAGGCGGTGGTCGCCGAGGAGCTGCTCCACCGCGGCGAGCTCGTCACCCCGGCCGACGAAGCTGGTGAGCTGGGCCGGCAGGTTGTTGGCCAGGACATCGAGCGAGCGCAAGGGCGGGAAGTCGTCGGCCAGGTCGGCGTGACACAGTTCGAACACCCGCTCCGCCGGCGACAGGTCCCGCAGCCGTTGCAGCCCCAGGTCACGGATCCATGCGCCCGGTGGGAGCGCGTCGGCGACCAGGGCCGCGGTGACCGACGACAGCAGTGTCTGGCCGCCGTGGGCCACATCGCGCAGGCATTCGCCCCGATGCACCGCGAGGTCGGCGTAGCCGTCCCGATCCTGCAGGTGTGTCTCCCCCGTGTGGAGGCCGATCCGAAGGCGGGACGAGGGTTCGGGCCCGAGGGCCTGTTGCATCTGGAGGGCGGACGCGGCCGCGTCCGTGGCGAAGGCGAACACCGCCATGGCGCCACGGTTCCGGCCATGACCATCGAGCCATACCCCGTGGTGCGCGCCCACCGCCGAGGCCACCAACTGGTCGTGCTCGTCCACGGACGATCCTTCGATGTCCGTGAGCAGGAGCGTCACCGTCCCTACCGGGAGGCCGGAGACGATCTGGTCAGCCGCCATGACCGGGCCTTTCTCTCCGTCTGGTGGCGACCAGTCTGGCAGCCGATCGCCTGGCCGCCCGATGATCAGCCCTCCCGCCGGTCCCATACATCACCCATCTGGGTGATGTATGGGGGGCAGGCCGGGTGCGAACCTCCGCCCAGGCCTCTGCAAGGAGAAGTCATGCGACGAATCATCAACTCCACGTATATGAGCCTCGACGGGCTCATCGAGAGGATGGAGCTCTGGCACTTCGACTACTTGGACGATGAAGCAACCCAGATCCAGATGGAGGACATTCAAGCCGCGGATGCCGTCCTGATGGGGCGGGGGACCTATGACGTCTTCGCCAAGGCCTGGCCGACCCGGACCGGGAACGAGATGGCGGACAGGTTCAACTCCATGGCGAAGTACGTGGCTTCCACCACCCTGACCGATCCCGAGTGGAACAACACGACGGTGATCGATAGTGACCTGGTCGAAACGATTGCCAAGCTCAAGACGCAGCCCGGACAGGACATCATCATGTACGGGTTCGGGCCAGTCGCGCAGACGCTCCTGGAGAACGGCCTGCTCGACGAGATCAAGCTGTGGGTCCACCCCATCCTGGTGGGCACAGGAAACCTCAGCGACATGCTGTTCAGTGAGGGCAGTGCGTCCAAGTTGAACCTAGTCGGCAACCGGGCCCTCGGCTCGGGCGTGGTGGTTCTCACCTACCACCCTGTCATCGCCTGACGGTCCGTCGAGGTCAGCAGGTGTCGGGATAGGCGTCCCACACCGTGTCGGTGTTCGCACTGTGGAGGATGTTGCCTTCCGCGTCCAACGCCTCGTAGTGGAGCCAGTGACTCACTGGTTCTTCACCGATCCAGGGGCGGATCCCCGGGGCGAACTCCGACCCGAGGACGGCGTACGTCATGGTCCCGTCCATGGCGACGATGCGGACCGCGGCAGCATCGGCGCGCACCATTCCCCAATGGAGATCCCCGAGCGTGCCGTCCTCGTAGCCGTCTCCCACGCCACCCAGGCAGTTCGTCCGGCCCTGTCGCTTCCACCAGCCCCAGCTGATCAGGTACTCGGAGTCATCCCGCCAGACGTCCATCACGTATTCCGTGTCGGTCTCGTGCACCGCGAGGTTGACGGTGTAGCCCGGCCGGCTGAAGCTCACGCCCACCGGGTAGCCCCGGAAAGGCCCACTCGGCGCGGGCGATCCCGGTGCCGATGTAGTGGTCGTTGCCGGTCTCCCACCGGGCTGTGTGGGCGAACCCGGTCCGGCAGTTCCCGTCGGGTTTTCTCCCGGCTGCGTGCCCGACCCCGGTCCGCTCCCCTGGGAGCCAGCAGTAGATGAGTCGCCGGAGGCACCAGTCGACGCCGTCGTGTCGCGGTCGGCAGCGGTGGTCGACGTGGTGGCGCCCTCCGGGACGGTCGTGGACTGGTCGACGGTGTCCACACGCGAACCACCGTCGGGACGGGAGAGCACGACGGCGCACAGCGCCACCACCACTGCTGCGGCCACGGCCACCACCTGCCGCCGGGTCGGCCGGGTCCGCTCCCGCTTGGCGGTGAGACGGCTCTGGATCTCGTCCCACGCCCCGGCGTCCACGACCGTGGTGGCCGCGACGTCCCCGAGACGGCCGATCAGCGCGGCCTCGAGCTCGGTGATCTCCGGTGCGTCGCTCATCGGCGGATCACCTCCTTGAGCTGCGCCAACGCTCGGTGCAGCATCGACTTCACCGTTCCGGTCTTGCAGCCGAGGATCTCGGCGATGTCGGACAGTGGAAGGTCGGCGTAGTACCGCAGGACGATCACCGCCCGCTGTCGGTTGGGCAGCCGCATCAGCGCGGTCCAGGTCTCGTCGATCTCGTCTGTGGCGACGTCGGCGGAAGCGGTCTGGTCGGTCAGGTGTCGGAAGCGCTCGACCACCCGGCGGCGCCGGTGACGGGACCAGCACCCGTTGACCACCGACCGGTAGAGGTAGCCGCCCGGATCGTCGAGGGCGTTGAAGCGGGGGTAGAGCCCGACGAACGCGTCCTGCACGATGTCCTCGGCGGCTTCGTTCGACCCGGTCAGCATGTGCGCCACTCGGACCATGCGCGCATAGTCGGCCCGGTAGACGTCCTCGTATGTCTCGCCCTTGACGACCCGAAGGACCGGCGCGTCCGCAGGAGCGGCGTCCGCATCCGCATCCCCGTTGTCCAGCTCCACCCCGTCTCCAGCCCGGATCGCCCTCACCCCCTGCTCACCGCTCAGCGTGCCACCGATGTGGACCCGAGGACGGGTCGGGCCCCTCCGGGGCACCGCTCCAACCGCCCACCCCGGAACCGAGCCCGCTCGCCCCGGGTCCACATCAGCGTGCCGGTGGGCGTAGCCAGGGCAGGGACACCAGCCTCCCGACCGGCATCAGGATCCGGGACGCTGCCCCAGGAGCTGAAACCGTTCGCGTCCCTCATCCCCGATCCCTCCCCTTGGGTACCACCGACACCTAGCCGATGCGCAGACAGGGGAAAAGGTTCCATCGAGAATGGCTCGATGGACGACGTGATCCTGCGACCCATCCTGGAAGACGAGCTAGACGATCTGTGCCGGTACTTCACCGATCCCGAGGCCTGCGGCGAGTTCGAGTGGACCGGCTTCAAGGACCCGAAGACGATGCGGCGGCGCTGGGAGGAGGACGGCTGGCTCGGTGCGGAGCACGCGCGGCTGGCGGTTGTGAGCTCCGGGTCATTCGCCGGGGACGTGAGCTACAAGGACCAGTCGCAGGGCGTGTCCAAGGGGGCGATCTACGAGATCGGGATTGCTCTCTTCCCCGAGCATCGGGGCCATGGGGTGGGGACGACCGCCCAACGGCTGCTGGTTCAGTACCTGTTCGACACCACCCCAGCGCATCGGCTCCAGGCGTACACCGAGGTCGACAACGTCGCCGAGCAGCGGGCGCTGGAGAAGGTCGGCTTCGAGCGTGAGGGCGTCCTACGGGAGATCCTGTTCCGAGCCGGGAACTGGCGCGACAGCATCCTGTACGCACTCCTCCGCTGAGGGCGGCGAGTCCGGACCGGAGCGGTCGGTCCGGGACCCTTGGGCGGAGGGAGTGGGATTCGAACCCACGGTGGGTTGCCCCACACACGCTCTCCAGGCGTGCCGATTCGTCCGCTCTCGCATCCCTCCGTGAACACCACGACCTGTGGTCCTCAGAGTCGGGAAGGCTATCGTGTGCCGACACCCGTGCTCGCAGGTGGCGACCGGGTCCTGTGCAACTGCAGCCCGTGAACCGAGTCAGGGCCGGGAGGCAGCAGCTCTCAGCGGAACCTGCGGTGTGCCGCAGACCGCCTGGTCGCCACCTGCAGCACGGGTGTTTCCTGTCCAGGGCCCGAATTCGACCAACGCACGATCACGGGTTCGTGGGGTTTGTAGCATCGCCCGGGATGGCAGCTTCCTCGTATCAGTCGCTCTACCGTCGCTACCGACCCCAGCGATTCGACGAGGTGCGGGGCCAGGATCACGTGACCCGGGCGCTGCGCAACGCGGTGCGCGACGGTCGCATCGGCCACGCCTACCTGTTCAGCGGACCCCGCGGCACGGGCAAGACCTCGACCGCCCGCATCCTGGCCAAGGTCCTCAACTGCGCCAACCCCCAGGACGGCGAGCCCGATGGCGTGTGCGACAACTGTGTCGCGGTCCAGCGGGGCCAGGTCGTCGACTGGCTGCTGGAGCAGGACGCGGCGTCCAAGAGCAAGGTCGACGACATGCGTGACCTGCTCGATCGGGTACCGCTGGGGACGTCGGGCAACCGCAAGGTGATCATCCTCGACGAGGTCCACATGCTGAGCCAGGGCGCCGAGAACGCGCTGCTCAAGACCTTGGAGGAACCGCCCGCGCACGTGGTGTTCGTGCTGGCCACCACCGACCCTCAGAAGGTGCGGCCCACGATCCGCAGCCGTACCCAGCACTTCGAATTCCATCTGCTGCCGTCCGAGGTGGTCACCGAGCACGTCCGCTACGTGATCGAGGATGCCGGGCTCGGCCTGAACGAAGACGCGGTGGCCCACGTGGTGCGGGTGGGCGGGGGATCGGCCCGGGACACCCTGTCGGCCCTCGACCAGGTCGCGGCCCTGGGTGAGGTGCTCACCGACATCCAACCGGTGGACGCCATCCTCGACGCCCTGGTGGCCCGCGACGCCGGGATGGTGCTGGTGGCGGTGGCCGATGCCATGGCCACCGGACGAGACCCCCGGGCGTTGGGCGAGGCCCTCATCGCCAGGCTGCGCGATGCCTTCCTGGCGCTGATGGGTGCGGCCGAGACCCACCTTCCCGAGTTCGAGCGGGCCCGGGCCGCCGAGTTGGGTGAGCAGCTCGGCCCGGCCGGCCTGACCCGGGCGCTGGAGGTGCTGGGTGAGGCGTTGATGGAACTGTCCCGCAAGCCCGATCCTCGGGTGGTGGTCGAGGTGGCGCTGATCCGTCTGGTGCGTCCGGAGGCCGACCGCAGCATCGACGCCGTGTTGGCCCGGCTGGAGCGTCTCGAGCAAGGCGGTACGGCCGGAACACCTGCGGTCTCCACGCCCGCGTCAGTCGGACCCGACGGTGGCGAAGCCCCGGTAACCACGCCCGCCAAGCCCACGGCCAAGCCAACCGCCAAGCCCAGGGCCGAACCAAAGGCGCCGGCCCCGGCCCCGGCTCAGCCTCCGGCCGAGCCCGGGGACGGACCCGCCAGCGCGGCCCGGGCGGTCCTGGCGGCCAGCCGACCGGGGCCGAAGTCCAAGGCGGGGACGCCAGCCAAGCCGGCAGCTCCGGCGCCGCCCGCGGACCCACCGCAGGCCAAGGCGCCCGAGCCGGCCCCAGCACCAGCGCCCGCACCGGCCCCCGAAGCTCCGCCAGCGCCACCGCAGACAGCCAGCCCGACCGAGGGCGGACTCATCGACGTGGAAACGCTGGCCAAGACCTGGTCGGCTCGGCTGCTGGGGGAACTGCCGGTCTCGATCCGTAGCAAGTGGCGGGCCGGCCGTTGGATCGATGGGACCGAGCCCGGCGTGGCCCGCTTCGTCATCGACAACAAATGGCACCAGCAGGCGTGCGAGGAGGGACGGGCCGAGGTCGAGAAGCTCCTCACCACCGAGCTGGGTCAGCGGGTCCGGATCGAGCTGGTGGTCGATGGCCCACCGGCCACCAGCGTGGGTGCCGCCGCGGCGACCCGAGGGCCCGAGCCCCCGGATGCCGGGCCGGAGGAGATCGGCGATGTGGCCGAGCTGGCCGATGCCAACGACGTCGCCACCAGCGGTGTCGACCTGTTGTTGCGTGAGTTCGGGGGCGAGCTGGTCGAGGAGGACCCCAAATGACGGAGACGCCGTCCGAGAGCACACCGTTCGATCTGCTGGCGTCGGCCCAGGAGATGCTGGCCGCCCAGGCCGAGGCGGTGAACCAGACCGTGGAGGGAACCGCGGGGGGAGGCGTCGTCCGGATCCAGATGACCGGAGCCGGCGAGGTCACCGACATCACCTTGTCTGCCGAGGTGGTCGACCCCGCCGAGGTGGAGATGCTCCAGGACCTGATCCTGGCCGCCCTCCGCGACGCCACGGCCAAGGTGACCGAGCTGCAGCGCCAGGCCCTGGGAGCACTCGGGCAGCTCGACCTCGGGGCGCTCGGAGGCATGTTCGTCGGCGGCGGTGGCGGCCCCGACGACGCCACCCCCGAGCTGCCGGGTCCTTAGGCGCGGACGTTGGCGATCTACGCCGGTCCGGTCCAGGACCTCATCGACGAGTTCGGCCGGCTGCCCGGGGTCGGGCCCAAGTCGGCGCAACGCATCGCGTTCTACCTGCTCAAGGTGTCCAAGGACGATGCGCTGCGGCTGGCCCGGGCCATCAGTGAGGTCAAGGACCGAGTGCGGTTCTGCGTCCGCTGCTTCAACATCTCCGAGGACGAGGAGTG
>DASXTK010000053.1:0-2426 GCA_036505485.1 Acidimicrobiales bacterium
AGGTCCTACTCGGGCTCTACGCCACGTCGACCTTGCGGGCCACCGTCTACGACGCCGCGTCCCGGGCTGCGAATGGACCCACTGCAGTGAGGGATGCAGGTGGGTTGAACCGGCTGGCCGCCGATGCCCGGACGTCGTTGGGGGCGATGGGGGATCGGACGGAGATCGAGCTCGAGGCCGAGGACACCGACGGTGACGGGCTCGCCGATGTGGTGGTCGGCCACGCCACCGCCGAGCCGCCGCGGGTCGTCCCGCGGTCGATCGGCGGGATGATCGGCTTCGAGGAGATCCACGCCGGCGCCCGGGTCCGCATAGAACGCCCCCGTTAGTTACCCTCCGCCCGACCCCGCCCTGCCGCCCTGTGTGGTGGCGACTGCGTCGCCGCTGTCATTTCTGGCCTGGGGTGGGTTGAGGCTGATCGTGCCCAAGGCGACAGCGACGGGGACACCGCCGTTGGTGACGTCGACCTGCACGACCGCCGTGCGGCGCCGCAGCGTCAGGACCGTGCCGGTGGCCTTGATCACACCGTCCCGAACCGGCGCCAGATAGTTCAGCTTGAACTCCAGGGTCGCCGGCCACGTCCCGCGGGGCACCACCGGAAAGATGGCTGATCCCAGAACGTGGTCGACGATGGCGGCAACCACCCCACCGTGAACCGCCCCAAATCCGTGCACCAACTCCGGACGAACATCGATCTCCGCAGTGGCAAAACCCGGCCCCACGTCGGTCATCCGCAACCCCAGATAGCCGGTCAACCCATCCTCGAGCCCAAGAGCCCCACCCACCAACATCTCCGCCAACTCAGGGTCATAGCTCTCGAAGTCAGCCGCATCCACGGCCAGCGACGTTGCCACACCCCACGTCCCAGAACGAAGTCCGCTCCCATCCCATTTGGCTTTCATGCCGCGTGCATGTTTACTGAGCAGTGGAGTCCGGGGGGACTCCGGGGGGAGGTTGGCAGGGTGAGCGAGTCGGCTGAGTCATCGCAGGAAGTCGGGGTGGAGGCTCCCGTCGAGGAAACGTCGGGATCGGATCTTCGGTTGACCGACGTGGTCCGGGGGATCGCGGCGGCGTCGTTGTTGGGTGCGGCGGTCATCCATTTTGCCTACGCACCAGTCCACTTCGACGAGGCGACCAGCCACGGCGTCTTCTTCGTCGCCATCGGCTGGCTGCAGTTGGTGCTGGCCATCGCCCTGGCGGTCCGCACTCGTCCGTCGCGGTCAGTCCTGGCGCTGACCGCTCTCAGCAGTGCTGCGATCATCGGTGTTTGGGTGCTGTCGCGCACCGCTGGCGTTCCTGGGAACGAGGCCGAGGCCGTTGGGTTCCCCGACTTGCTGGCGACCGGACTGGAGATGCTCGCTGTGGTGGCGGCCACGGCGCTGTTGTTCGACCTGGTGGCGGATCGGGCCATGAGCGCTCGTCCTGCCTTCGGTGCCGCCGGGGTGGGAGCTCTGGCCACGATCGTGCTGGTCTCCATGTCCGTGGCGCCCTCCATCGCCGGCGAGCACGACCACGATGAGGCTGACGGCCACTCCCACGACGACGCCGCAGCCATGGACATGACCGCCGGGGAGCACGCGGCGATGGACGCGGCCGCCGGCACGGACTGGGTCAGCAACCGGAAGGCCGCCCTCACCGGGTACTTGAGCGGTACCGAGCTCGATCGCATCACCCAGATCAACCGGGAGTGGCTCACGACCCAGATCCTGCAGCGGTCGCGGACCCTCAAGGACCTGCCGGAGGCCGAGCGCAACGAGCGGGTGGACACCTACGTCGACTGGGTGCTCGACAACGTGCTGGACGCCGAGAACGGTGCGCACGGCGGTGGTCACAGCCACGGCGCGGAGCCGTGGGTTCCGTTGACCAATCCCGCCGACCAGCTGGCGCTGCAGCAACAGCTCGATGCCGCTGGTGCGCTCATCGCGAAGTTCCCGACCGCAGCCGACGCGATGGCTGCCGGGTACAACCAGGTCAGCCCGTGGGTGCCTGGGATCGGTGCGCACTACATCAACCCGGCCCTCATCGACGACAAGTTCGATCCGTCCCAGCCCGAGATGCTGCTCTACAACGGCAACGATCCGACCTCGGAGCTGGTCGGGCTGAGCTACGCGGCGTTCGGCCGGGAGGCGCCCGAGGGCTTCGTCGGCCCGAACGACACCTGGCACTTCCACCCCGGGTTGTGCATGGTCGGCGGCCTGGTGGTCGGCCCGGACCAGATCACGAAGGAACTGTGCGATTCGATCGGGGGACGCAAGCTCAGCGGCGGCGACGACGGGAAGCTGTTCATGGCCCACCTCTGGCAGGTTCCCGGCTGGGAGTCCTACCTGGGGATCTTCAGCCCCGAGAACCCTCAGATCAACCTGGCCACGACCGACGTCGGTCGCTGACGAGTCGACTTCTGGCGTGCTCACGGCGTGATCGCGCCG
>DASXTK010000054.1:0-4236 GCA_036505485.1 Acidimicrobiales bacterium
GTACGCCAACAACGCCGTCGAGGCCGATCACGGCAGGCTGAAAGCGCGGCTGCGACCGATGCGCGCGCTCAAGCAGGATCACAGCGCCAGGGTCGTCATCGCCGGGCATGCCTTCGTCCAGAACCTACGCCGAGGCCACTATGAGCTGGCGGTCGAGGCACCGGTGAACCGGCGGTTGGCCGTGGCGTTCGACGAGCTCGCTGTGGCGATCTGATTCCGGGCGAGGCCGGCACTTCAGCCTGTCGCCTGTTGGGACGACGCAACAGCCCCCCTGATGGTCCTCGGCGCCTATCCGGTCTGGTGCGCCAGTTGCGGGGAGGTCACCGGCGAGCAAGCAAGGCGCGTGCGTCCATCCTGGAGCCATCCAACAAGAGGCTCGGCGCGGCTTCCCGACCACCAGCGCCCGACAGCTTCGCGTTCCGCCCAGGTGGTCAGGGCGTCTCGGCGACCTTCCGGCGGGTTCCCGGTCAGGCGGTGGCGGCCGGCTTGCGGTTCTGCCGCGGGCGGCGCTTGCGCGGAGCGCCGGCCGCCACAGCGGTCGACCCGGGCTTGCGCCCACGCTTCTTCAGCGTCCTGCCGAGATCCTGCAGCTTCAGGTCGCGGTAGTTCTTCTCGGAAATATCCAGCTGCTGGGTCGAGCCGTCCGGGTGGCGGATCGACAGCTGATAGGTCTGGCCCTCGGGGATCTCGGACTGGTCGATGTCCGAAACATACATTGTGATCGTCTTGGTGCCCACTGGGACTCCTTTCTCGGCCGATCGGCCATTGGAAACCGATCCGGCGTCGTTTAACTCATGATACGCACAGCGGCGCAGCGCAGCACTGCCGAGTCCCCATCGGGCCTATCTTGCTCCGATGGCGCGCCGCCGGGTAGGCCCGTACGCTCGAAGCCAGTGGATGCAGAAACGCATCCATGCAACTCACGCGATGTTTAACCGGTGCGCGCCGGAACCTATCATTCCGCAGGGGTTCTTGGCAGGAGCACCAGCGTCGATGAGGTGCCGATAGCGGCCGGCACGCATGATTCAGAATGTAGGGTGTCGGGGTCGGTGCTCTCGGTTGCCTGCAAGGGCCATGTCCGGCAGCGGGCCAGGCCCGGTCAGGGCTTCGGCGTCAGCCATGCCAGGTCGTCCCAGACCACTGTTTTCGGCACTCTAGACCCGTAGGCGGGTTCAGCGGATATGCGGTGCTGCACACTCTGGTGGACGCGGGCGGTCGCAGGCACCCGGCGGTGTCGGTACGTCAGGAGTGCCCAGATTCTGCCCATCCGATGGACCTTGCCGAGCGCGTTGTCGACAACCAGCGTGCACGACTTCTCATAGGCGCCGTTCTTGAGGATCAGCCCAGCGTCGAGCGCTCCGTCGACCATCCACTTGAGCGTAATCTGCGGTAATCGGGGGTCGTCCTCGAAGGTGCCGCCAACGTCGGAATGTACTCCGGCAAACCACACTTCTTCCACGACCGGTGTCGGTGGCTTCTGTCGCGGTACGACAAGATACTCGGGATACGGGCGCCTCTTCTCGTCGATGGACACAGCGTGACGAACGACCCGGACATTGGGCAGCTGGCGGGTGTAGGGCCAATGCAGGTTCCAGTGTAGGATGCCGGCTGCCTTCACCGAGTCCCAGATGCCCATGAACTCGATCGGAATGCCGGTCCGGTCGTCGACCCTGCGCGAGAAGGCACCGGCGAACCGGTGCATCTGAGTCCAGTCGTCCTCCGATAAGTCCTTGTTCCGTGCGTACACGCTGACCGCATAGGACACAAGATTCTCTGATCCTGGCCGCAGCAGACCCGCTACGGTGAGCAGACCGGCCAGCGACCGAGCGGAATAGGCTCCCCGGCTGAACCCGAAGACGAACAGCTTGTCACCGACCTGGTAGTTCTGCATCAGATATGTGTAGGCCTCCCCGAGGTTAGCCCTCAGGCCCAGTCCTACCGCCAATCCGGCGAGCTTCGACACCCGCCTTGCGATCGGAGTCCAGGCGCCCTGAGCGCTGAACGTGCCGACGCCGGGGTCGTAGTAGGCAATTTGCTTGGACGGCTCGCTGAGGTCCAGCATCTCGTACAGTCGGACCACGTTGGTGTTGCCCTTGGCCCTGAGCTGGTTTCCCGTGCCGTCCAGGCAGACGACAATGTTCTTCCCCACAGAGACCACCCCTTGGGCGGCGGAGACCTCGACCTCGACCCGTGGCATCCTACGCCCGACCCGCTCCCGCCGGCGACTGCGTCATTGCGTCCGGTTGCGCTGCGGGTCAGATGAGGCGATCTTGGCGACTTCACGTGAGCCGGCCGTCCCAGCTGCGTTCGGGTTCAGGACCGTACGTCTCCTCTGCCGCTGAGCAACTGCGTCTCTGCGTTTCGTCTTCCAGCCCTACTTGATCCTTATGGAATCCCTAATTGTGTGACGTTTCCCTGACACCTCGCGCTGGCATGAGCGTTGGCGTGAGGACAACTGGTCCTCCGAGTTCCTTCCGGTGTCAGACCACCTCATTTTCGAGTCCACGCAACCCGAGGCGTTTCACTGGTTCAGCGTGGATCGACCGCCCGATCTTGGGCCGCTCACCACTGGTTGAGGATCATGAAGCCGTCTTGCTCGGGCTGTGGCTGGGCCACGGAATAGTGGTATGTGTCTCTCCACCCGTCGAGGTCCCACAATGCTGCCCTTGACCGGTAGTTGAAGACGAGCTCCTTCTGCGGGCCTCCGTACTTGAGGATCCGGGCGATGGCGACAGGATCTGGATGCCCATGGCGCTTCCCATTGGTCGAGATGAGATATCGTTTGCAGTCGATCAGGTCCAGCAGGTCCTTGGACAGGTTCTTTCGGCTGCCATGGTGCGAGACTTTGAGGGCGTCCAGCCGGAGGCGGCCGCCTTCGGCCTCGGCGAGGGGCCGGACCGAGTCGACCAGCCGGTGGTCGTCGCCGTCTCCAGTGAACATCAATCGGACGTCGTCGTATTCGAACAGGAAGCCGATGCTGGTGCGATTGGTCTTCGAAGTGTCGGCTTCGAACCTGGAGCCGGCCAGTGCCTCGATGTCGATCCGGCCGAAGGCTTCGAAGCCCCTGGGTGGAGGTTCCTCCGGGTTCCTTCCCGGGATCAGACCCTCCCGCGAGCACTCGCGCTCCCAGGTTTCGATCAGGTCGCTGAGTTGTGCCCTGTCCGGCGAGAGAAGCGCGATCGCTGAATCGTCGTCGAACCACTCGAACGGCCGACCCAGCTCGACCGCCTTCCCCTTGAACGCGCGGTTCCATGGGATTTGCTGATTGAGCAATGCTGAGGTGAGGAGCTCGCCGTCGATCGGGCCGAACGACTCGAACTCGCTGTCGACGAGCTGGTCGTATCCGTTGAACCAGACGTCATCGAAGCCGATGGGCCGTGCGCCATCGTTGAATAGGCCGAGGACTCCAAGGATGTGATCCTGATCGACGTGGGTCACGACCAGGAGATCGAGGCGATTGTTCTCCCGCGCGAGCGTGTTCAAGGTGGGCGCGATGTCGGGATACGTCCCCGCGCGGCCGCCGTCGATGAGGATTCGTCTGGTCCGAGCGTTATCCCCGTACTCCAGGAGCAAGCAGTCGCCATCTTGCGCGGGGAGCATCGTGAGCCGGATCATGACGGCCGCCCGTTGAGCCCGAGCACCACAAACGGTTGCCGCGTATCGACTCGCCACGAGAGGCGTCGCACCTCGTTGAGCATCCGTAGGCACTCGTCGTCCTCGGGGAAGTCGGACAGGCTGTCGATGAGCCAGCTCAACCCCAGGGTGTAGAAGGGAACGCCTCGCCAATAGGCTTCCACCAGCGCGGCCCGGGCCTGGTCGACCTGCGCTTCGGTGTCGGCGGTCCGGAGGGCGTGAACGGCCCACAGGATGGACCCGTCGCTCATCCATCCAAACCAGGACCGAAGGTGATTCAGCCAGTTATGCCAGGGCTTGGGGCTACGATCGGTCTCTGTTCCCACCAGGACGTACGCTCCGGCCGCCGCTGCCAGGGGGTTGGTCACCTTGCCATACAGCATCTGTTCGACGTCCTCGAACACCCGCCTTGCCGCCGAGAGCGCCCCGCCGGCCAGATAGGCGAGTCCAGCGCCCACGGCACGATCCCGCACGGTCACTCCAACGGGGCTCCCGGTGGGACTCTGACGTGCGTTGACCAGGACCTCCACCAGAACCTCGTTCTGGTGGACGTCCATCCATCGGTTGGGAAGCGTGACCAGGTAGGCATCCGTCGCGCCGGTG
>DASXTK010000055.1:0-6093 GCA_036505485.1 Acidimicrobiales bacterium
CCACCAACCACCGAGGGCAGTCAAGGGACAGGTCGACGGCACGGAGCGAAGCGACCGGGGCGTCGACCTGCGCCCTTGACGGCCCGGGCATCGTCGGGAACACACTGGGACCGGCAGCCGGCCCAGCCGGCTGCCTGGGAGCCCATCGTTGCTCCCGGCCGAGACACCGCCGGATGTCAGGGCACCGGCGCCTCGTTTCCCTGGCGGGATTCTGACGCACCGTCAGATTCGGGTAGCGTTTCGGGATGGGTGAGGAGCTGGTCGTCCGGAAGGATGACGATGGGGTTTTGTGGATCCGGCTCAATCGGCCGGAGGCGGGCAATGCCATCACCCCGGACCAGCGCAACCATCTGATCGAGCTGCTGGCCGATGCCGGGCAGCGGGTGGACGTCCGGGTCGTGGTCCTGGGGGCCAACGGCAAGCACTTCTGCACCGGCGCCGACCTGCGGACCTCCGAGGCCCGGACCGATCGGACCGAAGCGGGCGCTCCGGACCTGGTCGCCGGCGACATCGCCCGGCTGCTGCGCGACGGCGCTCAACGGCTGATAAGTGCGGTGCTTGATTGCGAGAAGCCGGTGATCGCCGCGGTCAACGGCACCGCGGCGGGACTCGGCTCCCACCTGGCCCTGGCCTGCGACCTGGTCGTGGCCGTCGATTCCGCCCGGTTCATCGAGGTCTTCGTCCGCCGCGGTCTGGTACCCGACGCCGGCGGCGCCTGGCTGCTCCCCCGGCTGATCGGCCTGCAGCGGACCAAGGAGCTGATGTTCTTCGGCGACGACGTGTCCGCCAGCCGAGCCGAGGAGCTCGGCCTGGTCAACCGGGTCGTCCCCGCCGACGCGCTCGACGATGCCGTGACCGAGTGGGCCAAGCGCCTCGCCGCCGGACCCACCCGGTCGATCGCCCTGGCCAAGGCGCTGATCAACCGGTCGCTGGACGTCAACCGCACCACCGCCTTCCACGACGAGGCCGTGGCCCAGGAGCTGAACATGGGCACCGACGACGCCCAGGAGGGCGTGCGCTCCTTCGTCGAGCGCCGCGATCCCACCTACAAGGGCTGGTGACCCCTCGTTCTGTGCGTCGCAGGAACACCACCACTTCGGCTCCGGACAATTACCGACAGTAAGGTGACCCACGTGCGCCGCCGCCGAGCCCTTCTGCTCGCGAGCGGGCTCGCTGCTGTCACCGGCATCGTGCTCGCCCGCCGCCGTTCCGCCCGCAATGCCGCCGCCTCCCCCATCGCGCTGCAGTCCCGCAGCGACCGCGCCCGCATGGTGGCCCGCATGGGCGGCAAGGCCGGCGCCTCCTTCGCCCTGCACCGGGCCCAGCGCACCTTCGCCTCGGCCGAGCGCCAGGCCGAGCTCGACGCCGAGTTCGAGCTGCGCACCGCCGAGCAGGTGGCCGAGGCCCTCGGGCACATGAAGGGCGCGTTGATGAAGATCGGCCAGATGGCGTCGTACCTGGACACCGGCATCGCCGAGCCGGTGCGAGAGGCCCTCGCCGGCCTGCAGCAGGATGCGCCGCCGATGTCGGCCGAGCTGGCCGCCGGGGTGGTGGAACGGGAACTGGGCGCGCCACCGGACGAAGTCTTCCTGCAGTGGGATCCCATCCCCATGGCCTCGGCGTCCATCGGCCAGGTGCACAAGGCCATCACCCGTGACGAGCGGGCGGTGGCGGTCAAGGTCCAGTACCCCGGGGTCGACGAGGCCATCAAGGCCGACCTCGGCAACGCCGGGATGTTGTTCGGAGCCCTCGGGGTGATGTTCCCCGGTCTCGATCCCGGGCCGCTGGTCGACGAGATCCGGGCCCGCGTCATCGAGGAGCTGGACTACAAGCTCGAGGCCAGCAACCAGCAGCTGTTCGCGGCGTACTACCGGTCGCATCCGTTCATCCACGTCCCCGACGTGGTCACCGAGCTGTCGACCGAGCGGGTCCTGACCACCGAGCTGGCCGACGGGGTCCGCTTCGACGAGATGGAGGGCTGGAGCCAGGAGGAGCGCAACCTCGCGGCCGAGGCCATCTACCGGTTCGTGTTCCGCAGCCTCTATCGGCTGCACGCCTTCAACGGCGACCCCCATCCCGGCAACTACCTGTTCAAGCCGGGCGGACAGGTGACGTTCCTCGACTTCGGCCTGGTCAAGCACTTCACCGCCGCCGAGGTCGACGTCTTCGGCCGGATGATCGACGCCATGGCCATCAACCACGACTTCCCGGCCTACCGAGCCATCATCGAGGAGATCGGGCTGCTCAAGCCCGGGCTGCCGTTCACCGACGACGAGGTGAAGGACTACTTCGGGCACTTCTACGAGTTCGTCATGGAGGACGCCGAGGTCACGATCACCCCGGAGTGGTCGTCGGCGACAGTGCAGCGGTTCTTCGACCCGGGCGGGCAGTACGGGCCGATCGCCAAGGCCTCGAACCTGCCGCCCAGCTTCGTGATCATCCAGCGGATCAACCTCGGCCTGATGGCCATCCTCGGCGACCTGCAGGCCACCGCCAACTTCCGGGCCATCGCCGAGGAGCTGTGGCCCTGGACGGACGGACCGCCCTCCACCGAGCTGGGCAAAGCCGAGGTGGCCTGGCTCTCGACGTTGCCCCACGGCTGAGCGGGCATCCGCGGCGGGTGGCCGGCGGATCTCTACTGTCGAACATGTGTTGGCGGATTTGCTCTCGGAGCCGCGGCGGATGGGCGAACCGGTCGTCGGCGCGGTCCTCGACGACGCCCACGCACTGCTGGAGGACGCGGCGGCCGACGCAACCGAGCTGGGCCGATGGACCGCAGATGAGCCGTTGCGGCTGTCCAAGGGTCCGTTGGCCTGGTTGCTGCGCTGTCCTCGGCGTGCGCTGATCGGTCCGGAGCTGAGCGGCGGCCCATCCAACCTCGACGACCTGGCCATCGGGCTGATCGTCGACGCCACGGCCAAGCTGGCGGTGCTCAGTCCCCGGCAGCCGATCGACGTCGACAACGCCTTGGCCTTCCTCGCCGCCAGCGGGGACGAGACCCTGCAGCAACACCTCGACGACCTGGGACCACAAGCCGCAGCCGGACTCCTGGCCGAGGCCGGGGCCCGCGTCGACCGCCTGCTCGCCGACTGGCCCACGATCGACCCCGGCTGGTGGCCCCGAGTGGAGGAACCGGTCCGCGTCCGCCTCGCCGAAGGCGCCGTGGTCGTGAGCGGACGGCTCGACCTGCTGCTGGGAGGACCGCCGACCGACCGGCCCGGGCTCGTGGTCGAGGTGAAGTCGGGACGCTGGCACGACGGTGTCCGGGCCGACGCCCACCTCTACGCCCTGCTGGTCGGACTGCGCGACGACGTAGCACCCGCCGCGGTGCTGACCGTGGCCGCCCGGGAAGGCGAGACTCAGCTGGAGCCGATCCGTCCGGCGGTGCTGATCCACGCGGCCGAACGGGTCGCGGTGGCGCTGCAGACCGCCGCCACCATCGCCGCCGGAGAGCCTCCCGCGGCGTGCCCCGGGAGCTACTGCGCCCACTGTCCCCTCCTGGCCGAGTGCCCTGAAGCCAAGGCGGTCGCGGCGTGACCGCTCCTGCTGTCGAACTTGCCCCCGAAACCCGTGGCGGGCCACGGGTTTCGGGGGCAGGTTCGATTGTTGCAACCGAGGACCGAGTCGCCATCGCGGACGACCTGCGCACGTCGGTCGCGCTGGAGATCGCCGGCGTGGCCGCCACTCCGCCCAGCGACATCTACGTCGGCTGGGTGGCGGCGCTCGAGGCGGCCGGTTGTCCTGCCCGCTACCGCGCCGCCGGAGGCGACGGAGGCTGGGGCTTCCCCGGGTGGTCCCCGAACCTGGCCGGCGCCAGCGTCGGCCGCGCCGCCCTGGCCCGGCATGTGGAGCTGGCTGGCGATGGCCCGCTTCATCCCCTGGAGGCGGTGCGGGGCTGGGTGCGCGACATGGCCCGCTCCCCGACCAGCCCGGTCGGCAGCTGGGTGGCCGACCTGGCCCGGGCCGGAGATCGGGCCGAGCTGGCCGCCACCGCCGCCAGCGCCACCCGTTGGATCGGCGGGTTCGCCCGCATGACCGGCTGGCCACTCCCCGAGCGGCTGGCCTTGGTGACCGACGAAGGCGGACCGTTCGGCCGCCGTTGGCCCAAGCGCTGGCGTCCTGGACGCGGCGCCGAGGTCTGCGTGGCCAGCAGCCCGGACGCCGTCGTAGGGCGGGTCTCGGCCGCTGGTCACTTCGATCTTCTGGTCCACCGGCCCATGAGCCCCAGCGACGAGGCCGTGGCCGACCGGGCGGCGTTCGAGGCCGCGGCGGGCACGTTGAGCTGCGGGATCGCCTTCGACGAGGTGGTGGTGGCCACGGCCGACACCGGCGAGCGCCAACGCTTCCGGGTCGACCCGAATCTGCTGGCCCGCGGGGTCGAGCTGATCGTGGCCGTCGTCCGGCAACGGGTCCTGGCCCAGGACGACTGGGACTTCACTGACGCCACGCCCTCCCCGGCCTGCCGCCACTGCCCCGCGCGAGCCGACTGCCCAGCCGGGCAGACCTGGCTCAGCGGCCCCGGCCGCTGGCGGGGCGGCCTCCCCACCGTCTAGTCCGTACTGTCACCCGGGCCGGCGGCTCGCTGGTCACAGTGGTCGATGACAGCAAACGCGGTGGAGGCGAAGGTGGGGGATGCGGAGCTGTATCGGCAGGTTGCACCCGAGCTGATCCGCTTCGCCACCGCACTCGTCGGCCGGAACGACGCCACCGATGTCCTGTCCAGCGCGGTGGTCAAGGCTCTGGCCTCACCAAGCTGGCCGGGCGTCGAGAACCGCCGGGCCTACCTGTACCGGGCGGTGTTCAACGAGGCCCAGACCTGGCTCAACCGGTCCAGACGACGGGTCATGCTGGAGGCTCGAGCCTCGCCAACCGAACGCTGGGAGATGCCCGACATCCGCCCGGATGTAGGCGCCGCGGTGGCCGAGCTGAGCGTGCGCCAACGGGCGGTGATCGTCCTGACTTATTGGGCCGATCTGGATTCCCGGACCGTGGGCGAACGACTCGGCATCTCCGACGGATCGGTTCGACGTCATCTCGCCCGGGCCCGTGCCCGCCTTCGGGAGGTTCTCGATGCCTAGCCAACTCACCGACGACCAGCTCGACGACGAGCTGCGCCGCGTCGCCGCGGCGATGGTGGCCGACGCTCCCCCGGCGCCCGCCACGCTCGACGACCTTCGCTCGATGGCCGGAGTGGCCGCGACGCTTCGGACCCCGGCCCGACGTTGGCGGTTCGCGGTCGCCGCCGCGCTGGTGGCACTGGCCGGCCTGGTGGGCGGGCTCATCGTGGCCAACCGGGAGGACCACGGACATGTCCGGCTCGGCACTGGACTCGGCGACGACACCATCGCTCCCCAGCGGCTGGTCCTGGGGGGCCGGCTCGAGGGCGACGCCAAGGGCGAGGTCCTGGCCGACGACACGATCAAACCCCTCTCGCTCGGAGGCCTCGATCCGCTCGGGTTGAGCGGAGACCTGTGGGCCCTCGGGGACGGCCGCCATGTGCTGCTCGGTGTTCCGGCACCGCTCCCGGCGACCGAAGCCGGCATCATTCAACGGCTCGTGGTGGTGGGCGCCGACGGGACTGTCGAGGTCGACCGCCGTGTCGACGAGCCGGGCCTCGACATCGCACTGCTGGCCGCAACCACGACTGAGGCGATCCTGGGCCGAATCGACGCGGACACTCGGGTCCGCATCGTTGCCCACAACTACGCCACCGGGTCGGAACGACTGCTCACCGAGACAACTCTCGACAACTTCCTGGTCGACGTGGCCGGCAGCAAGCTCGTGTACTTCGTCGGCCCGCAGACGGAGGGCGGTTCCTCCTGTCGGATCGAGACGCTCGACGTGGTGACCGGCGGGGAGCAGAGCTACCCGCTGGATGCGACCTGTGAGCAGGTCCGGGCAGTGCGGGCCTCTCCGGATGGGTCATCGGTCGCCGTGGTCTACGGCTACCTCAACGTCGACGAGGCTGATACGAACGAGGTCCGGGTGGCGGTCGTCGACCTCGACGACGGCGAGGTCCGGTTGGACGAGCACCTCAACGACGGCGAGGTCCGGTTGGACGAGTACCTCGGCAATGTCATGCTCGGCTGCGAA
>DASXTK010000056.1:0-2730 GCA_036505485.1 Acidimicrobiales bacterium
CTGTGAAACCCGACCGCTGGCCGAGGAATGGACCTACCGCTACCTCGCCGCCGCCCACCAGTGGGCGCTGACCGAAACCGCGCTCGCCGAACGCCTGCCCGGCCTCACCACCGAACTGGCCGACGCGGCGGGCGAACCTCAGCCCTCGACGGCCGAGGTCCGCACCTGGGCCCGGCGGACCGGGCTGGCCGTACCCGACCGCGGCCGCCTGCGGCCGGAGATCTGGACCGCATGGCGCAGCGCCCACACCTGGCCACAGGCGCGGTAACCGCGACGAGCGGACGGGTCGAGTAGGGGGGCCGCCTTGCAGTGGCCCCCCTCTCTCAGAACGGATTATGTGAAGATCAACATAACCGGTTCTGAGGGGGCGGAGCGCAGCAATGCGCTCCGCCTACCCGACCCTGATCATGGCGTGAACGGGGTTGGTAGGCGGACAGGCGTGGCCTGGTGAAAGAGCGGGCCGGCCTCCCCCGGACATATCGGTAGAAGAAGGCAGCCGGCACAAATAGCTTCGCGTAGCCGCACCATGACTTTTCGTTACTGGAGGACGACAATTGTACTAGAACGATGCGAGGCACTCAAGAGCCGCATGCCAAACTCTTCGATACCACGCTTGTCCAGCAGTATCGTACCAGTCGAGGATGATGCGAGCGACGCACCCGCCGACACGCAGCGGCTCGACGGCCAGCAACCACTTGCCGACAAACCAGTGAGGGTCGACCACGACGGGATGAGCTCGACCCTGGTCGTATACGGTGATCACAACGGTGCGCCCGTCAAGTCGCCAGGCTGTGTAGACCGGATGACCGTTAGCGTCGTGTACTACGGGCGCTGACAGGAATCCGACGGGATTGCCATCTGGCGAGTCGTCCGGGCTCATCAAGGCTACGCCCCGAGTACCCAGGTAGGCATAACGGTCGTTGAGAATCCAGTCGTTGGGTGCACACTGCTTGAAGATCCAGGCACCGCTGCATTCTCCCATGGAGAACCGGAGGCGGAGTACGGTGGGCTTGTTTGCCGGTCCAGCGTGTTCGGTGATCACCTTGTAAAGACGGACATTTTTGCCTGGTAGCTGCTGCATCACGGTATGCGTGCCAGCCTCGCCGCCGTCGTACTCACGGAAACCGGGGCCCGACTTATGACCCTTGCCCAGACTGCTTCCGTCGGAGAGATACAGTTTAATGCCGGACGCATCGGGAAGTTTCCAGCCGCCATCCAGGCTCTTCGGCAGCTTGGTCTTCTTCTTAAGAAGCTTCTTCGCCTTCTTATTGTCTGACGGCACAGCCTGCTGGAGGTCTTTGACAGCCTGTTTGCTCGAGTCATCCTCGATGTGAGGGAAGGAGCTGGTGATCGCGCCAACAGATTCGCCAGCACCTTCCGGTGGCGGGCCAGGTGCGGGCTCGGTCTGGCACGCTGTGCTTGAGGGCGAAGCGCCCGGTTGGCCGGCCGGTGCGGGGCTGACCGTGCTATCTAGCGGCGAGTCCGGCGGCAGGGTCGGGGGCAGACTTGATGCGATGAAGGAGCGGGCCTCTGCTCCCCCGTGGGACGACCCGAGAGATGCTCGGGGTGCTCACGACCGACACGACGAAGGAGGCCCCTGTGAGCGAACAGTACCCGGATCGGCAGATCGTCGGGATCGACCTGCACCGGCGTCGGACGGTGATCGTGCGGATGACCCCGGCGGGGGAGAAACTGGAGACGGTACGGATCGACAACGACCCGATCGCGCTCGCGCTGGAGATCGCCAAGGCCGGCCCGGACCCGGACGTGGTCCTGGAGGCGACCTACGGCTGGTACTGGGCCGTCGACGTCCTGCAGGACGCGGGCGCCTCGGTGCATCTGGCTCACCCGCTGGGGGTGAAGGGCTTCGCCTACCGCAGAGTTAAGAACGACGCTCGGGACGCGGCGGATTTGGCCGATCTGCTGCGGATGGGCCGGCTGCCGGAGGCCTGGATCGCCCCGCCGGCGGTGCGGGCGCTGCGGGAGCAGGTGCGGCACCGGGCCAAGCTGGTGGCCATGCGCTCCTCGCTCAAGGCGCAGGTGCACGCGGTGCTGGCCAAGCAGGGCGTGCCGGTGCCGGTCAGTGACCTGTTCGGGGTCGGCGGGCGCAAGCTGCTGGACCAACTCGGCCTGGACGCACCCTACGCGGCCCGGATCGGGTCGCTGCGGCGGATCATGGACCTGCTCGACTTCGAGATCGAGGTGGTCAGCAAGCGGGTGGCCGCGCAGCTGTCCGGCCACAGCGGGTATCAGGCCATTCAGGCGGTGCCCGGGATCGGGCCGGTGCTGGCCGCGGTGTTCGTCGCCGAGATCGGCGACGTCACCCGCTTCCCCGGACCCCGGCAGCTGGCCTGCTGGGCCGGGCTGACCCCACGCCACCGGGAGTCCGACACCACCGTGCACCGCGGCCCGATCACCAAACAAGGCAGCAAGCTGGTCCGCTGGGCGGCGATCGAGGCGGTACAGCGGATCCCGGCCACGGCCGGCTGGCTGGTGGCCACCCGCGCCAAGCTCACCGAGGCCCGCGGGCGCAACATCGCCACCACCGCGGTCGCCCGCCGGCTGCTGGCCCTGGTCTTCTACGGCCTACGGGACGGGCACATCCGCGCCCTACAGCTCGACTCACGCCGCGCGCGGAGCTCGGCGTGAGTCGAGGACCCGGACGCGGCCGGGCGCGAGGTCGTGCGTGTGTCATGACCCCCGCTCGACGGCGAGGTCGCCGACTTGACT
>DASXTK010000057.1:0-4414 GCA_036505485.1 Acidimicrobiales bacterium
CCGGTGTAGCGGAGCACGTAGAGCCCGTTGCGGATGTCGACCACGTAGATGAGCCCGTCCCTGATGATCGGGTAGCTCCACATGACGACCTTGTTCGGCCCGCGGCTGAGCGCCGGGTCCTCGATCGCCACCGACGCAAGCGGCGTCGGCGAGAACCAGCCGGCCTGGGTCGGCTGGCCCGGGTCGGAGATGTCGATGGCCTGCTCGCCGCCCGAGTGCCACGAGTCGAAGACCAGGTTCCGTGTCAGTGTCGGGTTGTGCGACGAGTAGCTGGTGAACTGCTCGGTGGCGGGGTCGTCGCCGGGGCTGCCCTGGAAGGGCTGGGTGTTCTGGAAGAGCTTGTACTCGGCGAGCAGGTGCGGCCGTTGCGGCTGCGCGACGTTCCAGGTGCGCGCCCAGCCCCACGGCCAGCCAAACGACGCGGTCGTGAAGGTCCCGTAGACCTCGTCGATCGTCAGCGCGAACGGGCGCCCCGGGAACGGCAGGGCCGAGTGGCTCTCGGCGCAGCCCGCCACCGTGTGGCCGGGGCACCTCGGGCCGGTGCCCCAGGTCGGGAACGGGACGGGGGTCAGCAGGTCGTCGTTCAGCGATTCGACCGTGCCAGCCGGGATCTGGTTGCTGGCGACCTTGCTGGTGTCCAGGACGCCGAAGCCGCCGCGAAGGTACGCCAGGTAGGTCCGGGTCCCGTCCACCGACGGCGCCATCGAGTGCAGCGCCAGGTCGAAGTCGTAGTTGGCCGGGTCGGCGGCGCCGGGGAAGAGCTGGTTCCAGTTGCCCCTGGCGATCTCGGTGAAGGTCCCCTGCCGCGCCTTGCTGATGTCGGTGATGATCAGGTTCGCCACGGTCGGGTTGGCCGAGGCCGTCGGGGTCGACAGCCACAGCAGCGCCCGGCCCGGGTCCTTCGGGTCGATCCAGAGGTACATCTCGTGCGGCAGCTGGGACGGCGTGTAGGTCGCGATGAGCGGGGGGTTGAGCGGGTTTGCCGCCAGGTCGAAGAACCGGATGCTGAAGTGCTGGGCCGACCGTGGGCACGCGTGGATGATCCGGCTGCAGCGGAAGTACATCACCATCAGCAGCTTCTGCGCCGGCCAGACGCGCAGCTCCCGTGAGGTCTGCCCGACGTTGGCGCCGGTCACGAACTCGTTGCCGAACTCGCCGACGACGGTTGGGTTCGCTGGATTGGCGGCGTCCACGACGAGGATGCCCGGGTGGACGTGCGGGCACGTCCCATCCGGATTCGTCGGTGGGAGCACCGGCGCGACGGGCCCGGTGGCATTGAAGTCGCCGCACGAGTTCGAGCCATCGGTGCGGTTGCCGATGTAGACGAGGTTGTTGAAGATCGCCTGCGCGGCGTTCATCCCGCGGTCAAACAGCGGGTTGTGGCCGACCAGTGTGAAGTTGCGCGACGTGCCCGGCGTGCCGCCTCCGGTCCCCACGCCGACGTCGCCGGGCGTGGCGGCGGCGGTCGCGAGAACAAGCGCCAGGCCGGTCGCCGCCAGCAGAAGGCGGCGCTTCATTGGCTCCCTCCCCGGGGTCGCTTTCCCTGTTCTGTCAAGGCGAGGCATCAGGGTGGGCGACGGTTCGCCCACCTCACGTGCGGTCGCCCGGCTCAGCCGATGGTGAACTCCTGGGTCTGCGGGTTCAGGTGGCCCAGTACGACGACCACGCGCCACCGAGCTGCGTGGGAGTAAGCGGCGGGTCCGACCAGGCACTGTCACCGGGCTGGCCGGGTCGGTGAAGTCGGTGACCCAGGTGCCGGCCTGGTAGTTGCCGCTGACCGCACGTAGCGGCCGCTGCGCAGCGGCACGACGTTGTAGTTGTGGATGGTGCAGTTCTCCGCCGAGGATTGCGGGCGCGGCAGGGTCCACTGGCCGAGCTTGGTGTCGGTGGCGGCGTCGTAGAAGAACATGCTCCGATCAGCACCGTCCAGCGGATAGGAGATCGCACGCCACCCACCTCCTTGTGGATCGAAGGACCGAACGCCGTCGACGCCAGCAGGTGGGTCGCGGGCGGGTCCAGGCCCAGCGTGCATGATGACCTGGCGCGTCATGTAGAGAGTGGCCGAGCGCGAGGGAGCATCGGATAGCTCATCGTCGAGCATCGGCTTCCCTCCGAAGCCAGATCATCAAAGCCGACATTTTATCTTGACCGTGCTGTTTGGGATCAAGAGCTGATGTCGTTCCCGGCCCGGACAACCACTCCCTCTTGGCCCGGGCGCCGCCGCGAGGTAGGGTTCCAGAGTCCTGGCATCGTTTGACCGGCTACCTCCACTGGTCGCTCGGCTCTTCCTATTCCCCTGGCGAAGACCCACCCCGACCGTCGACCCAGTCCGACTCCACCCTCAGGGAGGTTCGGATGAGGAAGCCATGGTTGCTCGCTGTCCTGCTCGCACTCGCGCTGACCTCGTAGAACGCGGCGGTGGCCGCGCCAGGTCCCCGAGAGGGTCCGGATGATTCCCAGACCGATGGGGTGATCGACAGCGCGCGCGAGTCCGACCCGGTCCACCTCGATCAGCACGGGGGCACCGGTGGGCATCTGCCCCCCACCAGCCACAACGTGCAGCTCGTCGGCAAGCTGCGCGTCCACGACGCGGCCAGGGGCATCGTCGCCGACGTCGGCGAGCTCGGCAACTTCGCCTACCTGGC
Source organism: Acidimicrobiales bacterium (assembly GCA_036505485.1). GTDB lineage: Bacteria > Actinomycetota > Acidimicrobiia > Acidimicrobiales > VFJN01 > DASXTK01. The sequence continues at coordinate 2,646 of DASXTK010000057.1, forward strand.
CCAGTTCTCCCCCGGCTGCACCGCCGACGGCGCCGGCGGCGCCTACGTGGTCGACATCGCCGATCCCGCCAACCCGCGGGAGGTCGGCTTCATCCCCGCCCACCAGGGCTCGTTCGTCGGCGAGGGGGTGCACGCCATCCACATCGACACACCGTCGTTCGCCGGCGACATCCTGGCGCTCAACAATGAGATCTGCGGCGCCGGTGGCCTGGGCGGCGTCTCGCTGTGGGACATCACCAACCCGCTCGCTCCGGTGGCGCTGGCGCAGAACTTCGGCGACACCACCGACGCGCTCGGCAACACTGTCCCGGTCCGCCAGTACCACAGCGTGTTCGCCTGGCAGCAGGACGGGCGGGCGTTCGTGGTGGCCTCCGACGACGAGGAGCAGGCGCAGACCGATGTCGACATCATGGAGATCACCGATCCCCGCAACCCCAGGCTGATTGCCGAGACCGGCCTGCGGGACTGGCCGGCCGCCAAGGCGCCGCTTGCCAACGGGGACACGGTCTTCAACCACGACATGGTGGTGCGCAAGATCGGCAGCACCTGGACGATGCTGTCATCCTACTGGGATGCGGGCTACGTCAAGCTCAACGTCGACGACCCGGCCCACCCGAAGTTCATCAACGACAGCGACTTTACCGACCCCGACCCGATCAGCGGGTTCAGCCCACCAGAAGGCAACGGCCACTACGCCGAGTTCGACCGCAAGGGCCGCTTCATCATCGGCACCGACGAGGACTTCTCACCCTTCCGCACCGCCTTCCAGCTCACCACCGGTCCCAACGCCGGGCCCTCCCCGGCGGGCGAGTTCGGCTGGTCCAAGCCGATCGCGACGCTGCCGGACCAGAAGCTGAACGGCCCGACGGTGTTCGGCGGCTACGGCTGCAACGACGACCTGGCCGACATCCCACCACCCTCGGTGCTGGGCCCGCTCGCACCGGGCGAGGAGGCCATCGTTATCTTCCAGCGCGGGCCGGTGCAGGACCCCAACCACCCGCACGCCGCGTGCCGCTTCGACGAGAAGGTCCAGAACGCCGTCGACAAGGGCTACGGCGGGGTCATCATCGCTAACCACCACTCGGGCGCCGGCGGCGGCGACTTCCCCGACGCCTTCACGTGCGGTGGCGGCGACCCGCGGCCGATCCCCGCGATCTGCATCGGGCACCGGGCATTTCACCTGATGTTCAACCGGACACCCGGCTACACCATCCCCTACCCGGTCGGGGACCCTGGGGACCTTGAGCCCAACCCTGGCGACCTCGGCCCCAAGGTCGCGGCCGAGACGAAGTTCGACGGGTGGGGCTACATCCATCTGTTCGACGCGAGCACGCTGCGGGAGCTGGATACCTACGCCATCCCCGAGGAGGAGGACCCCGCCTTCGCGACCGGCTTCGGCAACCTGACCATCCACGAGGTCACCTTCGACCCGACCGCCGACCTGGCCTACCTGTCGTGGTACGCGGGCGGCTTCCGGGTGGTGAGTTTCGGTCCGGGGGGCCTCACCGAGGTCGGCCGGTTCATCGACCAGGGCGGCAACGACTTCTGGGGCGTGCAGATCCACAAGACCGCCGACGGCGAGCGGCTGATCCTGGCCAGCGACCGCGACAGCGGCCTGTACGTCTTCCGCTACACCGGCCAGCGGCCATAGCCCGCGCTCGCCGTAACCGGGGCCTAACGCACGACTCTGATGGCCGGCCTCGGGCCCGCCCGAAGGCCGGCCATCCTCTGACAGGAGGGGCATGATGCGACAACGAATCTTGCTCCGC
>DASXTK010000058.1:0-25697 GCA_036505485.1 Acidimicrobiales bacterium
TCTCGGCGCCTCGGCCGGCGAGCAGCGGATCGTGCTGGCCGAGGGTGCGGAGGCCCGCCACGCGTACGAGCAGACGCTCGACGAGTGGCGGGTGCTCACCGCCGTGGCCCTGGCCGGGCTGGCCCGGGTGGCGCTCGACATCGGGGTCCAGTACGTCAAGGACCGCAAGCAGTTCGGGGTGCAGCTGGGATCGTTCCAGACGATCCAGCACCGGCTGGCCGATCTCCACACCGCCACCGATGGCGCCCGGATCCTGGGCTACCAGGCGGCCTGGGCCGTCGATGTCGACCATCCCGCGGCTTCAGCCCAGGCGGCGCAGGCGTTCTGGTTCTGCGGTCGCACCGCCGAGGACGCCAGCAGCGCCAGCCTCCACTACCACGGCGGCTACGGCTTCATGCTCGAGTACGACATCCAGCTCTTCGCCCGGCGGGCCAAGGGCTGGCGGCTGCAGGCCGGGGATCCCCGCCTGGAGCTCCGCCGGATCGCTCGGCGCCGCTGGCTCAGCGATGGGCCCAAGGGTGGGGCCGAGGGGGCACCGGCGGCGGCACGGGAGGGCATGGACTTCGGGTTCGATCCCGACACCGTGGCCTTCCAGCAGGAGGTCCGAGCCTTCCTCGACGAGCACCTCGACCACGACATCATCGACCGGGCCCTGACCACCGGGACCATGCACGACTGGGGCTTGCACCGCAAGCTCTGCCAACGGGGCTACCTGGCGGCCGGCTGGCCGACCGAGGTCGGCGGGCTGGGCCGCTCGGCCGTGGCCACCACCACCCTCATGCAGGAGCTCTACCGGGCCGCCGCTCCCGTGGACGGCATGGGCATAGCGGCCATGGTCGGCGCCACCTTGCTGCTGTGCGGCAATGAGGAGCACAAGCAGGAGGTGTTGCCGAGGATCCTGGCCGGCGATGTCCTTTGTTGCCTGGGCTACAGCGAGCCCGACGCCGGCTCCGACGTGGCCGCGGTCCAGACCCGGGCGGCGCGCGACGGCAACGAGTGGGTGATCAACGGCCAGAAGATGTTCACCACCATGGCGCAGGAGGCCGAGTACGTCTTCCTGCTGACCCGGACCAACCTCGACGCCCCCAAGCACAAGGGCCTCACCATGTTCCTGGTCCCCATGAGCACGCCTGGCATCGAGATCACCCCGGTCGAGACCCTCGGCGGCGAGCGGACCAACATCACCTTCTACACCGACGTCCGTGTCCCCGATTCGTGTCGGGTCGGTGACATCGACGCCGGCTGGACGGTGATGCACGCCGCGCTGGTCTACGAGCGCAACAGCTCCAACTGGGGCGAGCCCGCCCACTTCGTGGCAGCGGTGGCTGATTGGGCCGCCACCGCGGACGGCGAAGGACACCGCCCGCTGGACGATCCGGGGGCCCAGGAACGGCTGGCGCAATGGGACACGCTGATCGAAGTCGGCCGTCTCCTGCTGTACCGGTCGGCGTGGATGGCCGCCACCGGCGCCCTGCCACAGGTCGAGGGATCGATGGCAAAGCTGTGGTTGACGGAGGCCTTCGTGGCGGCTTCGAGCGACCTGTTGGATCTCGTTGGCCCAGAGGCGCTCGCGCCCCCCAGCGGGGGGACTATGGTGCTCGGCGACCTAGTCGAGCATGCATTCCGACACGCGATGGTCACAACGATCTACGGTGGTTCAAGTGAAGTTCAGAGGGAGATCATCGCTCAGCGAGGACTAGGTCTACCCAGAGTTCGCTGATTCCCTGCTGGGCGGGGGGATCAGGGGGCACCGCTCGAGACACAAGGGGATCGTGGCGTCCGTCACGGCGTCACTTTGTTGCCAAACCGCTGCGAACATGACGAACTCCTCACAAAGCCGGACGAGTCGGCGCGCGCTGGGTACCCCCCAGAGCTCGTACCACTTTCGAGTGGAGGCGGCGCGCCTCTCGGAAGAGGAAGGTCTCCGCCCGATGGCCGAGTGGACCGGCGACGACGTCTTCAACGACGCCGAGGCGGATGAGGACCGCCAGCGCCGAAAAGACATCCGACGGTCACTTCTGGGAACCGTGGCCGGCGTGGCCATGCTGCTGGGACCCATCGTGCTGGCCAACGCGGTGGTCCCCGATGACGACGGGGACGTGCGAGCCGACGACGAGTCGGCCGCCCCGGTGATCACGGCCCTGCAGAACCGCGAGACCACTCGCGAGGCCGACCAGGCCCGGGCCGGGGCTGCCCTGTCGATGCGCACCACCACAACTGCGCCTCCGCCGCCCGAGACCACCACGACCGAGGCCACCACCACGACCACCGAGGCCCACGAGCCCATCCCGGTTCCGCCCAACAGCGGTGGGTTCGGCGATCCACACAGCTACGAGACCTGGGATGCGCTGGCCCAATGTGAGTCCGGTGGCAACTGGGAGTACAGCGCCGGGCCGTACTACGGAGGGCTGCAGTTCTCGCTGTCCACCTGGCGGGGAATGGGTCTGGACGGCTACCCCTACGAGTACTCCCGTGAGGAGCAGATCGCCGCGGGAATCCGCCTCCAGGAGAGCTCAGGCTGGAACGCCTGGCCGGCCTGCAGCAGGAAGCTCGGGCTCCTCTAACCCCGGTCTCCACCGCCTCCGCAACGCTGCTTATGTTGCAAAAGCGTTGCGAACATGACAAAGTGCTATCGAAGCCGGACAGGACGGCGCGCGCTGGGAACGCCCCGCACTCTCTCAAATCCTCCGTGGAGCAAGCGCGCGTCCCGACCAAGGAGTTCCTACTTCGATGGCCGAATGGACCGACGATGACGTGTTCAACGACGCGGAAGCTGAGGCGGACCAAAAGCGACGCAAGGACATGCGGCGGGCGATCTTCGGAGGCGCAGCCGCGCTAGCCCTACTGCTGGGGCCGATCGTTTTGGCCAAGGCTGTCGTCGCTGAAGACGACAGCGGCGACGAGGTTGAGGCCACGGACGCCGCGCCGATCGCCGCCCTGCGCAGCCGTGAGACCGACCATCAGGCCGACCAGGCCAAGGCTGCGGCCGCGGCCTCGGTGGGGACCACGACCACGGCCCCACCGCCGCCCGAGACCACCACGACCGAGCCCCCGACCACGACCCCAACCACCGAGGCGCCGGCGCCGACCACCACGGTTCCGACTCCGCCTCCGACCGAGTCGGACCCGCCGCCCGACAGCGGTGGAGGCTTCGGTGATCCGTACAGCTACGAGACCTGGGACGCTCTGGCCCAGTGCGAGTCGGGCGGCAACTGGTCCATCAACACCGGCAACGGCTACTACGGCGGAATCCAGTTCTCGCTGGGCAGCTGGCGTGGCGTCGGCGGCGAGGGCTACCCGCACGAGAACTCCCGCGAGACTCAGATCGAGATGGGCATCCGTCTCTACGAGAGCTCCGGCTGGGGCGCCTGGCCGGCCTGCACCCGCAAGCTCGGCTTGCGCTGATCTCCAGAGGGGTTGGGGGCGACGTGCCCCCGAAGGTGCCACCGGACAGGCGCCTTCGGGGGCACGTTCGCGTCTACGTCTCGTCGAAGAGGTGGTGGAGGAACCGCTCGGGGGCATCAAGGAACGACTTCGTCAGCGTGTACGGCTGGCTCTCCTCGTAGGCGATGCGGTCGACGCCGGTGTCATCGAGCCGGTAGATGCAGGCGTCGGGATAGGCCAGCAGGATCGGCGAGTGGGTGGCCACCACGATCTGGGTCTCCTGATCCACCAGCTCGTGCATGCGCCGCAGCAGGCCGAGCTGGCCGATGACCGACAAGGCGGACTCGGGCTCGTCCATCAGACACAGGCTGCGTTCGTAGATCAGCGTCCTCGCCGCCTCCAGGAACTGCTGGCCGTGCGACTGGCCATGCAGGTCGCCGCTGCCCGCCACCCCATACGAAGTGGCGGTGTTGAAGAAGGTCTCGGCCCTCAGGAAGAACGCCCTCGCCGGCCGCTCACCCCACACCAACCGCAGGTGTTCGCCCAACGACGACTCGGTTCGCACGCCACCGTTCGGCAACAGGTTGCGGCTGCCGCCCGTCGGATTGACGCCCGCAGCGATGGCGATGGCCTCCACCAGGGTCGACTTACCGCTGCCGTTCTCCCCGGTCAGGAAGGTCACCGGGGTGGGGAACTCCAGCCGCTCGAGCCCGCGCAGAGCCGGGATGCTGAACGGGTACTCGTCGGGATCGGCGATCCCGTCCCACAGCACCTCGATGCGTCGCAACCGGTCCGTTGTCACCACGGCCGGATGCCTAGCGGGAACTCAGGCGACTCGCGTCGTCGGTATCGGTGCCGTCAGTAGCGGAGGCCCGGGGTGCGGGTGCCGAAGATGTCGGTGTTGAGCTGGGCGCCGAGGTTGCCGGCGTCCCAGCGCTTGCCGCCGTTGCTGATGGACGGACCGTCGCTCCAGCCCTTCATCCAGATGATGTTCTCGGCCACCGCCCGGATGATCTGGCCGGTCACGTGCTGGGACTGGTCCGATGCCAGCCACGCCACCAGTGGTGAGGACACCGCGGGATCCATGCGGTTCCACTCGTCGTCGGGCACCTCGTCGGGCTCGATGACCGGCGGCGCTCCCGGCATGGTGCCGGTGATCCGGGTCGCCGCGGCCGGACCCACCGCGTTGACCGTCACCCCCAGCTTGTAGAGCTCGAGGCTGAGGGTCTGGGTCATCCCGGCGATGCCGGCCTTGGCCGTGGCGTAGTTGCTCTGCCCGAAGTTGCCGACCAAACCGGCCCCCGACACGGTGTTGATCACCCGGCCGGTGAAGCTCTCGCCGGAATTGGCCCGCTCCCGCCAGCGCCGCGCCGCCCAGTGGCACGGCGCCCAGGTGCCCTTGAGATGAACCCGGATCACGGCGTCGAAGTCGGCCTCGGACATGTTCCAGATGGCCTGGTCCCGTACGATCCCGGCGTTGTTGACCAGCACATCGAGCCGGCCCCAGGCGTCCACGGCCTGGGCCACCATGCGTCCGGCCCCGTCATAGGAAGCCACGTCCTCGTAGTTGGGAACGGCCTCGCCGCCGCGCTCCTCGATCAGCTTGACCGTGAGATCGGCGTCCTGCGATGCCCCTTCACCGGTCACCGAGGTGCCGAGATCGTTGACCACGAGCTTGGCGCCGTGCTTGGCCAGCTCCAGCGCATGACCCCGGCCGATGCCGTGGCCCGCCCCGGTGACGATGGCCACCTTGCCGTCGAGCAACCCCACTGGACCTCCCAAATCTGACGTTGTGTCAGATATTACGGACCAGGGTCGCCGGCTCACCACTCGCGACCGCCGGGACGGTCCACGACGCTCGGGTGCGGGCCTCGGCCAGGGCGTCGTAGGTGTCGATGACCTGGAACCACACCCGGGCTTCGGACGGAGTGAACTCCACCAGCCCGTAGCCCTGGCTGACCAGGTCGATGTAGTCGATCTGGGGATTCAGGCCCAGGAACGCGCCCTCCACGCTGCGCAGCACCGCCTCGGCCTCCTCCAGCGGCAGGTCGGGCAGATAGGCCTTGCGCAGGTCCGGGTCCGCGGTGAGCGAGCCGCACACGAACTCGTGGGCGACCACCGGCGAGCCCTCGAGGTCGTCATAATCGGGTCGCAGCCCGCCGGCGAAGTAGACGTGGGTGTGGCCGGCGGTAGCGACCACATTGGGGATGGCCTGGTCGGCGAGGAAGTCCATCAGCCGACGCCGCTCCGCCCAGTACGAGTCCCAGGCGTCGGTGGCGACATAGTTCCCGCCGTTGATGTGGAACCCGGCCGGCGGGTTGGCTCGTGCCGAAGGGGTGTCGTAGTCGTCCAAACGGACAGCGAGGAAGTTGTAGCCGTGGCCGATGTGGCGCCACGTCGCCTCGTCAGAAGCGAGATGCGACGTGAGCCAGTGCTTCTGACGCTGACCCAGGCAGGTGCGGTTGGGGTCGAACATGTGGGCGCCGGCCTCGGTGTGGGTGTCGATGGTGGACAACCCGAGCGGACCCCCGCTCACCCCGTTGATGACCGGATCGCGGTACTGGCGCACGTCGAGCAGCAGGAACGAGACGAGATCGCCCCAGCCGATCTTGCGGTAGGTGCGGTTGGGATCCCGTTCGGGCCGAGTCACCGGCTGATAGTCGAACCACGCCTGCCGGGCCGCATCGAACCGGGCCGGATCGAACGTACGGTCGATGCCGTTGACGAACTCCCCGTCATCCCACATGGCCACGACCGGATAGCGGGCGTGCAGCTCCTGCAGCATGGGGTTGGCCTTGAACCGCCGGTACACGCCCCGGTAGTCGTCGAGGCTGATCGTGCCGAAGTCGTTCACGTAGATGTAGTCGCCGTAGTGGACCCAGAAGTCTATGTCCTCCTTGGCCATGGCCAAGTGGGCGACGTAGTAGCTCTCGTTGATCTGCTGGCAGGACGAGAAGGCGAAGCGCAGCCGCTGGGGGGAACGGCCCAGCACCGGCGCGGTGCGCAGACGCCCGACCCGGCTGGTCCCCGCCGCGGTGCGGAACCGGTAGAAGTACCAGGCATCGGACCGGAGTCCGTCGACCACGACCTTGACCGTGTGATCGGTTTCGGCGACCGCTTCGGTGCTGCCCCGCCGAGCGATCCGGCTGAACGCCTCGTCGTTGGCCACCTCCCAGTCGACCGCCACAGCACCGGGCGAGTCCGGGACCTTGCTCCAGATCACCGAGCCGGTGGGATGGGGGTCGCCGGCGGCGATGCCCAACGGGAAGTTGGGATCGATGGGCGGGACGCTGGCCGCGGCGGCCGACGCCCGCAGGTCGAACCGCCCTGGCACCCCGGCACCGACCGCAGCCGCACCAGCTACTCCCAAGCCGGCGAGGAAGCCCCGCCGACCCAATCCCGCCCGTCTGTCCACCCCGTCGCCTGCCACGCTCTCCCCCAGCCTGTCCGTCGACCTACTTGTCGGAGCCTGCCACGTCTTCAGCCCGCGCCGTGATGCAGCACCGCCCGGCGCTTGCCTCGGAGCAGATCGAGCCGGAGACTCGCCGGACCATCGCTCAGGTCCACGGTGGTGTCACCGAAGGCCCGTACCCGCGTATCGGCACGACGCTGCACTGGTGTGGTTCCAGAGAGGCTGGGCGCCTTCGCCCCGGGTCCATCCCGACAGTCCCACGCGGGACGAGGGTGAGGCCGAGCTGCTCGCCACGCTGCTCGATCGCTTGGACCAGGTCACGTGACGTCAGACGAGCCGTTGCACGTTCAGGCCGGTGCCGGAGGCTGGACGTACGTCTGGGGCCATCGCCGCAAGCCCCACCTCCACCCGATCGCCACCCCGGCGGGCCAGGTGCTCACCCGGGTGGAGCCGCCCTATGATCCGTGGCAGCGGGGCCCTGTGGTTCGTGGTCAAGTTCGTCGATGGCGACAACTTCTGGGAAGAGGGCGATCCGGCTGGCTGGGGCGTCCAACGCCACGATGGCCGGCCGACCTTCGACGGCACCGACGACGGGGTCGGCCGCGACCGCGTCGCCCCCCAACCGTCCCTCTGGTGCGACCTCTCCGGACCCACGGGCGGGTTGTGTGTGCTCGACCACCCCGACAACCCGTCCCACCCGGTGCCGTTCTATGCGTCGTGCCGGGCGCCGGGCTACGGGGAGGGTTGGTCGAACACCGTGTACCCGGCCTTCCTGTGGGACGGACCCCTTCGCCTAGCCCCAGCCGCCGAGCTGAGGTTCCGCTACCGGGTCATCGTCCACGACGACCTCTGGGACGCCGACCAATGTGGTTCGGCGTGGGAGTCCTTCGTCGCCGGGGGTTAGTCGCCGAGGGAGCGGAGGATCTCGTCGACCACGTCGACCTCGGTGCGCTCCAGGGTGATGGCCACCACCCTGATGGTGGCCAGCGTGGCCAGCCAAGCCCCCGACAGCGCCCGCTCCGGCCCGATCTCGTCCACCGTGGCCTTGGCGCTGGGCCGGACGCCTCCGGCGGTGGCCGCGGCCAGGGTCAGCATGTGGGCCAGCAGCCCGCCGCTGTCTCCCGGCACCGCGCCGTCCAGGGTCAGCCGTTCGACCAGCTCGTCGAGGGGAAGGGCCTCGTCGGTCTCGGCCACCAGTCCCCGCAGGGCCACCGCGGCGCAGTCGAGCAGTCCGTCCGCGACCTCGGTCGGGCCCGACCGTTCCACCGCACCCCGCAAGACCAGCGCAGCCTGGGTCGGTTCATGATCGAGCACTTGGGCCTCGAGGGCTTCCCGCAGCGCATCGGAGAGGTCCATGGCGGGGCAGCCTACGGCGGGTCGTCACCGCGTGTAGCGGACAGTCCCGACGTTCTGGACAGGTAGCGTGCAGCGATGGTGGCCGAGCCGCTGCTGATCGAGTTCAGCGAAGAACATCGTGCGTCGGTGGTGACGCGGATGTCCTCCATGGCCGCTCTGGAGCAGGGCTGGATCAACTTCACACCCGGGCTGGACATGGATTTTCCGCCCCCGCAGCGCTCGGTTCTGGCCAGCATCTTCGGTGCCCGCGGCCCCGACGTCCCCCTGGCGACATGGAAGCCCGCGGGCAAGGCCGACCGCGAGCCCTCGACGGTGGGGATCCACCACTCCCAGGGTCCCAAGGTGGCGGGCCGGCTGAGCGAAGCCGGTCTGGCCATCCCCGAAGGCTGGCGGATGCTGCAGGACCATCCCAAGCACGGGCTGGTCTGCGCGGTTCCCCCCGATGCCGACCTCGACACTGTGCTCGACTGGCTCCTGAGAGCCACCACGTCCCTCTGCCGCTTCCCGCTGACCGGCGAGTGGCGGGCCCTCTGCTACCGGGCCATCTGATCGTTCTGTGACCTGTATGCCGCGCCCTGGCGCGGCATACAGATCACAGAATCGATCGCTCCCCCGGGGGGTCAGAGGGTTGGGCGGTCGTAGCCGTAGCCGCTCCCGCCCGAGTCCGTGGCGACGAGAACCAGGACGGCGTCCACTGCCTCGGGGACGGAGACCAGCTCGGTCACGTGGCCGTCGGACTCCTCGCGCTCGCCTCGCAGGGTCTCGGAGTCGAACGACTCCGGCTCGGCAAGGCTGCTCGGGGAGGTCTCGATCGTGGCCGGCTCCGAGCTGTCGTCGGTCAGGGCCACCACGATCCACTCCCCGCCGACCAGCGCCGATCCCGTCGTGAACCCCATCTGGCTCTGGGCCAGCGTGCACATCGTGGCCCCCGAGACCGGGGTGAGGCACATGGCCACGCTGCCCCCGTTGTGGCCATGGACTTCGACCGTCCACTGCCCGACCGTCGAGGTCACGGTCACCGGCTGGGCCACGCCCATGTCGACGAGCTGTGCCCGCGTGACCGGCACGAGGCTGTCGACGGCCAGGTCGAGCCACCCCGGGTCCTGGGGACCGGACCGGGTCGAGACGTCCACGACCGACCCGTCGCCCCGAGCCAGCGAGACGAACCGGTAGTCCTGATCCCCACCCCGGATCACGAAGCCGTCACCGTGCGGCTCGCCGACCAGCCGGTGCAGGAGTCCACCACCGAAGTTGGAGGAGTAGACCATGACCGAGAGGTCGCCGGCTCCGTCGGGATCCGCGTAGCCGACGGTCGAGATGGTCACCTGGTCGTCGGTGGTGGTCGCCCCGAGCTCGGTGAGCGAGGCTCCGGACGGCACATCGAAGCCGGTGGCGGGATCGGTCCGGGGGTCGAGCGAGTCGAGGAAGTCCAGCAGCGCGGCCTCCGTCAGGCCCACGGCGACCACGTTGTGGAACACGTCGTCGGCCGCCCACTCGATCTCGAGAGCACCCGCTGGCACGTATGGGCTGGTCGTGGGCCCCATGAAGGCCGGGTGGCCCTGGACCCGATGGGTCGGCTCCCCGCTGAGCACCTCTGCGCCCTTCTGATGGCTCCCGACGACGACGCCCTCGGGCAGGGGTGACGCCCCGTCGACGCCGAAGAGCTGCCACGTCGTGGGCACCTCTTTCAGGGACACGCCGGCGTGGACCTCGGCGAGGTTCCAGCCCTCGGGCAGCGCACTGGGGACCAGCGCGGCGACGCCTTGGTCCGAGGGGCTCCACATCACGTCATCGGCGGAGGGCATGGTCACGTCCGGGTGGTCGGCCCCCAGGCCCCGGACCACGGCCGCCCCACCCACGAGCACGGCCAGGGCTGCGGCGACGGCCACCAGCCAGCCTCGTCGTCGGGGCCGGGTCGACGCCGCGGGCGGGCCCGGGACGAGCGACAACGGCTGGGCGCCGTCATCGGCGTGGAACTGCGCCTCGTCGTCCACAACCACCTGGTCGGCCTTGGCCTGCAAGGTGCGCACCACGGTCTGTTCGAAGTCGTTCATCGTTCCACCTCTTTGCGTAGGTCGTTCAGGGCTCGGTGCAGGCGGGTGCGGACGGTGGCGACGGGGCAGTCGAGGAGCTCGGCTATCTCGTCGTGGGGGAGATCGACCCAGTAGCGCAGGACGACGACGGCTCGGCGTTCGGGTCGCAGCCGCTGGATGGCGTCCCACATCGTGTCGACGACGGGGTCCCCGGTCGGGGGCGGTTCGCCGATCGTGGCCAGCAGCCTGCGCTCGTGGATGCTTCGCCGCAGCCACCGCATGCTGAGGTTCACCAGGGTCCGGCGCAGGTAGCCGCCGGGATTGTCGATGGTGTCCCAGCGCTGGTAAACGACGAGGAAGGCATCGTGTGCAAGCTCCTCCGCCACGGCCCGCGACCCGACCAGCAGCCAGGCCAGCCGGATCATGCGGGCGTTCGATGCCCGGTACAAAGCATCGAACGACGAACGGACCCCTGGTTGCACGGAGCTGTCCTCCCGATCCAGTGCTCGTAGGGTTTGGTACGTAGTCACCGCCGTTTGAGTCACGGCGAGGCGAGAACGTTCCCGGGCTCCCCGTCCCCCCTCGTTCTGTGACCTGGATGCCGCGCCTGGGCGCGGCATCCAGGTCACAGAACGGTTGGTCCGGCGGCGGCGGCGACCTCGGCGGCCCAGCGGTAGTCGGCCTTGCCCGAGGGCGACCGCTGGATGCGCTCCACCACGACCAGGCGCTTGGGGGACTTGTAGCCGGCGAGCCGCTGTTTGCAATGGGCCGCCAGGTCCTCGAGGGTGACCTCGGCAGCGCCGGTGGGATGGACCACAGCGGTCACCGCGCTGCCCCAGCGGTCGTCCGGGACGCCGACGACCACGCAGTCGTAGACCCCGGGATGGGTCTTGAGCACCGCCTCGACCTCCTCGGGGAACACCTTCTCCCCACCGGTGTTGATGGCGCCGCTCCCCCGTCCGACCAGGGAGATCGATCCGTCGGCCTCGACGGTGGCCATGTCCCCGGTCACCAGCCAGCGGGAACCGTTCCGTTCGAGGAACGTCGCCGCGGTCCGCTCCGGGTCGTTGTAGTAGCCCAACGGAAGACGACCGCCGGCCAGCACCTGGCCGATGACGCCGGAACCCGGGATGACCTCGTCACCAGTCTCGGGATCGAGCACGATCGTGGGCTTGGCCGGCCGGTCGAAGCTGACCAGACGACCGGTCCCGGCGGCGGCGACATCCTCCGCGCTGACCCGGGAGGATCCCTGGGTCCCAGCCTCCGACGAGCCGAACCCGTCGGTGAGCAACACATTGGGCAGGCGGGCGAACACCCGCTCCTTGCTCGACAACGAAAGTGGTGCGCCCCCGCTGCTGAACACGAACAGGGAGCTGACGTCGTAGCTGCGACCGTCGGCCACCGCCGTGTCCCACTGGTCGAGCAGCGGCCGGGCCACGGCGTCTCCGACCACGGTGATCACGTTGACCTTCTCGGCCTCGACCGCCCGCCACACCGCGTCGGGATCGAGCGAGCCGGGCATCAGCACCACCTTGGACCCGGCGAAGAACCAGGACAGGCTGGTCCACTGGGCCGCGGCGTGGATCATCGGGGCCACCGGCAGGTAGCACGAGGGCTGCTCGAGGATCCGCCCCGGGAGCTCGTCGGGACTCTCGGCCGGTCCGTGCAGCCGCAGCGGATCGCCCCCGCCGATGCAGGCGAAGAAGGCATCCTCCTGGCGCCAGGTCACGCCCTTGGGCAGGCCGGTGGTGCCGCCGGTGTAGATGACGTAGCGGTCGTCGCCGCTCCGCCCGTCGACCACCGGCCGTTCCGGCGAAGCTGCCGCCAGCGCGGCCTCGTAGTCGTCGCCGGTGGTCAGGACGAACCGAACGTGCGCCGGGAGGCCTCCTCCCGGAGTCTCGGCACAGAGCAGGCCCACGCTGTCGCTGTTGTCCAGCACGTAGGCCAGCTCGTCGGCGACATAGCGGTAGTTGACGTTGATGGGAACGGCCCGCAGCTTGAACAGCGCCAGCATGGCCTCGACGTACTCGGCGCAGTTCTCCAGATAGAGCGCCGCATGGTCGTCGGGGCCGACGCCCAGCGCCGCGAAGTGGTTCGCCAGCCGGTTGACGCGCTCCTCCAACTGGGCATACGTCCGCCGCTGGTCGCCGACGACCAGTGCCTCCCGTTCCGGCACCGCGTCGGCGGCCATCTCCCAGACGTCGGCGAAGTTGAAGCTCCCGGGCGCTTCCCCCACAGTCCCCATGCCCGCCCGTTCTAGCGTTGACGAGCGAGGAACGCCTCTCGCCGGTAACGGGTGGTGGAGTGCTCGATGTCGGTGTCGAACTTCGGGATGACCTCTCGTCCGAAAACCTCCATCGATCCCACCACCACCTCGGTGGGCAGGGTGTTGGTGGTCGGGCTGAAGGTGAGCTGGTCGAAGCCCATGTCCACCCAGTTCTGCACCGAGCGGGCGCAGTCGTCGGGATCGCCGATGACCACGTAGCCGTCGGCTGACAGCTGCTCGACTCCTTCGGGGCTGGGCTCGGGGATCTTTTCCGGCCACTCCGGCAGGTGCTTGGGCCGGGGCACGTTGTCCAGCCAGTGATAGGCCAGCGTCGAGTAGTAGTTCATGCCCATGGTGGAGGCGACCTCGAAGGCCTTCTTCCGGTCCTCCATGCACAGCATGTTGGTCACGCCCATGATGTTGTTGTTGACGTAGTCGCCCACCGGCGTGGCGCTCTCGATGCCCCGCTTGTAGTTCTGTACCAACGGCTCCATCTGCTGTGGCCGCCCCAGGGAGAAGCAGAACGCACCGAGCCCGAGCTCCCCGGCCTCGGTGAACGTAGACGGACTCCCGGCTGCCACCCACATGGCCGGGTGCAGTGGACCGTGGGGCTTGGGGAACACCTTGCGCTCGGGCATGCGGAAGTACTTGCCCTCGTAGCTGTACGCCGCGTCCTTCCACATCTTCGGGATCTCCCGGATGGCCTCGCGCCACATCTCCTTGGTCTCGTCAATGTTGGCGATGTCGAAGCCGTAGACCTCGGTGGTCGACGAGCCCCGGCCGGTCCCGAACTCGAAGCGGTTGTCGGTCAGATGGTCGAGCAGGGCCACGTTCTCAGCCACCCGCTGGGGCTTGTTGACCGGCGGGGTGATGTTGAAGATGGCCGAGCCCAGATGGACCCGGGCGGTCTGGGCCGCGCAGAAGGCCAGGAAGGCCTCGGGGCCGGGCATGTGGCTGTACTCGTCCAGGAAGTGGTGCTGCGGACACCACACGTACTTGAAGGCGTGTTGGTCCGCAGCCTTGGCGATCTCGACGTTGCGGAAGATCCGCTTGTGCTCGGCCCGCGGATCCTTGTCCCGCTCGAACTGGGGCACGAAAAGTTGGGCGAAGACGCCGAACTCCATGGTGGAGCTTCCTCCTTGTACGGCCTGGACCTAGGACCCCGACACCGCCAGCACGCCCCGGTTGAGCTTGCCGTGGTGGAGGTCGTCGAGAGCCTGGTTGATCTGGTCGAGGGGGTAGATCTGGCTGACCATCTCGTCGAGCAGCAGCCGGCCGTCCTGGTAGAGCTGGACGAGCAGGGGGATGTCGTGGTGCGGCCGGGCCGAGCCGTAGCGGCACCCCAAGATGGACTTGTCGTTGTAGAGCTCGTTGACCACGAAGCTGGCCTCGGTGCCCAGCTTGGGCACGCCGAGCAGGGTGGCCGTGCCGCCCCAGTCGAGCAGGGAGACCGAGGTGCGGATCAGCTCGGGACGGCCCACGCACTCGATCACGTGGTCGGCGCCGGTGGGCAGGCCCAGCTCCTTCACCGCCTTGACGAGGCCGCCGTCCTCGACCGAGCGCACGTCGAGGAAGTCGGTGGCCCCGAACCGCCGGGACACGGCTTCCTTCTCCGGGTTGGCGTCGAGCACCACGATCTTGGAGGCCCCGGCGATGCGGGCGGCCTGGATCGCCGACTGGCCGATCCCGCCGGCCCCGATGACCACCACGCTCTGGCCCTGCTGGACCTTGGCCCGGTTGAACACGGCGCCGGCGCCGGTGAGCACCCCGCAGCCGATGAGACACGCCACCTCGAGGGAGACCTCGGGGTCGATCGCGATGGCCTGGGTCTCGGTGACCACCACGGCCTCGGTGAACACCCCGGCGTTGGCGAAGGTGAACGCCGGCTCCCCGCCGACGGTGAACGGCTTGGGCAGGCGGCCCATGCTGTCGCGGCAGTGGGTGGGCTGGCCCCGGTCACAGGCGGCGCAGCGCCCGCAGTTGGCCACGGTGGTGAGCACCACGTGGTCGCCGACCTTCACCTTGGTCACGGCCGCGCCGACCTGCTCGACCACGCCCGCGCCCTCGTGTCCGAGGACGACCGGCGTCGGGAACGGGATGGTCCCGTCGATCACCGACACGTCGCTGTGGCACAGGCCGGCGTTGGCGATCCGCACCCGCACCTCGCCGGGCCCGGGATCGCGCACCTCGACGTCGTCCCGGATCTCGAGCTGCCCGGTCCACACGATGCCCTTCATCGGTCGGTCCTCTCGCTGCTCAGTCGTTCTGTGACCTGGATGCCGCCCTCATCCCGGCCACACGATCGACTGGAGCTCGCTGTAGGCGTGGAGCCCGAAGCTGCCGCGGTCGCGGCCGACGCCCGAGAGCTTGAACCCGCCGAAGGGGGCCTCGGGGTGCTGCTGGGCGGTGTTGATGGCCACCGACCCGGTGCGCAGCTGCCGGGCCACCCGGACGCCGCGGGCGCTGTCGGCGGTGAACACGTAGTCGTTGAGGCCGTAGTCGGTGCTGTTGGCGACGGCGATGCCCTCGTCCTCGTCGTCGAACGGGACGACCACCACCACCGGTCCGAAGATCTCCTGCTGGACCACGGCCATCTCCGGCTTGCAGTCGGCGATGAGCGTCGGCGCCACGTAGAAGCCGCGCTCGATGGCGGGCCGCTCGCCTCCAGCGACGACCGACCCGCCCTCGCTCGCCCCCAGACGCACCAGGCTCTCGATGCGCTCCCGCTGGACGGCGGAGATGACTGGCCCGACCAGGGTGTTCGGGTCCAGCGGATCGCCCACCGGCAGGTGCGCCGCGGCCTGGGTCAGCCCGGCGACCAGCTGGTCGACGACCCTGCGCTGAGCGATGACCCGGGTGGGGGCGGTGCAGATCTGGCCGGAGTGGAAGGCCCAGACGCTGGCGATGGCCCCGATGGCGGTCTTGAGGTCGGCGTCGTCGAACACCAGCGCCGCGCCCTTGCCGCCCAGCTCGAGCAGCAGACGCTTCATGCCGTGACCGGCGACCTGACCGATGCGCTGGCCGACGACCGTGGAGCCGGTGAAGCTGATCATGTCGACGTTGGGGGACGCGACCAGCGCCTCGCCGGCCTCGGCGCCGCTGCCGGCCACGATGTTGATCACCCCGGGCGGGAACCCGGCCTCGGTCACCAGGTCGCCGAAGCGCAGCACCGCCAGCGGATCCTGAGGCGCCGGCTTGACCACCACGGTGTTGCCCCTGGCCAGGGCCGGACCGATCTTGCCGGCCATGTTGACCATCGGGAAGTTGTAAGGGGTGATGCAGGCCACAACGCCGACCGGCTGGCGCACCACCATGGCTCCGAGGACGCTGCCGGGCGCCAGCGGGGTGGCGGCCATCTCCTTGGGGGCCAGCGGGATGATGTTGGACTCGACCGCGCCCTCGGCGTAGCGCCGGAACCGCTCGACTGCCTGAGGGACCTGCATGGTCTGGGCGATGCGTTGGGTGGCGCCGGTCTCGGCCTGGACCAGGGGCACGTACTCCTCGACCTGGGCCTGGAAAAGGTCGGCCAGGCGGTCCAGCAGCTGGGCCCGCTCGGCCGGCTTGGTGCGCGACCAGGCCGGAAAGGCGTCCGCCGCGGCCTGGGCCGCAGCGTCGACCTGGGCCGGCGAGGCCTCGGGCGCCTCGCCCACCACGGCCTCGGTAGCCGGGTTGACGACGACATACCTGCCCTTGTCGCCGTCAACCCGCTGGCCCCCGAGGAGCATCTGATAGTCCCCCGTCACGAGGACCAAGATTAGAACACGTTCTATTTCCGAGCAACCCGGACCGAGCGGCCGACTCACTCTTTGAACGTTGGTGGTTGCTGAGCAACCACCAACGTTCAAAGAGTGCGGGGATAGGTTCCCCGGTCTCCCGGCCCGGGGACCTGGCCGGCGGAGATCCGAGTCTGGTGCCCGAGGGCGGCAGGTCCTAGAGTTAGAACACGTTCTAATTCAGGTCTGGAGGGGGCGCCATGAGCGACACCACAACCGAGATCCCCAGGATCATCTCGGTGGACGATCACGTGGTCGAGCCACCCGACCTGTGGAGCTCCCGGCTGCCGACGAAGTACCAGGACCGGGGACCCCGGGTCGAGCGCGACCGGGCCAAGTTCGGGTTCAAGGGCGGCAAGTTCAGCTACGAGAAGGGCGGCGAGGACGGCGAGTGGGGCGACTGGTGGCTCTACGACGGGCTCGTCTACCCCTTCCCCAAGCTGTCAGCCGCGGTCGGCTTCGACGAGCTGGACGTCACCCCGACCACCTTCGACGAGATCCGGCCCGGCTGCTGGAAGCAGAAGGAGCGGCTCGAGGACATGGATGCCAACCACGTCGACGCCTCGATCTGCTTCCCCAACACCCTGCCCCGGTTCTGCGGCCAGACCTTCTACGAGCAGGGCGTGAAGCGGGAGGGCGGCGATCCGGAGCTGGCCCGGCTGTGCGTCGAGGCCTACAACGATTGGATGATCGACGAGTGGTGCGGCGGGGAGGGCAAGGGCAAGCTCATCCCGCTGACCATGATCCCGCTGTGGGACGCCGAGCTGGCCGCGGCCGAGATCCACCGCAGCGCGGCCAGGGGCAGCCACGCGGTGGCCTTCTCCGAGAACCCCCATCCGCTGGGTCTGCCGTCGATCCACTCCGGCAAGTGGGACCCGTTCTTCACCGCCTGCCAGGAGACCGAGACCGTGGTGTGCATGCACATCGGCTCGTCGTCCCGCATGCCGGCCACCTCGCCCGACGCCCCGTTCATCGTGTCGTCGACGCTCACGTTCCAGAACGCCATGGGCTCGCTGCTCGACTTCATCTTCTCGGGCACGCTGGAGCGCTTCCCCACCCTCAAGATCGCCTACTCCGAGGGCCAGGTGGGCTGGATGCCGTACGTGCTGGAACGGGCCGACAAGCTCTGGGCCGAACGCAGCGACAACAGCTTCGGCACCTCGCTCCCACACAAGCCCTCGAGCTACCTGCCCGATCGGGTGTACGGCTGCATCTTCGACGACGAGACCGGGCTGCGGAACCGGGACGCCGTCGGCATGGACCAGATCTGCTTCGAGACCGACTACCCCCACGCCGACTCGACGTTTCCTCACAGCAAGAAGGTGGCCACCGACATCTGCGCCGGAGCCGGTCTGAGCGACGAGGAGATCTACAAGTTCCTGCGGGGCAACGCCATCCGGGCCTTCGGTCTCGAGCGCTTCGGGATCACCCGATGAGCGTCACGGACGACGTCGACGCCGATCTCGGGGGCGAGGTCGAGCTGGGGAGCGCCCTGTTCACCCTGGTGGAACCCCACAAGGGCTACGAGGTGGCCTACCACCGCTGGTACGAGCGCGATCACTTCTACGCCGGCTGCATGATCGGGCCCTGGTTCTTCGCCGGACGCCGCTGGGTGGCCACGCGGGACCTCAAGGACCTGCGCATCGGCTCGGCCGACGGATCCGCCCCCCTGTTCGGCGACGACCGCGCCGGCTCTTACCTGGCGCTGTACTGGGTGCTGGCCGGGCGGCACAAGGAGAACACCGACTGGGCCAGCCGCCAGGTCCACTGGCTGCACCGCAACGAGCGGATGTTCCCCCACCGCGACCACATCCACACCCTGCTCTACCGCTATCGAGGCGCCGACCGGCGCGACGCCGACGGAGTCCCGGCCGAGCTGGCCCTGGACCATCCGTTCCGGGGCCTCGCTGCGGTCGTGGTGGACCGGGTCGGTCCCGACGATGGGCTCGAGCCGGCACCGCACTGGGCGCTGACGCCGGACTCGGCGGTGGCGCTGGTGCTGTCGTGGCAGGGGATCCCGCTGCCGCCCGGCGCCCCGGTGACCCAGCCGGGAACCGATGGCATCCAACGCCGCGAGCTGCAGCTGTGGTTCGCCGACAGCGAGCCGCACAACTGGTGGCCGGCGGTCCAGGCCTACGCCGACGAGCGGGCCAAGGCCGACGACGGCGGCGTGGTCCGCTGGGCCGGCGCGTTCATCCCCACCATCCCCGGCAGCGACGCTTACACCGATCAGCTCTGGTAACGGGCCGCGCGCCTGCCAGTCGGTCCGACTCGTCGGAATCCCCCAGACACCGGCTGGCTGGCGCGCACGCAAACCCGGGAACGCCGCCTCTCGCGCCAAAACCTCGACGCCTACGTCCCCATGGGCCACGGTTTCGGCGGTGCCGCCTCGCCACCGTCCGAAACCGGGCACAGCTTCCTGGCTTGTTATCCAGTAAGACGCACGACGCCCTGAACCGGTTTACCCGAGTGCCACAAGATTTCTGGCCGACCGGTCAACCCCGGGTCAACTTGAGCCAATCCAGCCATGGCGGTGACCAGGACGAGCGTCATGGCCAATAGCTTGGGCCCCCGTCGCAGCACCCGTCCGACCAACGACCGCGCGAGCTCCCAGCCATGGTTCTCCCCACTCCCCACTCCCCAGTCACCACACCAACAAGCCGAACAATAGCTACTCGGAATGGTCAGCAATGGAGGAAGAATGGGCTACACACCGATGCAACGCGAGGAGTGGCTGGCATTCCTGCGGGCCCCGGTGCGCCCGGCCGTGCTGGCCACGACCCGGGCCGACGGGCGGCCCCACATCGCCCCGGTCTGGTACGACCTCGACGACGACGGAACCGTGCTGTTCAACACCAGCGCCGCCACGGTCAAGGGCCGCACCATCGCCCGGGACGGCCGGGTGTCGCTGTGCGTGCAGGACGACCAACCGCCGTTCAGCTTCGTCACCGTCAGCGGCCAGGCGGTGTGGTCCGACGAGCTCGACGACGTGCGCCGCTGGGCCACCCGCATCGGCGGTCGCTACATGGGCCCCGACCGGGCCGAGGAGTTCGGCACCCGCAACAGCGGGCCCGGCGAGTGGATCGTGCGGGTCGTCCCCGACCACGTCGTGGCTTACAAGAACGTGACCGACTAGATACGCCAGCCGGGACGGACCAGGCCGGTCTCGTAGGCGAACACCACCAGCTGGGCCCGGTCGCGGGCGCCGAGCTTGATCATGGTCCGGCTGACGTGGGTCTTGGCCGTGGTCGGGCTGATGTAGAGCTTGGTGGCGATCTCGTCGTTGGTGAGCCCGGCGGCGACCGCGGTCATCACCTCGCGCTCCCGGTCGGTGAGCAGGTCGAGACTCGGCGAGCGGTCCGAGGGGGTGGAGCGGGTGGCGTACTCCTCGACCAGCCGCCGGGTGGCCCGGGGCGACAGCAGCGCGTCGCCGGACCCCACAGCTCGCACCGCCCGCACCAGCTCAGCCGGTTCGGTGTCCTTGACGAGGAACCCGCTCGCTCCGCCGCGCAAGCCCTCGAACACGTACTCGTCCAGGTCGAAGGTGGTCAGGATCACGATCCGCACCGCGACCAGGGCCGGATCGGCGCTGATGCGACGGGTGGCCTCAAGCCCGTCCACCCCCGGCATGCGGATGTCCATGAGCATCACGTCCGGGGTCAGCTCCCGGGCCAGCTCGACCGCAGCCGCGCCGTCTCCGGCCTCCCCCACCACCTCCATGCCGTCCTCGGCGTTGAGCAGCGCCCGCAGCCCCGCCCGCACGAGCGCCTGGTCGTCGACCAACACCACCCTGATCACAGACTGTCCCCTGCTCCGCCGTCAGCCTCGATGGGCAGCCAGGCTCGCACGGCGAAGCCGCGGCCGGGGCGCGGCCCGGCCTCCAGGCGTCCGCCCACCGAGGCGGCGCGCTCGCGCATCCCGGCGATGCCGTTGCCACCCCGCGGCAGGTCGCTGCGGGGCACCTGTCCACGAGAGCCCTCGTCGAGGATGTCGACCGCCAGACCGCCGTCGCGGAGCTGGATGCGGACCGTGGCCGCCCGATCATCGGAGTGGCGCACCACGTTGGTCAGCGATTCCTGCACGATCCGGTACGCCGCCAGGTCGACCTGGCGGGGCAGCCGGGGCCGGTCGTCCAGCTCACCGGTCATCTCGAGGCACACGTCGATCCCGGCCGAGCGGGCCCGATCCACCAGCTCGCCCACCCGGTGCAGACCGGGAACCGGCGAGCGCGGCGCTCCCGCTTCGTCTCCCTGGAGCTCACCTGTGTCGGGATCGTCGATGGCGTCGACGTGTCGAAGCACCCCGAGGATCGACCGCAGCTCGACCAGGGTCTCCTTGCTGGCGTCCTTGATCGTCTGCAGCGAGCTTCGGGCCTGCTCGGGCTGGCTGTCGATGAGGTGCAGGGCGACCCCGGCCTGGATGCTGATCAGCGACATGTTGTGGGCCACGACATCGTGTAGCTCCCGGGCGATGCGCAGACGTTCCTCGGTGGCTCGGCGCCGCAACGCTTCGGCCTGGGAGCGGGCGGCTTCCCGGGCCTGATCGCGGCGGTTGCGCAGGGCCTCGCCCAGGCTGATCAGCGCCACCAGCCAGGCCGCCAGCCCCAGGATGTAGCCGACCGAGGGCGGGTCGGAGCGGCCGAGGAGATAGCCCAGCCACGGGTTGCAGAGGAACCCGGCCACCACGGAGGCGATCGCGGCCCGGCGGTGCCCGGTCATCACCGCATTGAGCAGGGCGATGATCAGGGCGAAGAAGATCGGACCCCGGGCGTAGCCCAGCCCCCAGTAGGCGGCCGTGGTCACGAAGACGAAGCCCAGGACCCACGACGGGTAGCGCAGGCGCCAGGGCAGGGCGGCCGCCCCGAGCAGCAGCAAGGTGATGCCGGCGACGCCCAGATCGCCGTGGTCGGGCCGGTTGTGGGCGATCGCCGCGGTGGGGCCGATCTCGGCCCCGGCGACGGCGACCACCAGGGCCACCTCCGTCCACACGCTCCGTCGCATTCCCAGCATCACCTCAGAGGGTACGGACGATGTGGGCCCGAGGCATCCGCCCAGCGTGCGAACTGGTGGCTACTCCCCTGGGAGTACGCCGCCACCGTGGCGCCCTGTCCCCTACTGCCCTGGGCGCAGTGCCCAATCCCCTCGCCTGAGGGACGACGGCAGCCCGCCGATTCCCGACGATGGGCAGCATGACACCCCAGCTGCTCACCCCGCCGCCCACCTCCCCGCCCGACGCCACGATCGCGGCACGGGCCGATCGGGCCACGAAGGTCTACGGCTCGGGACCCACCGCGGTCCGTGCGCTGGACGAGGCCACCGTGGACATCCCCTCCGGTCAGCTCACCGCGGTCATGGGCCCGTCCGGCTCGGGCAAGTCGACCCTGCTGCAGTGCATGGCCGGGCTCGACACCCTCACCGAGGGGCGGGTCACCATCGGGCCCCACGACCTGGCCACCCTGTCCGACGACGAGCTCACGGTCCTGCGCCGGAACTCGATCGGCTTCGTGTTCCAGGCCTACAACCTCATCCCGACGCTCACCGCCCGGGCCAACATCCTGCTGCCGCTCACCTTGGGGGGTGGGCTGGTCGACCCGGTCTGGTTCGACGAGGTGGTGGCCACGGTGCGGCTGATGGACCGGCTCGACCACCGGCCCAGCGAGCTGTCCGGCGGCCAGCAGCAACGGGTGGCAGTCGCCCGGGCCCTGGTCACCTCGCCGTCGATCGTGTTCGCCGACGAGCCCACCGGCAACCTCGACTCCCGTTCCGGCAGCGAGGTCCTGGGCTTCCTCCGCCGAGCCGTCGACGAGCTGCACCAGACGGTGGTCATGGTCACCCATGACCCGGTGGCCGCCTCCTACGCCGACACCGTCGTCTTCCTGGCCGACGGACGGGTGGTGGATCACATGGACGCCCCCACGGCCCAGCGCGTCCTCGACCGACTGAAGGCCTTCGGCGACTGACCCGTATTTGTCAGACCCCCTGACTTGGATGGAGCACACGAGGTGAACGACATGATCCGCATCAGCCTGACTTCTCTGTGGGCGCGCAAGCGTCGAATGGCCAGCACCGCCGTGGCCGTGATCCTCGGTGTGGCCTTCCTGACCGGCACGCTCGTGCTCGGCGACACGCTGAGCGCCAACTTCGACCGTCTGTTCGCCGAGGTCTCGGCCGGAACCGACGTCGTGGTCCGCAGCGACACCGTGATCGAAACCGACCGTGGGGCGGACGACGCCCGGGGGCCGCTGGACGAATCGCTCGTGGCCAAGGTGGCCGGCGTCGACGGTGTCGCGGCGGCCGAGGGCCAGGTCGTCGGGTACGGCGCCCTGGTCAGCCGGGACGGCGACCCCGTCGGTGGCAACGGTCCACCCCGCCTGGCCGGGAGCTGGATCACCGACCCCGACCTCAACCCCTACAAGCTGGTCGAGGGGCGCGCCCCCGAGCGGTCCGACGAGGTCGTGGTCAACCGGGGCGCGGCCAAGCTGGGCCATCTCCAACTGGGTGACACCACCACCGTCCAGTCCCTCGCGCCGGTCGAGGTGAAGATCGTGGGCATCGCCACCTTCGGCGACCAGGACGGGCTCGGAACCACCACCTGGACCGCCTTCACCCTCGAAGGCGCCCAGGAGCACGTCATCGGCCAGCCCGACCGGGTGAACACGATCGTGGCCCGAGGCGAGTCCGGGGTGTCCAGCGACGAGCTGCGGGACCGGGTGACCGCGGCGCTGCCCGATGGCACCGAGGCCATCACCGGCGCCGACCTGGCCGGCGAGCGCGCCGACGAGATCTCCGCCACGTTCCTGAACATGCTGCGCACGTTCCTGGTGGTCTTCGCCGGCATCGCCCTGGTGGTGGCCACGTTGAGCATCTCCAACACCTTCACCATCACGGTGGCGCAGCGGACCCGCGAGCTCGCTCTGTTGCGTGCCGTCGGGGCGTCCCGCCGCCAGGTGCGGCGCTCGGTGACCATCGAGGCGTTCGGCCTCGGACTGGTAGCCGCCCTCATCGGAGTCGGCGCCGGACTGGCTGTGGCCGGTCTGCTGAAGGGCATGTTCGATGCCTTCGGGTTCGCCCTGCCCGCCGGTGGGCTGGAGATCCGTCCGGCCTCCCTGATCGTCGGGTTGGTGGTGGGTGTCGTCGCCACCGTGGTGGCCGCCCAGGCCGCGGCCCGACGAGCCGCCAAGCTGGCCCCGGTCGAGGCGCTGCGGGACAGCAGCACCGAGGCCCGCTCGATCAGCCGGCGCCGGTTGGTGGTCGGCGCAGCTCTGATGGTCGTGGGCTTCGCCGCCAACCTGGTCGGCGCCCTCGGCGGCATCCTGCTGGCCGTCGGTGTCGGGGCCGCAGCCCTGGTGGTCGGGACGCTGGTGTGCGCACCGGTCGCACTGTCGCCGGTCGCCGGTGCGGTCGGCGGGGGGTTGCGTCGGCTGCGGGGAGTCAACGGGATGATGGCCGAGCAGAACGCCCGCCGGAACCCGCGGCGCAGCGCCTCCACCGCCACCGCCCTGGTCGTCGGGGTGGCCGTGGTCTCGCTGTTCACGGTGTTCGCAGCCTCGATGAAGGCCAGCCTCAGCGACCAGGTGTCCTCGGACTTCGGCGCCGACCTGGCCATGACCACCCCGGCCTTCGGCGGCGGTCAGCTGGCCGCCACCGCGGCCGACGATGTAGCCGAGCTGCCCGAGGTATCCGCCGCGGTCGGTCTGGGCGGCGGTTCGGTGCTGCTCAACGGCGACGACACCACGGTCACCGCCACCGATCCGGCGGGGCTGGCCGATGTGGCCGGGATCGAGACGGTCGACGGCTCGCTGAAGTCGGTCGGAACTGACGGGATCGCCGTCGGCGAGAGCAAGGCCGACGACAACGGTTGGCACGTCGGCAGCACCGTCGAGCTGACGTTCGTCGACGGAGCGAAGGAATCCGCCACCGTCGAGGCCGTGTACCGCGACAACTCGCTGGTCGGGTCCCTGGTCGTGCCCGAGAAGCTGTGGGCCGACCACACCTCCCAGCCGTTGCTGCGGGCGGTGTTGGTCAAGGTGGCCGACGGGTCCACCGCGGACGAGGCCCACCGGGCCCTGGAGCCACTGGCCGACAAGCTGGGCGGCGATGTCCAGAACAAGGACGAGTACGCCAGCGCCGCCACCCAGGGCCTGGACATGCTGCTCAGCATCATCTACGTCCTGCTGGCCCTGGCCGTGATCATCGCCCTGCTGGGCATCGCCAACACCCTGTCGCTGGCGGTGCACGAACGGCGCCGGGAGCTGGGGCTGCTGCGGGCGGTCGGCCAGACCCGGCGGCAGGTCCGCTCGGTCCTGCGGCTGGAGTCGGTGATCATCTCGGTGTTCGGGACGATCGTCGGGCTGGGGCTCGGCGCCTTCCTGGGATGGACGCTGTTCGCCACCGTGGCCTCGGCATCGGACACGCTGGGCAGCCACTTCGCCCTTCCCGTCGTCCAGCTGGTGGTCATCACCGTGCTGGGGGCGCTGGCCGGCGTGCTGGCGGCCCGTCGTCCGGCTCGGCGAGCTGCCCGCATCCCGGTGCTGGAGGCCATCGCCTCCCAGTGATCCGCCCCCGGCTGCGTTCTGGCGTTGCTCACAGCGTGGGCAACGCCAGAACCGCGTTTTCTACGAGGCCAGGGCGCCGCCGTCGACGGCCAGGGCGTGGCCGGTGACGTAGGAGGCCTGGTCGCTGCACAGCCAGCCAACGGCCTGGGCGATCTCGGCCGGCTCGGCGGCCCGTCCGATCGGCATGCCCTGGCCCATGCTGTCCACCCCGGCATCGCCGCCGGCGAAGCGCTGCAGCATGGGGGTGCGGACCGGACCCGGCAACACCGCGTTGACGCGGATTCCCCGCTTGGCGTACTCGAGCGCCGCGGTCTTGGTCAGCCCGATGACGCCGTGCTTGGACGCCGAGTAGTGGGCCATTCCCGGCACCCCCATCGAGCCGGCGGCCGAGGCGACGTTGACGATGGCACCGCCGACCCGGTTGTCGCCCATGTGGCGCAGCTCGGCCTGCAGGCACAGGAAGATCGAGGTGAGGTTGACGTCGATGACCCGGCGCCACTCCTCGACCTGTTGGTCGGGGATGTTGGCGTAGGCCCCGGACACGCCGGCCGCGTTCACTGCGATGTCCATGTGCCCGAACTCCTCGATCACGCTGGCCACCATGGCGTCGACCGCGGCCGGGTCGGTGACATCGACGGTGATGGCGAGACCGTCGTCATCCAGGTCCTGGATCGTCTTGGCCACGTTGTCCCCGTCGATGTCGGCCACCACCACCTGCGCCCCCCGCTGGTACAGCAGTTGCGCGGTGGCCCGGCCGATCCCCGATCCTCCGCCGGTCACCAGGGCCACCCGATCGTCGAGGTCGAGCGGGGTGTCGAGCCCGGCCTTGACGCTCACAGGAGCAGCTCGTCCGGGCCCTCGATGATGACCCGAGGCTCGGCGGTGACCAGGAAGACCGAGCGGGTCATGTCGAGGAGTT
>DASXTK010000059.1:0-3977 GCA_036505485.1 Acidimicrobiales bacterium
CAGGGACGGCGACGGTCGCGCAAGCGGCGGCACGACGACAGCGGCCGAGGGGCCACGGCGGGCGCGGGCCGAGGCGAGGCGTTCGGCCAAGAGAGGGCCTCGGGCCGCGGGGGTGTGGCCCTCGAGGATGGTCCGGCGGCCGCGTTCCGCTACCGCGGCGGTCCCGGAGGGATCCGAGACCACCTGGCGCATGAACTCTGCGGCCTGGTCGAGGTCGGGGTCGGCCCAGCGGGACCCGGCCGGGTATGGCGCGCAGCCCGGCGGGATCGTGACCAGCTCGTGGCCCACCAGGAAGCTGTTGTGCTCGTCCATGAACTCCAGGTTCCCGGAGTAGCCGGTGGCGATCACCGGCTTGGCCCGGAGCATGGCCTCGGCCATGGTGTACCCGAACCCCTCGGCCCGGTGCAGCGACACGTAGGCGTCGCCGGCCGCGACCAACGCCAGCTGGTCGGCATGGTCGAGGTAGCCGTCCCGGATGTGGATGTCCGGTCGATCCAGGGCTCGGAGCTTCAGCCGCTCCAGCTCGGACACCACCACCGAGCCGTTGATGCTCTTCAGGACCAGCTGCGGTCCGGTTCCCGAGGGGAACGCCCGGCAGAACGCCTCGACCACACCGTGGGGGTTCTTGCGTTCGGCGACGCTGAAGAAGTCGAAGCAGAACAGGAACATGAACCCGTCTGGAATGTCGAGCTCGGCCCGCATCGCCTTGGACGAGGGCTGATGCTCGATGACCGCCGGGGGCACCACGTGCACGGGCGTGTCGATCCCGGCGCCCTCCACCGCATCCCCGATCGCCCGGGCGGCATGGGCGCTGACCGCCCAGACCTCGTCGAGCAGCCGAGCCGCCTCGGTCCGGTCGGGGGTGAAGTCCTCGATCTCCCAGGCCCAATGGCCGATGGTGTAGCGGTTCCGGGGGAACGCCGGTCCGAGCCGATCCAGCGTGAGCTGCACCCGGTCGGCATTGACGCACAACAGGTTGATGTCGCCGTCGATCTCCGTGAGCCGGGAGGTGCGTCCGGCCTGCTGGCGGCTGCGGATGTCCGGATCCGCCACCGCGCCGAAGGGTTCCCCAATGGCCGAGAGGGTCTCGGCGGTGGACCGAGCGTGCTCGCCCATGCCCAGCTCGGCGTGGAGATAGCCGACCAGACACACGCCCCGCGTTTCCTCAACAGAATCCGCGGCCTCCGCCACCGGGTCGAGGTCGGCTGCGGTCGGCACCAGCTCCGACGGCACGCCCAACTCCTCATGACCCATCTCCCGCACCCACCAGAGGAAATGGTTGCCGCCGGCGCCGAGCAGCCCAGGAAAGGCGCTCTGCAGCGACGGCCGGTCCCGATAGACGCCGTGGAGATAGCGGGAGATGCGGGGCGCGCTGCTCTCCGGGAACGGTGACCGCAGCAGGTCCACGAACCGATCGGCCTCGCCGGGCTCGAAGGGGTCGGGCAGTTCGTCGACCGGGCCGAGGTCGGGACGCACCCCCTCCTCGCGCAGCATGACCTCCTGGCGGACGACCCGCCGCATGACCCGATCGAGGGGCATGCCGTTGGCCGCCACCCCCCAGCCGTAGGCCAGCTTGCTGGACTCGGCTCGACCGGCCTCCTCCAGAGCGGCCCCGTAGCGGGAGCACAAGACCCGCAGCACCGGGTCCTCGGACAACAGGATCCAGGGCCGCGCCCCCTGATACGGCGTCAGCATGTGGGGAACGTCCGGGTCGTAGCCGCTGAAGTGGAAGAAGCGCAGCTGAGCGCCTCCAGCCAGGAACCCAGCGTCGGGGTCGCCATCGCGCACGAACGTCAGCGGCCGGTGGTCCAGGTTCCAGTAGGCGACGTTGCAACCCGGATCCCGCTCCACGTAGTGGGCGTAGTAGGTCGTGGCCAGGTCCACCCAGCGTTGGTCGACGAAGTACCCCGCGGGTATGTCGTCGATGCAGTCGCGGCGGCAGCGCTCGGCCCACCAGTCCAGGAACGGCACGGCATCGCCCGACACCGAGGCGAACCCGAGGTTGTACGAGCCCGACCGGCTGAGCACGAACTCGACCGGGGGCACCCCGGGGGCCAGCGGGGCCAGCCGATGGGGGGTCAGGACCAGACCGTGCTGGCGGGCGGCGGCATCGAGATCATCGAGCGGAGCGAACACCTGGATGTCGGGGTCCAGGTAGGTGGCGCTGGGCTCACCCCGATCGACGATCAGGTAGCGAAGGAAGTACGGCTTGAGCGCGGTGGCCAGCTCCACGACGGTGTAGATCGTGGCCAGCCGTCGAGCCTCCCGGGGTCCGATCGGCAGTTGGTCGAGGGTCACCACCTCGAACGGCTCGTCGGGGCGCACGCCCTCGCCCGGGGCGTCGATCACCAGCACCACCACGCGCCCGTCGGGGTGGTGGGCGAGGAACGACCGGGCCAGCACCCGGACCATGTGCAGGTAGTTGCGCGACACGATGCTGGCGATCAGCACGGGCGTTCGTCCTCCACGGGGACCTCGATCGTGAGCGGCTGCTCGAACCAGCGGACATGTTCGTGAACGAGGTCGAGCTCCAGCAGATAGCGACCGGGTTCCGCCGGCGCCTGGACCCACACGGGCACGAGCGCGGTCTGGCCCGGTCCGATCCGCTCCGGCGGGGGGCTGCGATGGCCGTCGAAGACCACGACGCTGCGATCACGCACTGTCCGCCAGTGATAGCTGACCCGGATCTCCGGGTGCTGATCCGCGCCCCAAGGCCAGGTCGCAGTGCCCTTGTTGGTGACCCAGAGGTAGATGGGCCGCAGCTCGCCGGCGACCATGCGCAGGTTGCGCTCGAACGGCACCAGGTTGGCGTGGTAGGCGTCGTCGGGCAGCCGGTTGGACGGGGCCAAGGCGTCGATGTCGGCGGCCGGCACCAGCGGCACGGCGACGGCGGTCGTGGAGGACGTCACCGCGGCCAACGACTGGTCGATCCAGGCACGATCTGCGACGGGCACCGGAGTCAACTCTAGGGTCGGTGCCTGCTCGGGCCGGTAGAGCACCTGGTTGAGCAACCCGCCGCCGAAGGCCCGCTGACCGGGGTTCTGGGCCTCGTAGAGATCGGCCTTGGCCTGGCGCTCGGACTCGGTCCGCAGCAGGAGATCCAAGTGGTAGAGCGGCGTCTCGACATGCCGTGCCGGCAGCACCGGAGTGATCCCACCGTGGACCCCCGACCGGGGCGCCAGCGTGGCGTCGTTGCGCACCAGCCGGATCTGGAAGTCCGGCCACCACGGCAATTGGTCCAGCCAAGTGGTCGCCGACGAGAACAGCCAGCGCCGGGGAAAGTGGTGTTGGAGGACGTCCCGGGCCCGGGTCAGCTCGGGAAGGGCGTCCACCAGCTCGGGGCTGACCACCTCGTCACCGTCGATGGTCAGGATCCATTCGCCGAGACACTGGCTCATCAGCCAGGCCCGCGGCCGGTCGACCGGCTCTCGGAACTCGTACCGCACCACCTGGTCGGCCACGTCCACCAGCGGCCCAAGCTCGTCCACGGGGACCCGGGAATCGACCGCCACCACGATCTCGTCGGCCGTGGCCCGCAGGAACCCCAGGCTGGCCGCCACGAGGGCGGGCGGGTGGACGGTCATGCAGCACACGCTCAGCCGCGGGCGCGGCGGACGGCTCGCCATCAGCCAGCGGGTGGGGTCACGCCCCAGGCCGGATGGGCGTCGAAGCCGGGACGGTTGCTGATGTTGGTCTGGCCGCTGCCGTCGGCGGCCATCACGTAGATCTCGGACTCGTCGGCGTTCGGGTCGTCGGGATCGCCGTCCCGCTTGGACCCGAAGGCGATCTGGGTCCCGTCGGGTGACCAGGCCGGATCCTGGTCGTCGGCGTCGTTGACGGTGAGCGCCCGCTGGTCGGTGCCGTCGGCGTTCATCACGTAGATCTCCCAGTTGCCGTCACGGTTGGTGGCGAACGCCAGCTGGGAACCGTCGGGCGACCAGGCGGGATCGGCGTCCTGACCTGAGTCTTCGGTCAGT
>DASXTK010000060.1:0-7212 GCA_036505485.1 Acidimicrobiales bacterium
CCTCCGGCCCGGACGGCGGGGTGACGCGGTGGTGATGGTGGTGTGACGTCGGTGGGTTGACCATGCGGGCATGAGCAGGAAGGCCGTGGCCCAACTGCAGGACGCGGGGCTGTGGTCGGCGACCAGCGCGTCCGGCCAGCCCACCGCCACACTGGTGGTGCAACCGGACGCCGCGGTCCGGCTCGACGTTCCGGTCGGCGCCGTCGTCGCCACCGCCGCGACCATCGGGGACCGGGTCCAGGCCGCGGTCCCGCCGATCGACCTGCGGCCCTTCGACGACCTGGAACTGTGGGTGCAGGCCGACCAGCCGGCCGACGGCTCCGAGGCCGCGCCGTGGTACCTGGAGCTGCGTCTCGGCTCGGCTGCCCGGCCCATCGGGACCCAGAACAACCCGTGGCACCGCTTCCTACCGCTGCGGGGCGACGGTCAGTGGGAGACGGTGGTGGTCGGGTTGGCCGACCTCCCGGCCGCGGTCCGGCAGGCGACCGACGCGGTGCGGTTCACGTGTGTGGACGCCGGTCGCTCGTTCCGCTGCGCCATCGACGGCCCGTGGGCGGTGCAGGCCTCGGTCATCGCCGACGTCGACGATGCCCTGCGCACCGTGCTCGACGGGGTCCTCGAGCTGGCCAACACACCGGTTCCGCTGGCCTTCGAGCCCGGACCGGCCCCGGCAGCCAAGGCGCTGAAGATCCGTCAGGTCACCACCCGGCTGCGGCCCGACCTACCGACAGGAGGGGAGCGCCGCACCGACTTCAGCGGCCACGGCTACCAGGTGCGTCCGGCCGCGGTTCCGGTCGAGCTGGGCTACGAGCTGCGACCCCACGCCGCCGACCGGGCCGACCACGCGGCCATCCTCGAGTTCGCCCTCACCCAGCTGGCGACCCGCCCGCACCTCGACGTCGCCGGGCGTCCGGCCGCGCTGCAGCTCGTCGAGCCCGCGCCCGAGAGCCTCGATCTGCCGGTGGTGACCATCACCGTGGTCACCAGCCTGCGTCCGGCCGCGGCGGCGGTGTCGGCGGTCCCGCCGTTCCACCAGGTCGAGGTGGAGGTCGACGATCTTGCCCACGTCTGAGCCCACACCCACGCCTAGAGCCCTGCTGGTGCTGAACCAGCGCAACCGCCCGGTGGAGCTGCACATCGGCCGCCGGGTGGTGCGGATCCCACCGCTGGCCACCGCCTCGGTGCCGCAAGCGGACGAGAGCGACAGCGCCCAGCTCCACGAGCTGGTGCGCCAACGCGTGGTCACCATCCTCGGCGAAGCGCCGGCGCCTCGCCGTCGCCGGGCTCCCGCCGCGAGCAAGGCAGCCAAGACGCCGGCCCGCAAAGCCAAGGCAGCCCGCAAGACGCGCTGACCCAAGGAGAACCAGCTCATGTCCAACATCGGCTTGAACGTCATCGAGATCGACGGCAGCGCGTCGCCGGCCATCCAGAGTGCGGCGGTATCGGTCGCCGGCTTCGCCATCCAGACCCCGCGCGGCCCGGTGGGCAAGGCCGTGCTCGTGACCAGCTTCGCCCAGTTCGTCGAGCGTTTCGGGGCTCCGGACTCGGCGACGACCGGTCCGCTGCTGGTCCAGGGCTTCTTCGCCAACGGAGGCCGCCGGGCCTGGGTGTGCCGGGTGGACGGAACCGGGGGCAAGGCGGCCGAGGTGACCATCAAGCGCGGGAACGCCGACCTGCTGAAGTTCACGTCCGGGGCCCGCGGGGAGGCCGAGGTCGGGACGTGGGCCAACAAGGCCGTCCAGGTGTGGGTGACGCCGACCGCCACGACCACCCTGAAGGCGGCGGACACCGACGTCACCGCCACTGGCACGTCGGTGGCCAGCATCCGGGGACTGGCGCCGGGGCAGACCGTGGTCCTCCAGGGAACCGGCGCAGCCGAGACCGTCACCCTCAAGACCGTCGATGCTGCCACCAAGGCCATCACCTGGAACGAGACGGTCACCAACCTCGACCGCTTCGACAACGGCGCCAGCGTCACCACCACCGACTTCGACCTCACCATCAAGGCCCGCCGGGGCTTCGAGTGGGTCACGGTCGAGTCGTGGACCGGCCTGACCATGGTCCGAGCGGCCGAGCGCTACGTGGTGCGGGTCCTCAACGATGCGACGCAGGGATCCAAGTGGGTGAAGGTGGACGATGCCCGCCCCCAGAACACCGTTGGGGCCGAGCTCATCCCGGCGACCGACCCAGCCACTCCGGCCACGCTGGACGGCGGAACCGCTCCCACGCCCGGCGACAACGACTGGCTGGGGGATGCGACCAAGCACACCGGGCTGACCGCGTTCGATCCCCGGTCGGTCCAGCTCATCGGTGTCGACACCAGTGACCCCGAGGTGATCCGGGGCTCCCTGGACTATTGCGAGCAGCGCGGCGACTGCATGTTCGTCGGGGCGGTCAACGAGGCGACCACGGTGGAGACCGCGGCCGAGTTCGGCGTCGGCTTCCGGGGCAAGAAGGTCTACGGCGCGCTGTACGGACCGTGGATCCGGGTGGTCGACCCCGTTCCCGGGACCAGCGCGTTGCGGAAGATCCCGCCGACCGGGCATGTCATGGGGGTCTACGCCCGGATCGAAGCCACCCGCGGCATCCACAAGGCGCCGGCGGGCGACGAGGCCCGGCTGCTCGGTGCAGTCGACGTGGAGTACGTGATGAGCGACGCCGACCACACCTTCCTGGTCCGTGACGGCAGCGTCAACGGGATCCGGGCCATCCCTGGCGCCGGCATCGTCGTGGACGCCTCCCGCACGCTGAGCACCGACACCCGCTGGCTCTACGTCAACGTTCGCCTGCTCTTCAACTTCGTGAAGTCCAGCCTGCGTGACGGTCTGCGCTGGGTTCGCCAGGAGCCCAACAAGCGGGACCTGTGGGATGCGGTCAAGTTCGGCACCGTTCGTCCGTTCCTCATGGGCCTGTGGCGGCAGGGGGCCTTCGGAACCGGGGATCCCGCCGACGTGTTCACCATCGTCTGCGACGAGTCCAACAACCCGCCCGACGAGGTCGACAAGGGCAACTTCAACCTGCAGATCACCTTCTGGCCGTCCAAGCCGGCCGAGACGGTTGTCGTGCTGGTCGGCCAGCAGCCGTCCGGCGGTGCGGCCTCCGAGTCCTGACGGAACGAGCGAAGAAAGGACCTCTCATGCCTCAAGTCGGAGACATCTGGGAGTCGTATCGGGCCAACGAGTTCGTGCTGCGGATCAACGGCACGGTCAGCCCGGGTGTCAGCAAGATCACCGGGCTGAGCGAGGGCGAGATCGAGACCATCGAGCAGCCGGTCGGCGCTTCCAGCCACGTCTACAAGCTGGCCGGTTCCAAGGTGAAGTACGAGCCGCTGACCATCGAGCGCTACGTCGACGGCAGCCCCCAGGACAAGCTCTTCCAGGAGTGGTTCGCCGAGGTCTTCAGCCTCAACGCCACCACCCAGGGCGGCTCCGGCGCCCGCCGCAGCGGGATGATCGAGAAGTGGCACAACGGCGAGAAGGTGCTCACCTTCATGTTCCTCAACGCCTGGATCAAGTCCTCCAAGTTCACCGATCTGGAAGCCGGATCGACCGCGCTGTTCAAGCAGACGATCGTCCTCGAGCACGAAGGACTGGAACGTGTCGATTGAAATCGAGAGCCCAACCCTGGCCAGCGCCCCCCGTCCCGCCGGTCGGCGGGAGTTCGAGGTCACCCTGCCGATCGGCTACACCGACGCCGACGGCACCACCCATCGCCAGGTCCACCTGCGCAAGATGACCGGCAAGGAAGAGGCGATCCTCGCCGACCGCAAGTTCCAGCGCAACGGCGGGAAGCTGGTGAGCGAGCTGCTGCACAGCTGCATCGTCCGCCTCGGCGATCTGGAGGCGAACGGACGCGGCCCGGTCAGCCACATGTACTCGGCCGACCGCAACTTCCTGCTGTTGAAGCTCAGGAGCATCACGTTCGGCCCCGAGCTCGAAGCGGCTTACACCTGCCCCTCGTGCGGAGAGACGGCGCAGGTGGTCGAGGACCTCGACGAGCTGCCGGTGAGGTCGGTAGCCGACGGCGACGGTGCGGCCGAGGTGGCCCTGGAGCTGGAGGACGGCTACGTGGACCGGGACGGCAACGTCCACACCGCCATGACCCTGCGGCTGCCCACCGGCGCCGACGAGGAGGCCGTGGCCTCCCAGATGCGCGACAACCCGTCGCTGGGCAAGAACGCCCTGCTGTCCCGGTGCGTCCGCAGCCTGGGCGACGTGCCCACCCCGCGGCGCGAGGGCCGCGGTCCCAAGATCATGAGCGAGCTCACGATGAGCGACCGGCGGCGCATCGACCGGGCCCTCGAGGAGGCAGCGCCCGGCGTCGACCTGGTTCGCGAACACGAATGTCCGGCCTGCGGCAAGACCTTCAGCAGCAGTCTGGACCTCAGCCATTTTTTGTCACCGGCCTGAGCCTGGAGGGGCTCCGGCGCGAGATCTTCTTCCTCGCCTACCACCTCCACTGGTCGTGGGAGGACCTCATGACGCTCGACACCGGCGAACGGCGGGCCTTCGTGCACCTGCTCACCGAGCAGATCGAACGCGAGAACGCGCACATAGAACAAGGAAGCCGCTGAGCGATGCCCCTCGCCCTGCTGCTCCAGGACACGCTGCGTCCCCTGAACCGGGGCACCCGGCGGTTGGCCGTGTGGGCCGACGTCGGCGACCGCCTGGCCCTCGTGGGGCTGCGGATGCGCACTGCGTACCTGGTGCGCTGGTTCGGTCCGGTCCTGCCGGCCAAGGGCAACGCCCTGCGGGTGAGCTTCGTGAACCTCCGGGAGATCCTGGCCCGGGCGGCCAACGTTCGGTCCCGGCAGCAGCCGACCGCGGTCGACGCCGGGATGGCCGGCGAGACCGCTATGGGGTTGGTCGGGAGCCTCGCCGGGTGGACCTTCAGCCCCGGCGTGCAATTCACCGTGAGCATCGCCTGGGTGTTCACCGGGGCCTGGTCGTGGTGGAAGCTGCTGGGCGTCCTCAACATCCTCGCCCTCGGCGGGATCAGCTCCGCGATCTTCCTGGGCCTGAGCGGCGCGGCCCCCATCTCGGCCGCCGTCTCCGACCGAGTGCGGGACAGCGTCCGAGGCCTGGCCGCGCTGTACGAGGGGATCGTGGAGGTGGCCCGACCCCTGCAGACGTTCTGGGGTCAGCTCAGCGGGCCCCGTGATCAGATCCGCAATCCGGTGCTGCGGGCGTTCATGGAGGCGGCCGATCGGGCCGCGGTGTTGGTGCCGCTCCTGTTCGGCGCGGTGGCCTACCTGCTGGTCCGGGTTGCGCCGGCGCTGATCCCCTTGTCCGAGGCCATCGTGGCGATGGTGCAGTTCGCCTCGGCGCTGACCGCCGGGATGCTCGACGCGGTGGACTCCCTGGTCACGCCTCTGACCGAGCTGTTCGCCCCGGCCACCGGTCCCAGCCTGATCTCCCTGTTGACCGTCCAGCTCATCGACGCCTTCGGCTATCTCGGCCAGCACCTGAGCCTGGCGTTGCTGTACGGCGCCGGGGCTCTGGGGAAGGTTTCCGACCTCGCCCAGAACGCGCTGACCCAGGGGTGGAAGAACATCGACGCCGTGGCCCGGGAGTCGATCCTCGAGCATCCGCTCACCAAGACCAGCCCGGTCTTCGCCATCCTCGGCGACCTCACCGGTCTGTTCATCGCCCTCTTCCTCCGGACCGCCTGGAACGTCTACCTGCAGTCGGTCGACGAGCAGAACTGGAACCTGACCAACTTCCGGAAGTGGCTCGGGTCGACCCAGGTGGACGACTCACCGGCCACCCCGTCGTCGTTCCCGGCGTTCCCGAAGTTCCATCCGCCGACGATGCGGCC
This sequence comes from Acidimicrobiales bacterium, assembly GCA_036505485.1. Classification (GTDB taxonomy): domain Bacteria; phylum Actinomycetota; class Acidimicrobiia; order Acidimicrobiales; family VFJN01; genus DASXTK01. The sequence continues at coordinate 5,818 of DASXTK010000060.1, forward strand.
GCTCGAAGCCATCTGGACCGGGGCCTTCGATCGGAGCCGGACTCCACCCAACCCGTTCGAGCTGACCCCCGACGCCGAGAAGGCGCTGAAATATCGTCCGCCCAGCGTGTTCGGTCCGGCCGTGGCCGAAACGGCGCGGCGCTGGAAGGACTCGGCCGGCATTCGCACCGCGGCCCTGCGGCTGCTGCCGGCGCTGCAGGCGGTGCTCCCGGCCGCGGCCCGTCCGCATCTGAGCGGGCTGGCCCAGATGCTGGGGGCCAAGCCCGAGGAGGCCAAGCCGGCCAAGAAGGCCGCGGCTGCTCCGACGCCGGTGAAGGCCCTGCCTCCGACCCGCCTCCGTCCCCGGATCCGCAACCTCTACGTGGAGGTTCCCGTGGCCGTCGGTCGTGAGCGCACCGACCGCTGGATCGCCACCCTCCGCAAGACCCTCGACGCCGGACCCCTGCCGGTTCCCGCCGTGGTGGTGGCGCCATGATCGACCTCACCGCGCTGGCCGACGAGTACCGGGAGCGGCTGCGGCGGGAGCAGCAGTACATGACCCCGTTGGTCTTGGGGCTGATTGTGGCGATCAACCAGCTCGACAAGACGTCCAAGCAGCTCGACCTGGCCACCGCCCGTTGGCCCATCCTGCTCCACCGCGACGACGCCCTGACCGTCTGGGTGGCGGTGCCAAGGGCTGCCGTTGGGCCGGGGCCGACCTTCGGCGAGTCGCTCAAGGCCAACGCCGAGAAGTCGGTGGCCGGCTTCAAGGTCGTCACCAGTGCCTGGGAACACGCCACCGCGCTGCGCCGGGTCACCTCCACCCTGGCCGCCATGGCCGAGGCCGCAGCCGGGTCGGTCAGCAAGTACCAGACCCCGACGCCGTCCATGTTCGACCCTGGAGGCAAGACGGCCGGCGACCTGGTCGGGCAGACCGCGCTGATCGTGCGCACCGCCCTCGCCGACCAGGCGACCATCGGGACCGCGGCCCTCCGGGCCAGCGTCGCCCTGTGGATCCTTCGCGGCGGCGCCGGACCCGCAGGCACCGAACCGCCGACGACGGCGACGGCATCCCTGCCCGAACTGCTGGTCAGCGTGGTGGATGCCCAGGTCCAGCTGATCTTCGTCCTGCCCGGTCTGGGGAACCTGGTGCTCGCGGCCCAGGCCGGCCTGGACCACAAGGTCCGCACCGTGGTCCTGGCCAAGTGCATGGCCATCGAGCAAGACCTCTACAACCGGCGCGAGCGGGCCTTGCGCAAGCTCGTCCCGGGCAACGCCATCTCCGAGTACCTCTACGCCGCGGACTGGGTGCTGCGTCACAACGTCGTCGCCATCTGCCGCTGGCTGCCATTGGCCGCGGAGCTGTTCCTGTTGTGGTTCCGGCTGGTCCTGATGATCGCCACCGACAAGGGCCGC
>DASXTK010000061.1:0-3422 GCA_036505485.1 Acidimicrobiales bacterium
AGCACGTGCAGGCCGGCCGAGTCCCGACCCCGGACCTCCAGCCGGTCGATGGCCGCCAGGGCCTGTTGGATGGACGTGTAGCCCTCGACCGACGACCAGGCCGGCTCGCTGCCCGCCAGGTCGGCCACGGCTTGGGCGGTGCGGACCCGATCCTGGGCCACGGCCCACACCGCGTCCTTGAGCCGGATCAGCGCGGCGTTGGTGGCTTCGAGCGTGCCCGGGTCGTCGACGCTGTCATCGGCGGAGCCGGAGTCGAGGCGGGCCTCGATCTCGGCCACAGCGTCACCCAGCGCTCCGGTCAGTCCTTTGACCTCTCCCAGGAGCTGGCGGCGATGGATCAGGGCACCCACACCGTCGGTACGACGCAGGATCCGGTCGACCGTCTCCACCTGGGCAGCAGCCCGATCGCAGTCCTCGGCCAGCGAACCGCTGCTGGCCAGCGCCGCGACGGCCTCGTGGAGAGGGCCGGTGACGGTTTGGGGGTCGAGCGTCGCCCGAGAGCCCGCCCCACGAACGACTGCGATGATCCCGCACATGGATGGAGAGTCTACGGACCCGGTCTGACAGTCTCGGCGGGAGCGGTCACTCGTTGTTCATGTGAGGCGTTCGACCGCCTGGATGAGCCGTTGGGCGGCGGCTTCGGCGGTCTGGCGGGTGGGGGCCTCCACCATGACCCGGATGAGGGGTTCGGTGCCGCTGGGACGGACCAGCACCCGGCCCTTGTCGCCCAGCTCGGCCTCGACCTCGGCGATCTCGTCGGCCAGGCGATCGATGATCCCTGGATCCCGCTCGGCCACCCGCACGTTGTGCAGCACCTGGGGGAGCTGGGTCATGGCCTCGTCGGCCAGCTGACCCAACGGTTTCCCAGTTCGGGCCACGACATCGAGGGTCTGCACCGCCGTGAGGAGACCGTCGCCGGTCGTGGCCAGCCGCCGGAAGATGACATGACCGCTCTGCTCGCCCCCCAACGCGAAACCGCCTTCGTCGAGGGCCTCGAGGACGTAGCGGTCGCCGACCTTGGTCTCGACCACGTTGATGCCCCGCTCGGCCATCCCCAACCGAAACCCAAGGTTGGTCATCACCGTCACGACCACGGTGTCCGCCGGCAGCAGGCCTCGCGCCGCCATGTCGATGGCGCAGACGCCGATGACATGGTCGCCGTCGACCAGCCGTCCCGATCCGTCGACCAGGACTGTCCGGTCGGCGTCGCCGTCGAAGGCCACACCGGCATCGGCGTCGGAGTCGGCCACGGCGTCCTGGAGATCGCCCGGATGGTTGGATCCGCACCCGTGGTTGATGTTGATCCCATCGGGAGCGGCGTTCAGCACCTGGATGTCGGCTCCCAGACCGCGCAACACGTCCGGGGCCACGACGCTGGAGGCCCCGTTGGCGCAGTCGACCACGAGCCTCAGCCCGTCGAGTCGCCGGCCCTCGATCGAGGCCGCGACGGTGGCGCCGTAGTCCCCATGGACCGCGGCCGAAGTGAGGGCTCCCACCTCGGCGCCCTGCGGGGCGGTGCTCTTCGGGCTTCCTGAGCCCGACAGCAGCCCCATCAAGGTGGCCTCCAACCGCTCCTCCACCGCGTCGGGCAGCTTCAGCCCGCCGGCCGAGAACACCTTGATGCCGTTGTCGGGAAACGGATTGTGGGAGGCCGAGATCACGGCCGCCGGCGCCGCCTCGGTGGCCGACCACCACGCCACGGCTGGTGTGGGAGCCACACCCAGGCTCACGACATCGAGACCCTCGCTGGCCAGACCCGCGGCGAACGCCGCCTCCAGCAGTGGACCCGACCGGCGGGTGTCACGTCCGATGCCCCAACGGACACCCGGAACCTCCCGGGCCGCGGCGCGACCCAGCGCCAGGGCCAGCTCGGGGGTCAACTCGACGTTGGCAACACCGCGCACACCATCGGTACCGAACTTCAGCATGCGCCGGGGTGGGACTAACGCTTCGAGTACTGCGGCGCCTTGCGGGCCTTCTTGAGGCCGTACTTCTTGGATTCCTTCTCGCGCTGGTCGCGGGACAGGAAGCCGGCCTTCTTCAGCGCCGGGCGCATCTCCGGGTCGAGCTCGACCAGCGCTCGGGCGATGCCCAGCCGCAGGGCTCCGGCCTGGCCGGACACACCGCCGCCGTCGATCGAGGCGTCGACGTCGTACACCTCGTCGGTGCTGGTGAGACGCAGCGGCTCGGTGAGGATCATCTGGTGCGCCTTGGACGGGAAGTACACCGCCACCTCGCGCTGGTTGATCATGATCTTCCCGCTGCCGGGGCGGACCCGGACTCGGGCGACAGCGCCCTTACGGCGACCGGTGGACTGCACGAGCGGCTTCGACATGGTGCTGTTGATCCTCAGCTGGACGAGCGTGATTGGGCGTGGGCCACCTCGAGCGTCTGAGGCTTCTGGGCGGCATGCGGATGGTTGGGACCGGCGTAGACCTTGAGCTTGGTCAGCATCTGGCGGCCCAGTCGGTTCTTGGGGAGCATCCCCCGGATGCTGCGGCGCACCGCCTCCTCGGGCTTGCGGGCCAGCAGCTGGGCGAAGGTCTCGGTCTTGAGCCCGCCCGGATAGCCGGAGTGCCGGTAGACGTCCTTGCGCTCGGCCTTGCCCGCGGTGAGCACGATCTTGTCGGCGTTCACGATGACCACGTGGTCACCGGTGTCGATGTGGGGGGCGAAGATCGGCTTGCGCTTGCCGCGCAGGATGCTGGCGACCTCGGTCGCCAGACGACCGAGCACCAGGCCGTCGGCATCGACGACGTACCAGGCTCGTTCGATCTCTGAAGCCTTCGGGCTGTACGTGGGCACAGGGCCACCTTCGGGAGAGCGGTGCGATCACAGGGCGCGAAACGCCCCAGGGCGACGGAACAATCTACCGGCTGTCCCCACCGCCCGCCAAAGCCAGGAGGACTTTCATTGGATTCCGCCCGCCCTGGGGGTGCCAGAGCGGTGGCTGAGCAGCCAGCGTCTGAGCTCGACGGCCAGGCGATGGCTCCCGGCGGCGAAGCAGGCCCCGAGCAGCAGGGTCAGCATCCACCAGACCGCATCGGGATGATCGCCCGGCGAGGCGGCCACCAGCGTGGCTGCGCCCGGCGCCACCAGCAGCAGGCCGGTCCGCATGTGGGGTCCCGGCGCCACGAGCCCGATCACCCCTCCCGCAATGACCAATCCGAGCAGGTAGCCGTTGGCAGAGATCTCCCACGACCGTGCTCCCGGAACCGCGCCCAGCACGGCCCAGAGCAGCACCCCCAGCCCCAAGCAAACGACCATCCGGCGCATCCGATACCCCCGCGCCACGCAACCGAGACTGTCTGGGGGGTTATAGCTCACCGGAGCCGGGTTCGACGTGGCTGGCAGGGAAGAGCCGCCGAACCCAGCTCCGGCGAGGATGCTGGGGCCTTGCTACGGAAGGTCAGGAAGCGTCG
>DASXTK010000062.1:0-25478 GCA_036505485.1 Acidimicrobiales bacterium
GGTCGCCGCTCCAACCACCAACTACCTCTACGACGGCGCCAACGTCATCCGGGAACAGCGCACCGGGAGCCCAACCGTCGGCTATCTCACCGGTGGCGTCGACGAGATATTCGCCCGACAAATCGGCACAAGCACCACCGCATACCTCACCGATGGCCTGGGCTCCACCGTCGGGCTCGTCGACTCAACCGGGGCCGTCGCCACTAAGTACAGCTACGGACCTTTCGGGACTACTTCTACCGAAGGCGCCGCCGATGCGAACCCGTTCCAGTTAACCGGTCGGGAACACGACGAGACCGGCCTCTATCACTACAGGGCCCGCTACTACAGCCCTGAACTGAGCCGTTTCCTTTCCGAGGATCCTCTCGGCGTTTCCTCCGGCGACCCGAACCTCTACGCCTACGTCGCCAACAGCCCAACCAACGGCACCGACCCGAGCGGCCTCTGCGCTACTGGAGGACAAGGCCTCGCGCTCCTCGCCGACGACTTCCAGATCTTCGGAACGTGGATGGGCCAGATGAATGACCTCCACGTGCAGTTCGCGAGCGGAGCCATCAGCCCCCACGAATACGCCGCAGCAGTCGGCACCGCCGCTCATGCCGCGATCAACCAGGTATCAATTAGCGTCGCCATGATCTGCGGCCCGCTGCTCGCCGGCGCCTTCGGCATCGGTCCTTCGCCCGCTGCGGGCGGCGCGGGCGGGTTCGTTGACCCGGCTGACGTGCGATTCACTCAGAGCGATATCAGCCAAACCTTCCGCGACGGTCGCTCGGTGTCCGACCTGGCGAGCGGCCTCAAGAGCGGCGCGATTGACCCAGCGAGCGTGCCACCAATTCGCCTGGTGGAGCGCGATGGCGCGCTCTTTAGCTTAGACAACAGAAGACTTGTAGCCTTCGGCGAAGCAGGCGTAGAGGTTCCCTACCGGATGGCGACACCCGATGAGATCAGACGCCAACTGACCTCTAAAATGACAACGAAGACGAATGGGCGGTCAATTCAGCTTCGATTCTGGTAAGGGGTATTCGCTCTTGGACGTTATATCGCTACGAGATTCAGTTAGAACACGATACGATCTGGCACGATTTGTTTATGCACTTCGAGAGGATCTTCAGCAGAATGAGGAGGAATGGGAGAACCCAACTCTTGAGCGATTTCTTGAAGCAATGGGTGCTTGGATTTCAAGCCTCGAAGGATGGTTCTACAATCGAGGGGAATCTGAGCCCGATCAACCCGACTGGCTGCTGGTCGCCCACATGCTGTTTGCCGCCTCTGTCTATGAATGATTGCTCCATGACCTAGACGCCTAGTCGAGACGGTGCGGGAGCTGAAGCTGTCCATGCGCGGCGAGCGCCGGGTGTGGTTGCCATACGAAGGCCCAGCACTACATGAGGTCTGGGTCACCACGTGGACTCACATGGACCCGGAACGGTCGAGTGCAGACCTTGAGCGCCGCTGTGGAACCTGCGGCACCGAGCGCTGGGTTCTCTACGGGGTCGAACGCTGGGAGAGCGACTGGGATCAAGACAAGCTGCAGTTGACCAGAACGAAGACCGAACGCCCTCCCGGGGCAGGTCTGTTCATCAGCGAGGCCTCCCTCGCAGGCGCCTCCATCTTCCGAGTCCACGAGTTCCCCGGGCCGGTGTATTGCACCGACCCGGTCCCGCGAGATGATCGAGAAGGTACGGTCCTCGAACGTCTCGTTCCTGGAGGTAGGCGACACCTTCTAAGCGCCGCCGATCGACCTTCTTGACTGGGCGCCGGTAGACGTTCCGTCGGCCAGTTGACTTTGCGTTGCACAGGTTCCGCAACAAGGAGAACGACTCGGCCGTAGGCCGCGGCCGTTGGTCAGCCGGTGGCGGCTAGTTCGGCGTCGGCGGAGGTGCCGTTGGTGGAATGGGCGGCCCGGCGATCAGCCAGGCGGCGGCCGGCCTTGCCGATGCGGCCGATACGGGTGACCAGGGCGTCGCGGGCCTGCTCGGCCTCGGCGGTCAGCCCGGTCAGCGACTCGACCCCCCAGTGGCGCAGCACCACCGGCACCAGGATCTGGTCGTGGTGGATCTGGAAGTCGTAGATGCCGGCGCGGGAGATGGCCCGGGCGTGGTGGGCGAAGTCCATGATGCCGGTTCCGGGCATCTCGAACTCCCGCACCTGGCGCTCGATGGCGATCACCATCGGCGACGGGTCGATCTCGATCGCAGCGCTGGTCAGGTCCCGGTAGAAGAGGTAGTGACGGTTCTCGTCCGACGCCACCCGCTTCATGACCTCGTAGCCCACCGGGTCGTCGATCAGCTTGCCGGTGTTGTGGTGGGAGATGCGGGTGGCCAGCTCCTGCAGCGCCACGTAGACCATGCCGTCGTGGGGACTGTCGGGCTCCGGAACCTCGCCGCACTGCACCTGGGCCATGCGGGCCCGCTCCAACGCCACCGGGTCGATGGTGCGGCTCACGGTGAGGTAGTCGCGGATGACGATGGAGTGCCGACCCTCCTCGGCGGTCCAGCGCCGGACCCACTCGCCCCACACCGAGTCCCGTCCGAACATCTGCTCGATGGTGCGGAAGTAGTACGGCAGGTTGTCCTCGGTCAGGAGGTTGACGAACAGGGCGGACCGCACCTGCTCGGGCAGGGTGGTCTCCTCGGGCGTCCACTCCCAGTCGGATGCGAAGTCACGGCCTCGGTCCCACGGCACAAGCTGATGGGGGAACCACTCCTTGTTCTGCTGGAGGTGGCGCTCCAGCAACTCGGCCACGGTCGGCTCGAGTTCGGTGACAAGAGGGTGAGAGACGCGTTCAGCGAGCACACCGAAAGCCTACCTACCGGTCGGTAGGGGCGTCGAGGGGACCGGCCTCGAGGCGATCGAGCTGGCGATGCGACACTGGAGCCCGTGCCTGCGCCCTCCCCCGCGGATCATGACAGCTACCCACCCGAACCCACCCTGCCACCCGGTGCGGCCTCGGCGTTCCGCCGAGACTGTCACGATAGTAACGACCGGGCGCAGGTCGAACGGTTGTTGGGCCGGCCGGCGCAGGGCGATTTCCAGGTGGTGGTGCGCCACGAGGATGGATCGCCGCTGGTGATCCGCAACGCCCCCCTGCTCGACGACGGCACCCCGATGCCCACCCGCTACTGGTTGGTCGGGGAACCGGAGCGGACCGAGGTGGGCCGGCTCGAGGCGGCTGGGGGAGTGGCTGCGGCCGAGGCCGCGGTCGATCCCGACGAGCTCATCGCGGCCCATGAGCGGTACCGGGCCGAACGGGACGCTGCGCTGCCCCCGAACCACCCGGGACCAGTGCCCTCGGCCGGCGTGGGCGGAACCCGCAAGGGCGTGAAGTGTCTGCACGCCCACTACGCCTGGTTCCTGGCCGGCGGCGATGACCCTGTGGGCCGCTGGGTTGCCGCCCGTCTGAGCATCGCCAAGGCCGTCGACCGGTAGCGTCAACATGGTGTCTCCGAGCGTGATTGCTGCCGTCGATCTGGGCACGAACTCGACCCGTGTCCTGGTGGCCCGAGCTGGCACCGAAACCGGTTCCGGTTCCGGCGTGCCGTTGGAGGCCCTGGCTCGGCGCAACACGATCACTCGCCTGGGTCAGGGTGTCGACGCCACCGGCAGGCTGGCCGACGAGGCGGTCGAGCGCACCTTGAACACCCTGCGGGAGTATCGCGAGGACATCGACAAGCACGGAGCCGAGCGGGTTCGCGTCGCCGCCACCTCGGCCGCCCGCGATGCCGCCAACCGGGACTCGTTCTTCGACGCCGTCGAGGAGATCATCGGCGCCCGGCCCGAGCTGCTCAGCGGCGAGGAGGAAGGACGCATGGCCTTCCGCGGCGCCACCGGGGAGCTGGATCCCAGCCTGGCCCCGTTCCTGGTCGTGGACATCGGCGGCGGCTCGACCGAGTTCATCCTCGGCTCGGCCAGGGACCCCGGCGAGGTAGAGGGTGTGATCTCCGTCGACGTCGGCTGCGTGCGTCTCACCGAGAAGTTCCTGCTGCACGACCCACCCCAGCCCGAGGAGCTGACCGCGTCCATCAGCCTGGTCGAGGCCTACCTGGAGGATGTCCGGCGGGAGCTGCCGGGCATCGCCGGCGTCAAGACCCTGGTCGGAGTGGCCGGCACCATCACCACGGTGGCCGCGGTGGAGATCGGCCTGCCCGCCTACGACCGGGACCGCACCCACCACTTCCGGCTCAGCCGCGAGGCCGCGGAGGAGGTGTTCCGGACCCTGGCCACCGAATCCCGGGCCGACCGCATCCACAATCCCGGTCTGGAGGAAGCCCGAGCCGACGTGATCGTGGGCGGCTGTTGTGTCCTGGTGGCGATCATGCGCCGGTTGGGCTTCGACGAGATGGTCGTGTCCGAAGCCGACATCCTCGATGGTCTGGCCCTGTCACTATTGGCGCCATCGCAATAGTGCGGAAGCGGGCCGATTCGCTACGTTCGCGGCACATGCCGTTGTCCGACCGGGTCTTGATGGGCCCGGGGCCATCCAACCCCTATCCCGAGGCCGTCGAGGCCCTTGGCCGACCCATGTTGGGGCATCTCGATCCGGAGTTCCTGACGGTGCTGGACGAGACCTGCGACCGGTTGCGTGCGGTGTTCCGCACCGACAACGCCATGACCCTGCCCATCAGCGGCACCGGTTCGGCTGGGATGGAGGCGGCGTTCGTCAACCTGGTGCGGCCGGGCGATCCGGTGGTCGTCGGCGTGAACGGGGTGTTCGGCCAGCGGATGTACGAGGTCGCGACCCGTTGCGGAGCCGAGGTGGTGCGGGTCGAGCTCCCCTGGGGCCAGCCCGTCGACCCCGACAGACTGCTGGCCGCCCATCCGTCGCCGACGCTCATCGCCGTGGTCCACGCCGAGACCTCGACCGGCGCCCGCAGCGACATCGAGCCGTTGGGTCAGGGCAAGGGCGACGCCCTGCTACTGGTGGACTGTGTCACCAGCCTCGGTGGGATCGAGGTCGACATCGACGGCTGGGGTGTCGATGTCGCCTACTCCGGCACCCAGAAGTGCCTCGGCGTGCCGCCGGGACTCGCCCCGCTCACGCTCAACGAACGGGCCCGGGAGCGGTTGGTCGAGCGCAGCCCCAGCTGGTATCTCGACCTGCGTCTGATCGGGCAGTACGCCGGTCCGGCCCAGAGCAGCGGCGCCCGGGTGTATCACCACACCGCACCGGTCTCGATGATCTTCTCCCTCCACGCCGCGCTGGGGGCGTTGCTGGCCGAGGGGTTGGATGCCGCCATCGCCCGTCACGCCGAGTGCGGCCGGCTGCTGCACGACGGGCTGGAGGCGATGGGCCTGGAGCTGTTCGCAGCCGAGGGCTATCGCCTTCCGGAGCTCACCACGGTTTGGGTGCCGGAGGCGATCGCCGGTGTCGATGGCGCCGAGGCCAAGCTCCGGGCCACTCTGCTGGAGCGCTACGGCCTGGAGATCGGCGGCGGTCTGGGTGAGTTCGCCGGGCGGGTGTGGCGGATGGGCTGCATGGGCCACACAGCCCGGCCCCGCAACGTGGCGCTGCTGCTCGGCGCCCTCCGGGAGGTGCTGTCGGATTGAGCACGCTCGTGGGACGCCGGGTCCTGTTGCGACCGCTGACGGTCGGCGACTTCCCGGCGTGGCAGGAGGTCCGGCGGCGCAACTCCGGTTGGCTGACCCCGTGGGAGCCGGCCCGCACCCCGGGCATGCCCGACGTGGTCGAGTCGCGGGAAGCGTTCGCCATGCGCTGCAGCGCCCGGGAGCGGGAGCGCCAGCTCGGCACCGCCTTCGGGTTCGGCATGTTCGTCGCCGGCCGGTTCGCCGGGGAGATCAACCTGTCGTCGGTGCAGCGGGGGCCGTTCCAGTCCGCCTACGTCGGCTATTGGATCGATCAGGCCCTGGCCGGTCAGAGCTACACCGCCGAGTCGTTGGTGCTGGTGCTGCGGTTCGCCTTCGAGCAGGTGCACCTGCACCGGGTGCAGGTGTCGATCATCCCCCGCAACCATCGCAGCCGTCGGGTGGTCGAGAAGCTCAAGCTCCGCGAGGAGGGGATCGCCCTGCGCTACCTGGAGATCAACGGCGTCTGGGAGGACCACGTCCGCTACGCCGTCACCGTCGAGGAGTGGGCCGAGCGCTCCGAGGATCTGGGCCGCGAGTGGCTGAAATGAGGAAGTGGGCCGTCCCCGTAGCCCTGTTGGTCGTGGCCATCGGCGGTGTCGGGGTGGCGTTCGTCGGAGCCCGGGGCGACGACGACGATGACGGCGGAGCCGCCGGATCCGCGACCAGCACCACGATGGCCACCGGCGGCATGGACATCGCCGCGCCCGACGGTTGGACCGACGTCCCGCTCCCGACGTTGGGCTTCGGTCTGGCCGTGCCTCCGGGCTGGGAGGCCACCCGGCTGGACGCCGAGGGTCTGGCCAGCACCAGCCAGGCTTCCCCGGTGGTGCCCGGATTCGTGGAGGCGGCTCACGCTGCGGCCCAGTCCGGCGCGCTGGTCTACGCCGCCGGCGTCGACACCGTGGGCCGGGTGACCGACCTCAAGGTGCTGGCCGAGGCCTTGGACTCCGGGATCACCGACGCGGCCGGGCTCCAGGCCTATGCGCTGCAGCTGGTGTCGAGCGCCTCGCTGAGCCCGACGGTGGAGGTGGTCCCCGACACCGCCCAGCCGACCGTCGAGGCCCGGTTCCAGGCCACCGCTCAACGCTCGGTCGAAGGCGCCGACGACGGCTCCACCGAGGCGATCACCGCCGAGGTGACCGAGCGGATGGTGCTCAGCCCCCGCGGCGTGATCTACACGATGATCGTCACCAGCGAGGACCCGGCCACCCACGACGACGTGGCCAACCAGGTCTTCTCCACCCTGACGTTCCCGGCCAACCCCCAGTGAGGCGTCAGGAACCGGAGATGCGGCGCTGCATGGCCGCGAGCCGTTCCTGGAACTCCGGCTGGTTGATCGACCACACCTGAGGCTCGAGCTCGCGCTCGACCGCCTCGACGTGGCTGGGAAGCAGGGCCACATCCCCCAGGGTCTGCTTGATCCGCTCCAGGAGATCCCGTGGCGCGGCCGCGGCCCGAGCCGCCAGGCCGGTGGCCGTGGTCAACAGTTCCTCGTCGGGAACGCAGCGCCACGCCAGGCCGGCCCGCTCGGCCGCGGCGCCATCGAGGATCTCGCCGAACAGCACCATGGCCGCGGCGGTCTGCGGTCCGACCCGTCGGCGCAGCATCCAGGTGTGGCCGCCGCCGGGATGCAGTCCCAACTGGGCGAAGCGGGTGTCGAACCTCGCTGAGGCGCCGGCCAGGATCACGTCGCAGACCAGCGCCAGGTTGACCCCGGCGCCCACCGCGGCCCCGTTGACCGCGGCGATGGTCGGCAGCGGTGAGCGACCGACCCGGAGGAAGCCCTCGTAGATCCGGCTCAGTCCCTCCCGTTGGCTACTGCCGAGGTGGGAGAGGTCGGCGCCGGCGCAGAACGCCGGTGCCGCGCCCGTGACGATGACCGCCCGCACCGATTCGTCGGCCTCCAGAGCATCGAAAGCGGCCACGATCTCGTTCACCAGAGGGAGGGTCAGGGCGTTCCGGCGATCGGGGGCATCGAGGATCACCGTCGCTACGCCGTCCACGACGTCGGTCTGCAGCTCAGCCATGAGGCCGGAGTCTGGCACCCGGGCCTGGCGGTGCCCAATGGCCGCCGGTTCCGGCAATGAGTGAATTTTCAACCTATTCAAGGCGTTTAGGAATGTTCTCAAGCCTTACAGTGCGGCAATATGGCGAACCGATGGCGGAAACGTCTCGCCCTCGTGACAGGCCCCGGCCGCTTTGTTACAGTCCGATGTCGGACAACCTCCCTGTTGGGGAGGGAGGGACATCCGCGGGAGGGACAACAATTGGGCAAGCGCCGTCCGGCAGGCAGTGGGCGGAAAACGGCAGTACTGATCGCGGCCACCATCGTGGCTGTCGCGACCTTGACGCCATCCGTGGGCTTGGCGGGCCCGGCGCAGGAGGAACAGGGGTCGGGCGACGAGATGGACACCAGTCGTGCGGTCATCGAGATCGACATCGATGTGGCCGAGGCCGACACCACGATCCTGGCCGGCACCCTGGCCGAGCTCTCGGCCAACGTGGCCGCCCAGCTGTCCCAGCTCGATGCCGCGGAGACCGCGGTAACCAACGCGGAGATCGCCGTGACCGCCGCCGACCAGGCGGTGACCGACACGGAGGCCCAGATCGACGTTCTGGTCCAGCAGAGCGACGCCGTCGTCGTGGGGGCGTTCGTCAATCCGCCCGCGGCCCAGGTGGTCGACACCCTGTCGTCCGACTCGGTCGGCGACGCCAGCATCAAGCAGGCCGTGCTCGGGATGCAGGCCGACTCCGATGCCGACGTCCTGGCCCAACTCGACGACGCCCGGGACCAGCTCGAGGTCCTGAAGGACGCCCAGCGCGCCGCGGTCCGCGACGCGGAGTCGAGCAAGTTCGATGCCGAGGCCGCGCTGGCCGATCTCCAGGCCGCCACCAGCCAGCAGGCCGAGTTCATCGGGCAGGTCAACCAGCGGCTGGAGGCTGGGCTCTACGAGGCGGAAGCGTTGAAGAACATCGACCCGGCGCTGGCCGCGGAGTTGAGCGCCCGGCAGGCCGAGCTGGCGGCCCAGGTCCAGGAGATCATGAACACCCGGGCCTACGAAGCCGCCCTGGCGGCGCTGGCCGAGGCCGAGCGGCAGCGGGCGGAGGAAGCGGCCAACGCTCCGCCGCCGCCGATCACGCTGGGATCGGCCTCGGGCAGCCTGAGCGACGTGGCCTGTCCCGAAGGTGGTTCGATCACCGTCGACAGCACCCTGGCCGGGCCGCTGGCCAACATGCTGGCCGCCGCGGCCGCCGATGGGGTCGTGATGTGCGGGTCCGGCTATCGCAGCCCCCAGGAGCAGATCCAGGTGCGCATGAACAACTGCGGCACCTCCTACTACGACATCTACGAGGCTCCGCCGTCGTCGTGCTCGCCGCCGACGGCCCGGCCGGGCACGTCCATGCACGAGCAGGGGCTGGCGATCGACTTCACCTGCAACGGTGGCGGGGTGATCGCCAGCCGCAGCAGCCCTTGCTACCAGTGGCTCGACGATCACGCGGCGAGCTACGGGCTCTACAACCTGCCCAGCGAGGCCTGGCACTTCTCGACCAACGGAAACTGACGACGACCGATCTATCGATCACTGACCACTGACCACAGATCGCACCGGCAGGGGGGCGGGTCATGGGGGGAAAATCATTGGGCGCAGGACGGGCCAAGGGATGGCGGCGTGCCATCGCCGTGCTCACGCTGGTCACCGTGGTGTCGACCGCCGATGCGTCCGACGCCACACCGGCGCAGGAGCCCACGCTCGAGGAGCAGCAGGCCGGAGTCCGGCAGCGGGCCGGCGAGGTGGCTCTCGAGGTCGACGCCCTCACCGCCGAGAACGCCGAGATCGAGTCGGCCCTGGCCACCCTGCAGAGCAACGTCGCCGCCCAGCAGGCCCAGTTCGACAGCGCCACCGCCGCGGCCGAGTCGGCGGTGACCGCACTGGCCGAAGCCGAGACCGCGGTGGCCGACGCCCGGGGCCGGGTCGACGTGCTCAACGCGGCGAGCGACGCCCTGGCGGTGCAGGCGTTCGTGTTCCCTCCGGCCGACAACGCCTGGGACACCCTGTCGGCCGACAACCTGTCCGACGCGTCGTTGATGCAGGCCGTGCTGGAGATGCAGGCCGATCAGGACAAAGACGTGTTGACCATGCTGTCGCAGGCCCGGGACGACCTCGAGGTCGAACGATCCAACCGAGAAGCCGCGTCCACCGAGGCCGAGGCCACCCGGGTGGCGGCGGGGACCCAGCTCACCGAGCTCCAGGCCGCATTGGACCAGCAGGCGGCGTTCGCGGCCGAGGCCGAGGCTGCCCTGGACCACAAGCTGTCCGAGCAGGCCAGCCTGGCCGCGGTCGATGCCGACCTCTCCCGCCAGATCGAAGCCCAGATCGCCGAGCAGGCCCGCTTGGCCGAGGAAGCCCGGCAGGCCGCCGAGGCCGCTGCGGCTGCGGCCGGCCAGCCGCCGGCGGATCCCGGAGGCGGCGGGGTCATCCCCGGACCCGACGGGCTGTCTTCGGTGAGCTGCCACACCGGCGGGTCCATCACGGTGGCCAGCAGCCTGGCTCCCCGGCTCCAGGACATGCTGGACGCCGCGGCCGCCGACGGCGTGTTCCTGTGCGGCGGCGGCTACCGCGACTCGGCCCAGCAGATCGAGCTGCGGAAAGCGCACTGCGGCACCTCCTACTACGCGATCTACCAGATGCCGGCGTCGCAGTGTCATCCGCCGACCGCCCGTCCGGGGACCTCGATGCACGAGCAGGGTCTGGCCGTCGACTTCGCCAACTGCTCCAGCCGCTCGACCGCCTGCTACCGCTGGCTGAGCGGCCACGCCTCCGACTACGGCCTCTACAACCTCCCCACCGAAAGCTGGCACTGGTCCGTGAACGGGAAGTAACGAGTCAGTTCGCGGCTTGGGAGATGTACGACTGGACTAGGTCGCGGATTTCCGGAGTGACCTTGGAGGGGGCGCCGGCGTCGTAAGGCGGTTGGGGGTCGTACTCGATGCCGAGCTGGATGGCCTGGGCCACCTCCGGACCGGCCAGCTTCCCCGCGATGGCCAGCGCCAGGTCGATGCCGGCGGACACACCCGCGCCGGTGACGATGCGGCCCTCGAACACGACCCGCTGCTCGGTCGGCTCCGCGCCGTACTCCCGAAGCTCGTCGTAGGCCACCCAGTGGGTGGTGGCCCGTAATCCCTTCAACAGACCCGCCGCGCCGAGCAGCAACGCCCCGGTGCAGACCGAGGTGGTGTAGGTGGTGTGGGGGTGGGCCTCGCGGATCCAGTCCACGATGGGATCGCCGTTGGCGGCCAGGGTACGGGTCACATAGCCGCCCGGAACCAGCAGCAGGTCGGGGGTGGGCACGTCGGCGAAGGTGTGCTCGATGTCGAAGTGGAGCAGCCCGGCGTCGTCGTCGAGACGACCCGCCTGCGCCGCGCAGACCACGACCTCGGCGCCGGGGATGCCGGTGAACACCTGGTAGGGGCCGATGGCGTCGAGCGCGGCGAACCCGGGGTACAAGCCGATGGCGATCTGCACGGTGGTGTCCTTTCAGGAGGCCCGCAGGCCGAAGTGTTGGCGGTAGCGATCTGGTGTGGTCCCTAGACGGCGCCGGAACGTGCGGTAGAGGGTCTCGGGCCGGTGCAGGCCGACGGCCCGGGCGATGGCGGCCACGGTGAGCTCGGTGGTCTCCAGCAGCCGACGGGCGGCCTCGACCCGGAGGCTCTCGACATACGCCGCTGGCGTGGTCCCGGTCTCGGCCCGGAAGCCGCGGGCGAAGCTGCGGGTGCTCATCCCGGCCCGTCGGGCCAGGGCCACGACGGTGAGGTCGTCGCCGAGATGGTCCGGGAGCCAGCGTTGGACCTCGTCGATGGCCGGCGTGGGTGCCGCCTGGGCCCGGAGCTGGGCGCTGAACTGGGCCTGGCCGCCGGGCCGACGGACGAACATCACCAGCCAGCTGGCGATGGTGTGGGCCAGCTCGCGGCCATGGTCGGCCTCCACCAGGGCCAGGAACAGGTCGATGCCGGCGGTCACGCCCGCCGAGGTCCAGCGGTCGCGGTCGTGGACGTAGATCCGATCCGCTTCGACGTCGACGGCGGGGTACAGCTCGGCCAGCCGATCGCAGTAGGCCCAATGCGTGGTGGCCTGGTAGCCGTCGAGCAGCCCGGCTCGGGCCAGCACCAGCGCCCCGGAGCACACCGAGGCGATGCGACCGGCTCGAGCCCCGACCCGGGCGACCTTGTCGATCACGGTTGGGTCCTTCAGCAGCTGGTCGACGCCCAGCCCGCCGACAACCAAGAGGGTGTCGATGGGATCGCGGCTGCGCAGTGCCTCCTCCAACCCGATGTCGGCGCCGATCTCCATGCCGCTCTCGCTGCGGGCCGGGGCACCGTCGGGTGTGGCGATCCGCAGCCGGTAGGGCGGATCGACGCCGGCCAGCGTCGCCGCTCGCAGGACGTCGGAGGGTCCGGCCAGGTCGAGGAGCTGGAAGCCATCGAAGGCGAGGATCACGACGGTGTGCACCGTCGCATCGTCCGTCATCGCCGGGTTGGCGGCAATGACAATGTTCTGACTAATTCAGCCAGCCGGACGGATGTGGTGACAGACGGTGGGTCATTCGTTAACGTCCGGGCCCCTATCGGCTCTGAGAGTGAGTTGGCCACTACTTGCTGTCGCCTCGCCTCCATCCTCCTGTCGTTCCCTCGCCGCCGCGTCGACGTGTTCTCGTCGTGCTGGCCCTGGTCGCGGCGGTGTCGCTGCCCCATGTGAGCAGCGCCACGCCGGATCAGGAGGGTCCGCCCAAGAGCGCCCGGGAGCGCCGGACCGAGGTGCGCCAGAAGAAGGGCGAGGTCACGGTCGAGGTGAACGCCCTGAAGGCCCGCAACGCCGAGGTCCAGAGCGCTCTGCAGAAGCTCGAGGCCAACGTGGCGGCGCAGGCCGCCCAGCTGCAGGAGGCCGAACGGGCTGCCGCTGCTGCCGCCGAGGACGTCATCGAGGCCGAGGCCGCCGTGACCGCGGCCGAAGCTCGTCTGGCCGCCGAGAACCGGGCCGCCGACCAGTTCGTGGCCGAGGCCTACATGCACCCGCCGTCGGACAACGCCTTCGACGCGTTCGCTGCGGACTCCATCTCCGATGCCACGGTGAAGCAGGTCCTGATCGACTACCAGTCCGACAGCGATGCCGACGTGTTCGACCAGCTGCAGGGGGCGCACGAGGATCTCGAGTACGAGCGGGCCAACAAGATCTCGGTCTCGGCCGAGGCCGAGCAGCGCAAGCTGACCGCGGCCGACGAGCTGGCCCAGCTCCAGGCGGCCCAGGCCCAGCAGGCGTCGTTCGCCGCTGAGGCCGAAGCTGCGCTCGACCGCAAGCTGGTGGAGGCCGACAACCTGGCGTCGATGGACGCCGAGCTGTCGCGGCAGATCTCCGCCGAGCAAGCGGCAATGGCCCGGCAGCTCGCCGCGGCCCGGCGGGCCGGCGGTGGCGGCGAGGGATCTGCGGTTGTGGGCTCGATCGGGGCCGTTCCCGGCGGGACCGACACCGTCATGTGCCCCACCGGCGACCTGATCACCGTCGCCGGGGACATCGCCGGGAGCGTGCAGGGGCTGCTCGACGATGCCGGTGACGCCGGCCTCGGCTTGTGTGGGTGGGGGTATCGCAGCGGTGATCGCCAGATCGAGCTACGCCAGGCCCATTGCGGTACCTCGGACTACGCGGTGTGGAACATGCCCTCGTGGATGTGCTCCCCGCCCACGGCCCGACCCGGCTTCTCCATGCACGAGCGGGGTCTGGCGATCGACTTCACCTGCTCTGGGGCCGGGATCGGCAGCCATGGGAGCCCGTGCTTCAAATTCTTGGCCTCCCGGGCCAAGCGCTACGGCCTGTACAACCTGCCCAGCGAACCCTGGCATTGGTCGACCACCGGCGACTGATCGGCCAGCGACGTCCCGTCACGCCCCCAGTCGTCCCTTCCTGCCTCCCACTCGCGTCGTGTAGCTCCTGACACGCTCCGGCCGGTTCATTACGATCCGGAGTCGCCGTAGTCCGGGCGGGGGCCTATTCAGGCGGGCTCAACCGGGGAGGGAAGCACAGTGAGGGTCAAGCGTCGTGGCAGCGCGCTGATCCGCGCCGCCGTTGCGATCGCCGTCGGTATGGCGTTGCTGGCTCCCACCGCCTCTAATGCTCGCACCAGCCAGGAGAACGAACCCGACGACGAGCATGGTTCCGGTTCAGCTCGGGTGGAGATCCAGATCGACCCGTTGCGGGCCGACAGCTCGGACATCAACCAGGCGTTCAGCGACATCCGCGACAACGTGGCTTCCCAGCGAGTGGCCCTCGATCTGGCCCAGCAGGCGGTCACCGATGCCGAGACGGCGCTGACCGTGGCCCAACAGGTGGTGGCCGACACCCAGGCGCAGATCGACACGCTGGTGCTCCAGTCCGACGATGTGGTCATCCGGGCGTTCATGAGCCCGCCGGCCGAGCGGGCCATCGAGGCGATGACCGCAGAGAACGCGGTCGACGCCACGATGAAGCAGACCGTGCTGGACATGCAGGCGACCGCCGACGCCGATGTGCTGTCCCAGCTCGAGGACGCCCAGGGGCGGCTCGAGGACCAGCAGGCGCAGGAGCAGCAGGCCGCCGACGGCGCGGATGCCGCGGTCGACGAGGCCCAGGACGCCCTGAACGACCTGGAGGACGCGGTCAGCCAGCAGACCCGGTTCACCAACGAGGTCGAGACCCGGCTGGAGCGCGACCTGGGCGAGATCGAGGCGCTGCGGGATATCGATCCGGCGCTGGCCGACCGGCTGGCCGCCGCGGCGGCGGACCTGGCGGTCCAGGTGGCCGCGGCCCGGCAGCAGGCCGAGGACGAGGACGCGCTGGTCAACGCCGGCGTCGACCCCGCCGACCCCAATGCGCCCACCGGTCCGATCACCATCACCATCGAGGGTGGCCTGGCCGTCGTGAGCTGCCCCGAGGGGCTGGGCTCGATCACGGTGGCCGGGGTGATCGCCCGCAATCTTCAGGGGATGCTCAACCTGGCGGCCGAGCAGGGCCTCCCGATGTGCGGGGACGGCTGGCGGGACACGGCCGAGCAGGTCGCCCTGCGCAGGGCCCATTGCGGCACCAGCAAC
The DNA here is from genome assembly GCA_036505485.1 of Acidimicrobiales bacterium. Lineage (GTDB taxonomy): Bacteria > Actinomycetota > Acidimicrobiia > Acidimicrobiales > VFJN01 > DASXTK01. The sequence continues at coordinate 14,705 of DASXTK010000062.1, forward strand.
TACGCCATCTACCAGATGCCGGCGTCGTCGTGTCATCCACCAACGGCCCGTCCGGGCACGTCGATGCACGAGAAGGGTCTCGCCGTCGACTTCACCTGCGGCGGTGCGGGCGCAGTCGGCTGGGGCGACGATTGCCACGACTTCCTGCGGGCCCACGCCGCCGACTTCGGCCTCTATCCCCTGTCCGGCGAGCCCTGGCATTGGTCCATAGACGGCAACTGAGGCTGTCGCTGTCGCGGCGCGGTCAGCCGTTCAGGTTGGCGGTCAGCAGGGCGATGACCGTGCGCTGATAGCCGGCTCGATCGCGGCTCGATCGCGGCTCGACGGCGGCGAGTGGGCCTGGGCCCGGCTCAGCTCGAACCAGCCGAGGTAGGCGCTGTAAGCGAGCCGGGCCCGGTGGCGGGCCTGGGGATCCTCGTCGTTCATCGCCGCGATCATCACCAACCGCAGCCGCTCCGTCGGATCCCCGACCGGTGACAGCTGTCCGATGATGTCGTCGGTGGCCTCCCGCTCCCAGGTGGCCAGCACCTCCTCGAGCAGGGCGTCTCGGTTGGCGAAGTGCCAATAGAAGCTGCCCTAGGTGGCGCCCAGGCGCGCCGCCAGCAGGAAGCTGGAGGATCCCGATGAGAGCAGTGCACATCGTCCACACCCGGATCATCGATGCCGCGCCCGTGGAGGTCGGTGCGCTCCTGGACGGGCTGGGTAGCGAGGCCGACCGGCTCTGGCCGGCCGGGCGCTGGGCGCCCGACATGCGGGTGCGCTTCGACGGTCCGCTTGCCGAGGGTGTCAGCGGTGGTCACGGCTCGATCCACTACACGGTCGACGACTACCACCCTGGGCCGCGGCTCTGGTTCCGCTTCGACGACCCGGGTCTCGTCGGCCGTCACGGCTTCGATGTGATCGCGGCCGACGACGGTCGCACCCGGCTGGTCGACACTTTGGAAGGCCGGCTGGAGGGCCCGACGCTCTTGGCGTGGCCGCTGATCCGGCCGATGCATGACGCGTAGGTCGAGGACATCTTCGACCAGGCCGAGCTGAGCTCGACCGGGCGGGTGCGCCAGGCGGCCCGACAACCGCTGTGGCTACGGATGTGGAACGGCTTCGACCGACGCCGGCAGCGCTGGGTCCCGTCGGCTCGGCTGGCTCGGGTCAGCGGTGCGACCGTGGCGGCCCGGTTGGCGGCGGGCGCGGTCATCCATGCCGCCTGGGCTCTGGGCTGGCGCTGGCCCGGCGGGAGCGACCAGGCCTTCGCCGACCGAGTCGTGGGCCCCGGCGCCGATCTGCCTTCGGCCGGCGCTACATGGGGTGTCGTGGCTTTGCTCGCTGTGGCGATCGGAGCCGTGAGGATGACGGCGACGAGCGACGGTGCGTTGCCACGGGTCGCGACGTGGGGCGTTGCCATGGTCTTGGGGCTCCGGGGCGTGATCGGCGTCGTCACCGACTTCACGGGCGGCTTCGACGACATCTACGAGCATCTGGACCTGGCCATCTACTCGCCGTTCTGCCTGGCTCTCGCCGTGGGCGCTGCGATGGTGGCTCAACGGTCGTTCGTCCGCTCCCGGCCCTGGTCGCCGGCTGTCGTCGGGCCGGCCGCGCCCGACCGTTCGGATGGCTCGCGGCCGGCTCCCCGTGCGGCCGGCCTTCCGATCCGCCTCTAGTCCTGGCGGTCGCGGACGATGGCGGGGGAGTGCCGGAAGAACTGCTCGACATCCCGTTCGTAGCGGTAGGCCGGGTGCGGTTCGCCGACGGTGCTGCGTAGGCGGGACGACTGGGCGAAGGCCTCGACCGCCCCGGCCGACGTGTGCTCGTAGTGGAAGCCGGCTTTCTTCAGCCGGCGGTTGTCGACCCCGCGTCCGTAGGTGAGCAACTCGAGCATCTCCGGCGGTAGCGGAATGCCCAGCCGTGTGAGCGGCCCGGCCAGGAGGCCGGTCCCGATCGGCGGCAAGTAGGCGCGGCGCTTGCCGCAGATGGCGACGGCCTCGCTCCATGGCAGCAGCCCGTCGCCGGCGACGTTGTAGATGCCGGGGAGCTGGCGGTCGAGGACGAACAGAAGGGCCCGGATCACATCGTCCTCGTGGACGAACTGGAACCGGGGGTCGAACCCGAAGATGGCTGGCGCCATCGGAAGCTGCAGGGCTTTGGTCAGCGGGGTGACGATGTCGGGTCCGAGGACGTTGGAGAAGCGCAGCATGGACACGTTCACGTGCGGGTTGTCTATGGCGTAGTCCCGTACGTAGGACTCCACCTCGACGAGGGTGCGCTCGACCCGGTTGCGAGGCGTGGCGCTGCGCGGGGTCTCCTCGGTGAACCACACCGGGTCCCGATAGGTGGACCCGTAGACCAGCGTCGACGACTTCACGACGACGTTCGAGACCCGGGAACCGACCTGGCTGGCGGCGGCGCACAGGTTCATGGTCCCGATCACGTTGATCTCGTGGACGGCCCGGGAGGCCATCTGGGTGGAGTCCACGACCAGGAAGGTGTGGACGATGGTGTCGATCTGGGCGGCCCGGACGATGCGGGCCAGGATCGAGTAGCTCTCGTCGCTGCGGACGTACTCGGTGCGTTCCAGCTCGACGGTGGGCTCGGTGGTGTCGAGCCCGATGATGACCTCGGTGTCGGCATCGGATTCCAGGGCGAGGGCGACCCGGCTCCCCCAGAACGTGCCCAGACCGGTGACCAGGACGCGACGACCCATGACGTTCCGGCCTATCCGAACCAGACGCTCTGACGCTGGCGCAGCATGTCGTAGAGCTCGTCCTGGATGCGCTGGCGGATCATCTCCGCCGTGTCCATGATCTTGCTACGCGAGTAACGGGGCTGGTCGGGCGGTTCGTCGAAGGTGATGGGTTCCAACACCCGGAGACGGAACTTGGACGGGAACCACATCATTCCCAGTGGCCCGAAGGCCAGCATGTTGGCGGTGATCGGGAAGTACGGCAGCCCGGTCAGCCGGGCCAGGGCCGGAGACTTGTAGACGATCGGCATCGATTCCTCGGCGCCGACTATGGCCACCGGGATGATGGGGACGCCGGCTCGCAGGGCGATCTCCACGAACCCGCCCCGCCCGAAGCGCCGCAGCCGATAACGCTCGCTGAAGTGCTTTCCCGGGCCCTTCGATCCCTCGGGAAACGTGAGGACCAGCTGACCCTGCTCCCGCAGGAGGCGATAGGCGTTGTCGGGGTGAGCCTGGACCCCACCGAGACGCTGCCAGTAGATGTTGACGAGCGGCAGCTTCTTGAAGAACTCGTCGGCCAGTGTGTAGACGGGCCGGCCGAGCTCGGTCTCGATGCCGTGCATCATCGTGGCCGCGTCCGCAGGAATGGCGCCGGCGTGGTTGCCCACGAGCAGCGCCGCGCCTTCCCGAGGGATGCGGTCGAAGTTCTCCCACTCGGCCCGGAACCAGTGGCGGTAGATCGGGTCGGTGACCGTGCGGAGCAGGCTCCGCAGGTGCTCGGACCGACCCCACTCGTCGACGTCGCCGCGGCGGGGATCGTCGACGGGCTCCGGCTCCACCGGCACCGGAAGCAGCGCGCTCGACTGGGTGGCCAGCTTCTTCCCCGGCGTCTTGGAGGTGGTCGAGGTCTTGGTCGCCGATCGCCCCGCGGGGGACCTGGGTGTCTCCCGAGCCACGATCTCGCATCGTAGCGACAGAACCCCAAGGCGGCTCCGCCAACCCCCTGGCCTGCAATTCGCTCGTCGAATCGCCGGCCCCGTCGCGGTGCCGTCCAGGCATCGGAATCTTGTCCCACCCCGATCCGTCCACGACCCCGGCCTTGGACCGATCCTCGGGTAGACCGCAGCCTCGGGAACCACATCTCCGGACGGTCGGGGCTCCGGCCAGCGCTCCCCAGGCCCGAGATTCTGCCGGCCAGGAGCGGTCCTCTCGGTCGTTGGCGTCGGCTCTTCAGCCGATCACGCGACCAAGCTCGCAGCTCATGCCTGGGGCGGAGCCGCAACCCGATCGCTGGGTCAAGCACCGTGGGAGTAGGGTCCGGCCCGATGGGAGATCCGGGTAAGTTCACGCCGCCGAATCCGATGGACACGGTGCGCGCGTCTGATGTGCGGGCGAACGTGCCCTTCGTCTATCTCACCGTCGACGACATGGCCCGCTCGCTCACCTTCTATCAACATCTCGGGTTCACGTTCCCGCTCGAGGCGTTCGGCGAGCCACACGTCGAGGCCGAGCTGAAGAACGGGCTGTTCATCTTCTGGAACCACATCGACTATGTGCGTATATACGCGCCGGACTACCACCCCGCTCCGCACGGCCGGGCCGGACTGGCGTTCCAGCTTGAGAGCCCCGCCGCGGTCGACGCCCTCTTCCACAAGCTCAATCACCTCGGCTACCAGGTGGACCGCACACCGTGGGACTCCCCGTGGGGCCATCGCTACGCGATCGTCTACGACCCCGACGGCAACGCACTCAACATCTTCGCTCCCCACACCTGACTTCGGGGTGAGGCACCCGGCACCAGGCACCATCGCCACCGCGACCTCTTGAGTCCTCTCGGTCTGTTCATGCCGCCTCCGAATCGGCCGACTTCGAAGGCGGCATGGTGGGATCGGTCGTCGGATCGTGTGACTTCTCGAGCCAGGCCCAAAGTCGGGTCCGGCAGCGGTCGGCCGCGACCCCCCGCAGCCGATTGGTTGCAACCACCCCTTCCACCATGTCACCAAGTACGGCTGCCCACGGCCGACCGCGTAGAGCCACAGCGACCGTCGCTCCACCATCACGCCGCCTCCTGATGGAGCGACTCACCCCTACCAGCGCCGGTGGACTCCGGAATCCCGGACACCGCAGTCCCTCGGCGCGGGCGGCTTCGGACAGCACCCGGGCTGCTGATCCGAACCTCAAGGACGTCGAGACCTCTCCCACGTCTCCCATCATCCGCGCGGGGTCTGACATTTTCGGAGGGCCGGGTTCGGTCCGAGGGGCTACGGCCGAGAAACGCGTGGTCCTGGACGCCTAGCCTGCCAAGGATGCGGACCACGCGGCTGCTGTTGGGCCGACTGGCGGTCAATGGCCGCGAGATCGAGACGCGGTACGCCGACGTGTTCGTCGTGGTGCGTGACGATGAGACGGTGCCGGGGCCCAACGACTGGGAGGTCACGGTCCAGACCGACATGGACGCCGCCGTCGAGCCGGGAGAGCACCTCCTCCAGCTGGAGGGATTGGATGGGGCGTCGCTGAGTGGTCGTGCGTTGTTGCGCTTCAGCGACGGGACCCGGCTCCTGTTCCGGGGCGACGGACACCTCGCCGGGTTCGAGGGATAGCCCCGCCGCCGGGTGCCTACGGCGTAGCCTTCGGCAGCACCGGCCCGGGTGGCGGAACTGGCAGACGCGGGGGGCTTAAACCTCCCTGGTCCAACGGACCGTGCGGGTTCGAATCCCGCCCCGGGCACCAGATGCCATCTTGGCCCTTTGGTTGGATCGAAATCCGCGTGGTGGTCGGTCTCGCGCCGTGGCGGTCCACGTACTATCGGTGGAACGAGCAACGGCGGAGGCGCGACAGTGACTGAACCCTTGATGCTTCCCGGCGGCCACCGCGTCCCTGTGGTGGGGGAGTCGTATTACCAGGACAATCTGGCTCGTCTCTGCGGGGGGAGAACCAAGGAGGGGCACTCATACGAATGCGTCGCCATTCTGCGCCCCGAACCAACTAACCCGTACGACCCAAACGCGGTCGCTGTCTGCATCGACGGCTTACAGATCGGCCACCTCTCGCGTGAAGCAGCGAAGGCGTTTGCCCCTGTCGCCGATGTTCTTGTCGGTCGGCTAGCGGCCTGTTCGGCAGTGGTGCGCGGAGGCTGGGACCGCGGAGGCGGAGACGAGGGGGCCTTCGGTGTGGTGCTCGACCTCGGTGGGATCGATGACTGCCGATCTGCAGTGCTTCGCGCCAACTGAGCGCGTCGGTTCGGGGGACAGACGTGGCGAGACGGCGGAGTCGTGTCGACGAAGATCTGGCTCTCCTATTGGCGGTGGCTGTCACCTCCGCACCCACAAGCGAGCCAAGAATGACGCACTTCTCGCCCTGTTCGGCCTGCACAATCCAGCCCGGCGCTAGCGGATCATGTGGGCTCGCACGACGGCACGAGGCTGATCGCGACTGTCACAGGCTCTGTAGCGACGATTGTCGCTCTCGTCATTGAGCTCGCGCAGCAGGAGCGAACACGTTCTGGCTTCTGATCAAGGTGCGCGCCCGAGGCGCGAGATGGCCCGGGTGGTTGGGATGGGGACGTTGGAGTCGTACGGTCGGGGGATGGCTCCTTCACTTACTGCTGGTGAGCTCGAGTTCTTGCGGGGGCAGCGGCTTGGGCGGTTGGCGACTGTTGATGGGGCGGGGGGGCCGCAGAACAACCCCGTCGGGTTCTTCATCGATGAGGCAACCGGACAGATCCTGATCGGCGGTTTCGCCATGGGGAAGACCCGCAAGTTCCGCAACGTCCGGAGCCACCCGAACGTGGCTCTTGTGGTCGATGAGCTGGCGTCCACCGACCCGTGGGTCGTGCGTGGCGTCGAGATCCGGGGGACCGCCGAGGCGCTCACTGATGTGGATCCGCCGCTCAAGATGATGAGCCGCGAGGTCATCCGCATCACGCCGCGGTGGATCGGCAGCTGGGGCATCGTGTCGGGTCAGCGGGAGATGGACGTGCGGAGGTAAGGGCTTCCTAGGCGCAGAGGAGGGTGATCGTCCGGTCTGCTTTCGTCGTCTGGGCGGACTGCTGCGAGATCCACGGTGCGGCCAGTCAGGATCAGGCGGACGCCATATCGACCTCGCGCTCCAGCGTTACCGGGGCGGTCATCGGGTCTGCGAGAACCAGAGGGCGAGGTGGTGGGCTAGGTGCTTCAGGTCGCCTCGGGGGTGGGTGATGGAGGCGGAGGCGTGCCACGTGGGCTCCGAGGACGGGGAGCTCAGCGTCGTGGTCAGGGTGACGTGTCCTATCGGATCGCAGGTGGCCGTGAGGATCAGCTGCCGACACAGCGACCGCCATCCCAAGGAACCCACCCAGGCGGCCGGTGCCGCAGAGATCTCGTCGAGGAAGCCACTCAGGCGCGTCATCTCCTGGACGCCGTGATCGGGCTCGCTGACACGCGGGCGCAGTCGGAGGCCGATGTCACCGGACAAGGTCTCCGCATGAGCCGAGGCCTGCAGCCCCGGGGCGACGATGCCCACGTCGAACACGGTGAGCTCGTCGTCGTGGGGTCGAGCCAGCCCGCTGAAGACGACCTCCACGTCACTGTCGGGCGGGCTGAGCAGGACCGATGGCCGGACGTCTTCCACCCGGGCAGCGTACGGCTGCACCTCCTTGACATGGTTGGATCGGGTCGGGAGGCTGGGAGGCGGCGTCGACCTGCCGCCGAGCCTCCGGTGGTCTGCCCCAGCCGGGCCATCCACGAGGCGAAGGGGAGCGCATCCTCGGGTTGCCTGTTCTGGCAGTGAGCCTTCGACAGCGCGCCGCCGCCGTCGCTGGGGGACATGCGCCGCGCCGATCCTCCGGAGGACTCATGACCAAGGACAAGGACTTCAAGACCATCGTCCGGCAGCGGATGGCCGCCACCGGCCAGTCCTACACCGCCGCCCGCGCCGATCTCGTGCCCGACAACGGCAACGGCAACGAGCCCGACAGGCCCGACCCGGCCGCAAGCCAACCTGCGGAAGTCGAATCCCGCATCCCCCGCAACGCTCGCTTCTTCGTGTCCGGCCACCAGGGCCTCGTGGGTGGGGCGCTGGTCCGGAAGCTCAAGGCCCGGGGCTACGACAACCTGCTGCTGGCCACAAGGGAGCAGGTGGACCTCCGGGACCAGGCGGCGGTCAACTACTGGTTCCGCGCCAACCGTCCCGAGTTCGTGTTCCTCGTGGCCGGAGCCGTTGGCGGCATCGGCGCCAACTCCGAACGCCCCGCCGACTTCCTGTACGACAACATGATGATCCACGCCACCGTGGTCCACGCCTCCCACGTGTTCGGCGTCGAGAAGCTGCTCTACCTGGGCTCCAGCTGCATCTATCCCCGGGAGGCGAGCCAGCCCATCAGCGAGGACCAGCTCCTCACCGGCCCGCTCGAGCCCACCAACGAGGGCTACGCCCTGGCCAAGATCGCCGGGATCAAGCTGTGCGAGTACTACCGGCGCCAGCACGACGACAACTTCATCTCCGCCATGCCGACCAACCTCTACGGACCCGGCGACAACTTCCATCCGAGCGACGGCCACCTCGTGCCCATGCTGATGGGACGGTTCCACGACGCCAAGAGACGCGGCGACGACACGGTGACCGTCTGGGGCACCGGACAGCCCCGCCGCGAGCTCCTGCACGTCGACGACCTAGCCGACGCCTGCCTGTTCCTCATGGCCAACTACGACGATCCCGGGTTGGTCAACGTCGGGACCGGAGTCGATCGCACCGTGGCCGACATCGCCGGGATGCTGCGGGACATCGTCCACCCCGCCGCCCGCCTCGAGTTCGACACCACCAAACCGGACGGGATGCCGCGCAAGGTGCTGGACGTCTCCCGCATCCACCGCCTCGGCTGGCGCCACCAGATCGACCTCGCCGACGGGCTGCGGGCGACCTACGACTGGTATGTCCACGCCGACCAGGTGCGTGGGATCGGCCGGCCCGGACGAGCGGCGTAACGGCTAGTCGGGGAGGTCGAAGTCGTCGTCCAGGTCGTCGTCTACCAGGACGTCCGTGACGTCCAGGTCGTCCTCGACGCTGGAGTCGGCGTCCTCGTAGACGTCCCCATCGGTGTAGGGGTTCTCGTCCGGGACGAGTGAGGACTCCTCCACCGGGGATTCAACCATCTCGTCCTCGGCCGGCGCTTCGTCAGCCCCGGGATCACCGGAACCGAACTCCGGCTCGGCCAGCGGCGTGTCGAGCACGGCGGGGTCCATGCCGTGCCACTCCACCGTGAAGTCGAAGCCGGAGTCGTTGGACACATCGAACGACGGTACCTGCCGCCGCCGTCCGATCGTGTCCGCTCGCCGCTCTTCCCGGCCCCTACGCGGCCGGGAAGGGGACGAAGTTGGTGGAACCGAACGTGGCCCGGTCGCTCGATGCCAGTCCGGCGCTGGACAAGGTCCACAGCCGATCGCCGATCACCAGCGACCGCAGGATGGGCGTGGGGTACTGGTAGTACTCCGGAGCGATGTCCGGCGGTGGGACCGCTCCGCCCGGGGTCGGCTCGCCGGGAGCGATACCCCCGCTGCCCGCACCAGGTTCGATGGGCAGGGGGATGGGGACGCCCAGGTCGGAGTACGGATGCTGGATCCGTCCGCGCTCGGTGATCGATCCTCCGTCGACATCGACGGTGAAGCCGACGAGTCCCTCGAACGGGGTACCCCGACCGTTCTCGGAGCTGTCGTAGTCGTAGACACTGACCGGGATGGCGGCCAACCCATCATCGGCCCACCACAGGAAGGCGTGATGGTCCCACTCGGCCGATGAGCTGCCGTTCGACACCGTGGCCTGGGCCACCCGGGTCGGCGCTGCCGGATCCCGGACGTCGAACAGGGCGACCTGAGTCCCGAGCACCCGTCCGCCCTCGGTGGCGTCCTGCCCCACACCCAAGAGCAACCCGTCCCCGATCGGATGCAGGTAGGCCGAGTAGCCCAGGATCTCCAGCGCCCCGACCACCTGCGGGTTCGTCGGATCGGACAGGTCGATGGTGTACAGGGGGTCGGTCTGCTCGAAGGTCACCACATAGCCGACCTCGCCGAAGAAGCGCACCGACGTGATCATCTGGCCCTGACCCAGGCCCGACACCCCGCCGACCTGGGTGAGCGCACCGTCGCCGGGCGCCAGCACCACCACGTGGCTCTCGGACTCGGCATCGCCGTCGGCCCAAGGTGAACCGGTGGTCGTGGCCACCCGTAGGTTGCCGTCGAACTCGTCCATGGCGAACTGGTTGAGCAGCTCGCCGTCGACCCGACCCGACATCTCATAGGTGGCCTTGGCCGGATCGGTGATGTCGAAGCGGTGGATGTCGGTGCCGTACTGGGACGCGGCGTCGGCCTGCTGGTCCGCCGGCACGGCCGACCAATCGACCCATTCGGGAGCGGCGACGTAGAGGCGGGTCGGCGAGGCGTAGACCGTCTGCCCGCCGGCCATGACCCCGGCGCCGTTGGCCGAGGTGATGCCGCTGCTCAGACCGTCGGACAGGTCGATGCTCACCACCGCCACCATGCCGAAGCCCGAGAAGGTGCCGGGGGCGTGGGCCTGGTCGCAGCCCAGCAGCTGGCCTTCGTCGGCCACCTCACCATCGGCGCCGACCTGGTGCCACTGGGGCAGGAAGTCCTCGGCCTCGGCCTGGTCCACAATCTCCTGGTTGAGCTGCTTGGCCCGGTCCTCGGACTCCGGAGACGGGGTCGCCGGCGTCACGAACGGCAGCTGCTGCTCCGGGTCGGCGTGCAGCACCAGACGGACCACGTCGTCGGTCATCCGGGCCGACACGTAGCTGCCGTCGAGCTCGTAGGTGTCGGTGACGGCCAGGGCGTCGTCGCTGATGTCGACCTGCACCACCCGGGTGGTCGGCAGCTCCATCGGCGGGGCGAAACGAGAGTCGCTGGCGGTGACGTCGTTGAGGATCCCGTACGACGTGGAGTTGGAGAACAGCAGCACCCGGTCGCCGGCCAGGAGCATCTGGGCGTCATACATCCCCTCCGGGAGGGGGATGGAGCTGACGACCTGCCCGGTCTCGGCCGAGGTCAGGTGGAGCTGGCCGTTGACCACCGCCAGGATGCGGGAGCCGTCGGTCTTGACGATGTCGGGCTC